>QCKZ01000001.1 GCA_003214975.1 Prochlorococcus sp. AG-412-C21
TTTTCTTTTATCTGAAATTTTCTGAATAAAAAAAACATCTTCCAAAATATTTTTAATTGTCATTTTTGGATTCAAACTTGAAAAAGGATCTTGAAATATAATTTGCATATTTTTATGCTTTTTATAAGATTTATTTTTTGTCGATTCATGATCTTTATCATAAATTTTTATCTCGCCACCTCTTACTTTCAGAAGTCCAATTAAAGCCCTACATAAGGTACTTTTACCACTTCCTGAAGAACCAACTATTCCAAGAGTCTCATTTTTATATAATTTGAAACTGACTTCATTTAAAGCCTTATTCCATTTATTCCGGAAAATTGAAGAATTTAATTTATACCAATGTCTTAAGTTATTAACCTCTAAAAGAACCTCATTTCGAATATTATTTTTAGTATTTGGTTCTAAAACTATTTTCGATGCATTTACTAATTTTATTCCGATATCTGACTTAGGCGATTTAAAAATATCTAATATATTTCCTTTTTCAACAATTGAACCTTTTTCAAGGATTACAACTTTTTTACACCACTTTGCTGCAAGATTAATATCATGACTAATTAAAATTAAAGTAGTGTCAAATTTATTGCATAAGTAAAGTATTTCGTTCATAATTTCAAAACTTGTTTTGGTATCTAGGCTGGTTGTAGGTTCATCGGCTATTAATAATTTTGGTTTTAAAGCAAGAGCCATTGCTATAGAAACTCGCTGTCTCATACCACCGCTAAATTGATGAGGAAAAGAATCCAGTCTACTTTCTTCAATCCCTACTTTTCGAAAAACTTCCTTTACTAATTTATCAATCAAAAAAGATGATTTATTTTGATCATGAGTTTTAAATAATTCATATAAGTGATCCCTAACTTTCATAAGTGGATTAAGTTTTTTCATGGAATCTTGATAGATAAATCCAAAATTTCTTCTTCTAAATAATTGCGCTTGTCTATTATTTATTTTTCTAGGATCTAAACTTGAAATCGATAAATAACCTTTAGAAGTTGCCGTTTCAGGCAACATATTTACTAATGTTTTTGCGAAAGTAGTCTTTCCACATCCAGAGGGGCCTATTATTGCCAAATGATCCCCTCTATCTATTTCAAGATTAAAATTATTGATAATAGGTTGCTGTTTTAAACCATATTTAACAGTAAGATTTCTAACTGTAAGAATTTTTTCTTTTTTTATTTCCATGATTTTATAGCAAATTTTTCTAGTCCTAAATAAAATACATCTAAAGCAATATAAAATGTCTGAGGCAGCTGCAAATTCAAAAGAAAAAAACGAAATTGAAGTTTCCAAAACTATTTTGCCTGAAAATAAAAGATATGAAAGTAAATCTTTGAATTATGAGATAAAAATTCCCGATTGGCTTCTTAGGGACATCAATAATTATGAAAAATCAAATAAAGACAAAGATAATAATCAGAACCTTATCGTAAAGGCTTTTAAACTTGCTTATAAAGCTCATGATGGACAACTCCGCGCGAGTGGCGAGCCATACATTATCCACCCAGTTGCTGTTGCAAATCTTCTCAAAGAAATAGGCGCTAGTTCATCTGTTATTGCAGCAGGACTTTTACATGATGTTGTTGAAGATACTGGTATTGATTTATCCGAAATAGAAAAAAATTTTGGATTAGAAGTGAAAATCCTTGTGGAAGGAGTAACAAAATTAGGAGGGATTCACTTTAATAACAGGACTGAAGCACAAGCTGAGAATCTTAGGAAAATGTTTTTGGCTATGGCCAGTGATATCAGAGTTGTCTTAGTAAAACTTGCCGATCGACTTCATAACATGAGAACAATTGAATGGCTAAATGATGAGAGAAAACAAAGAATAGCTAGAGAAACAAGAGAGATTTATGCACCTTTAGCTAATCGATTAGGAATAAACAGATTTAAATGGGAATTAGAAGATTTAGCTTTTAAATTCCTGGAGCCTAAAGAATATCAAGATCTAAAAGATCAAATTGCTGTTAAAAGAAGTGATAGAGAAAAAAGATTAAAAGTAACTTTGAATCTTATGAAAGAAAACTTAGTCTCAGCAGGTTTAAAAAATTTTGAAATAACTGGAAGGCCAAAACATCTTTATGGCATCTGGAGCAAAATGGAAAGACAACAAAAGCATTTTCATGAGATTTATGATGTTGCTGCTCTAAGAATTATCGTGGACAATTCAGATAGTTGTTATAGAGCTTTAGCAGTTGTACATGATACTTTCAAACCAATACCAGGTAGATTTAAAGACTACATAGGATTGCCCAAACCTAATGGATATCAGTCCCTCCATACGTCTGTGATTGGAAGACATCGACCTATTGAAGTTCAAATTAGAACTACTTCTATGCATCAAATTGCAGAATATGGTATTGCCGCTCATTGGCAATACAAAGAGGGTGGTTCTCCTGCTAAAAGTAATGCCGAGAGATTTAATTGGCTAAGACAATTAGTCGAATGGCAAAAAGAAGGTAATGAAGGGGATCATAATGATTATTTAGCTTCAATTAAAGAAGATTTATTTGATGAAGAAGTATTTGTGATCACTCCAAAAGGAGACGTTGTTGGTTTAAGAAAAGGATCTACAGCGATAGATTTCGCCTACAGAATTCATTCTGAAGTTGGAAATCACTGTAATGGAATAAGAATTAACGAAAAGCTTTCTCCATTATCTACAGCACTTCAAAATGGTGACTTCATAGAAATTTTGACAAATAATAATGCCAATCCAAGCTTGGATTGGCTGAACTTTGTAGTTACGCCAACTGCTAAAAATAGAATCCGCCAATGGTATAAGAAAAGCCATCGTGATGAAACGATTAAAAGAGGTAGAGATTTACTCGAAAAAGAAGTAGGTCGAAACGGTTTTGAAACGTTACTTTCTAGTGATGCTATGAAAAAAGTTGCAAATCGATGCAATTTAAAAACTACTGAAGACCTTCTTGCGTCTCTTGGTTTTGGTGGTTTAACTTTACATCAAGTATTAAACAGACTAAGAGAAGAAATAAAATTACTGACAGAAGATGTAAAAAATGATTCTGACTCTGAAATAGCAAAATCTCTTAAAAGTAGTAGTAATGCATCCTCTAATAAACCTGATGCAGCGACTAAATCACCAATTTCTGGGATAGAAGGTCTTGATTATAGGTTAGGTAAATGCTGTTCCCCACTACCTGGCGAAGATATAGTCGGCACCGTATCGCTTGGTAACCATGGAATAACCATTCATAGGGTAGATTGCGAAAATGTAACGCCAATTCCAATAGAGAGAAGATTACCTGTTGGATGGAATCAAGATAATAGAACTCGTGATAATAAGTTTCCAATACAATTGCGAATAGAAGTAATTGATAGGGTTGGAGTTCTTAAAGATATTCTTATGCGGCTATCTGATAAAGGTATAAACGTTAGCGATGCCAATGTTAAAACTGCTTATGGGAAACCAGCTATTATCAATCTCTGCGTAGGGCTAGAAAGTTATAATCAACTACACAAAACAATTGACCAAATTAAATCAATGGCAGATGTTTTAGATATTGCCAGAGTTGGACAAAGTTAACTTTAAAAAGCAGGTAAATCTATCTTTTATTTTTTATCTTGTAAATAAAAAAAACAATACTGCCTGCAATCAAAGCTAATAAAAACCCAACACAAAATGAACCCAAGAGTAATCTTAGTGAAAAAATACTACCTTGTTTCCATAAGTCATCAATAACCAAATTTTTTTCAATGATTTTATTAGGATAATTATTAAAAAAAATCGAACCCACTTTATAGTTAAAATAATAAAGTGGAATATAAGTGAAAGGGTTGCTGATCCAAGTACCAATTGCAGCTAGAACAATATTTCCTTTAGCTAGTTTGGCAAGAAATAACCCTATTACAGTCTGAAACCCAAAAAAAGGAAAGCAGCCACTAAATACCCCTATTGCTAAACCTTTAGCATTAAAGAAAGGACTTCCATTCTGATTCCTAAATAATGATAGAATTTTCTTATGGGTAATATCTCTTTTAGATCTCATTCAGAAAGAAAAATTCAAAATTAAATTCTTGATAATCTTACTTAATTATCTATAACAAAGCGAGAGATGGATTCTATAGTTACTACAGAAGATACGATAGCTGCAATTGCTTCAGCTATAAATATAGGGAAAGGAGGAGTTGCTATAATAAGAGTATCAGGGAAAGACGCAATAAATTCTTGCAAAAAGATTGTTCAAACTAAATCTAAATATGCATGGGAATCACATAGAGTTTTTCACGGTTTTATTCAGGACAATAAACAAAATAAATTTATAGATGAGGTTTTAATTTTAGTGATGAAATCACCAAATAGCTTCACAGGAGAGGATGTAGTTGAACTACATTGCCACGGAGGAATTATCTTAGTAAATAAAGTGCTAAAGATATTATTATCTAATAATTCTAGAGTTAGACTTGCAAATCCAGGAGAATTTAGTCAAAGAGCTTTTCTCAATGGGAAAATAGACCTTACTCAAGCCGAGTCAATTAATCAATTAATTAACGCAAGCAATGTCAGATCAGCAGAGTTAGCTTTTAGCGGGGTTCAAGGAGAAATAAAGAAAAAAATTGATGATATTAAAAATGACCTTATTAATGAACTTTGCGAGATAGAAGCGAGAGTTGATTTTGAAGAAGACTTCAAAGATTTTGATTATACCAAATATCTAAAAAACATTAACAAAGTAAAAGAAAAAATAGAATTACTGATAGAAAATGCTAAAAGAAATTCATATATTCACTATGGAATATCCATTGCGCTTATTGGCAAAACAAATGTTGGTAAAAGCTCTTTACTAAATTTGCTTGCAAAAAAAGATAAAGTAATTGTAACTAGTATTCCTGGAACAACTAGAGATGTTATTGAAGTTAATTTAACTATTAATGACATTCCAATAAAAATAATTGATACTGCCGGCATAAGAGAAACTCATGAACAAATTGAAAGTATTGGAATTAAAAAAAGTTTTGGGAAAATTAAAGAGTCAGATTTTATAATTTATATTTATAGTCTTGAAGAAGGATTTAATGAAGAAGACAAAAAAATAATAAAAGAAATCCCCAAACAAAAATTAATTACTATTGTGGGCAATAAAAAAGATTTAATTGATTATAAAAATAGTAATTCAAATGAGTTAAAAAACACAATTCTTATGAGCATTAAGAATAATGATGGAGAAAGATTATTAATCGATACAATCATAAAAAAATGCGGATTAAAACAAGAAGAAAATATCAATATATTTTTAAACGAAAGACACCTAACTAATTTGTCTGATTGCCTGTCTAATTTAAATGATACTGATCAAATAATTAAAAATAGATTGCCATTTGATTTGTTATCAATAGAATTGAGAGATGGAATTCAAAACTTATCTAAAATAACTGGTCAAGAATTAACAGAGGAACTTCTAGATAATATTTTTTCTAAGTTTTGTATTGGTAAATAAATTTGAGTTAAATTACATAGTGTTATATAGTTGACTCTCTAACTTCAGTTGAATTTTTATTAATTAATTATTTTTAGATTAGTGGATTTAAATACCCCAATAATAAGTAAGATCATTGATAATTGGATCGATGAAGATATAGGTAGAGGAGATCTAACAAGTTCCTCTATTACAGAAGACAAAGGTAATGCATATTGGATTGCAAAAGAAGAGGGTATATTTTGTGGGGTTGGAATTATAAAAGAAATTTTTAAAAAAATTGATTTAAAAATCAGTACAAAATTTAATATCTCTGATGGAGATAAATTTGTTAAAGATCAAAAACTCTTGGAAATATATGGACCTTCAAAAAGTTTGCTCGCTAGTGAAAGGGTCAGCTTAAATTTAGCAATGCATTTATCTGGAATATCTTCACATACGAAGAATCTTGTCAATAAGTTAGAAGGCACAAATATAAAATTAGCAGATACTAGAAAAACAACTCCTGGATTAAGAATATTTGAAAAATATGCATTCAAATGCGGAGGTGGAGTGAATCATAGGATGGGACTATACGATGCAGCTATGATAAAAGAAAATCACATTGCATGGACAGATAATCTTAAAAATGCAGTAAAAAAAATTCGACTAAATTCGCCTTTTACAACTCATATCATAATTGAAGCTGAGAATATCCAACAGGCAAAAGAAGCAGTATTAGCAGGAGCAGATAGTGTCTTATTAGATGAAATTAGCCCTGAAATAATCAAAAAAAACATTCAAGAATTAAGAGATTTATCAGTTAATAGCTTAAAAAAAGAAGTCAATAAAAATTTGATAATAGAAGTTTCTGGCATAAACCCTAAAGAAATTAGTAAATATCTAATACAAGGTATTGATTTAATTTCAACAAGTTCTTCAATTACCAAAAGTAATTGGATTGATTTAAGTATGCGTTATATTAATTAATTATATAGATAAATAATTGAATAATTAATGCTAATCATTTTTAAAGAATTAACAAAAAACTTTGAACAATCTCTTTTAGATAGTCTTGAAAAAAATAATAAAAAAGGAGAATTCGAAAATCTTAGAAAAAATTTAATTACACAATCATCAAAAGAAGAGTTTGGTGATTATCAATGTAATGTTTGTCTAAGTTTATCTAAAATATATAAAAAGAAACCAAGAGAGATCTCTAATGATTTTGTTAACCTTTTAAATAAAAATAAAAGCTTATTAAAATTATGCAAGAGTTTAGAAATAGCAGGGCCTGGATTTATAAATATAAAATTAAAAGATGAAGTTCTAATAAATGAAATCAAGTCAAATATTCAATGCCAAAGGGCTGGAGTACCTCTAATTAAAAAAGATTTAGATAGTGGCTTATCTAATAAAGTTATTGTAGATTTTTCTAGTCCTAATATTGCTAAAGAAATGCATGTGGGTCATTTAAGATCAACAATAATAGGGGACTCAATATCCAGAATTTTCGAGTTAAGAGGTTATGAAGTATTAAGACTAAATCATGTTGGTGATTGGGGAACACAATTTGGAATGCTTATTACTCAGCTCAAAGATTTATATGCAAATGATTTAGAAGAAATAGGAAAGATCAAGATCAGTGATTTAGTTGAATTTTATAAAGCATCAAAAAAAAGATTTGATAATGAATCTGAATTCCAAAAAAGATCTAGAGAGGAAGTAGTAAAGTTACAAAGTGGAGATAGTAAATCAATTCAAGCATGGAAATTATTATGTGCACAATCTAGAAAAGAATTTGATGAAATCTATAAAAATTTAAAAATAAAAATAAAAGAAAGAGGTGAATCTTTTTATAATCCCTTCTTAAAGTCAGTTATTGAGGATTTGAATTTAAAAAAAATACTCGTAGAAGATCAAGGAGCAAAATGTGTATTTTTAGATGGGATGACTAATAAAGAAGGCAAACCTTTACCGCTAATTATTCAAAAAAAAGATGGCGGTTTTAATTATGCCACAACAGACCTTGCTGCTATAAGATATAGGTTCAATAAAGCTCCTAATGGGGATGATGCATCAAGAATTATTTATGTAACTGATCATGGACAAGCAAATCATTTTGCTGGAGTTTTTCAAGTTGCAAGAAAAGCAAAATGGATCCCAGATAACTGTCAATTAGACCATGTCCCTTTTGGTTTAGTTCAAGGAATTGATGGCAAAAAACTAAAGACAAGGGAAGGTGAAACAATACGTCTAAAAGATTTATTAAAAGAAGCGGTTAGAAGAGCGAAAGAAGATTTATTGAAAAGATTAGAAGATGAAAATCGTTATGAGACCGAAGAATTTATTGCAAATACTTCAAGAATCATTGGATTAGGAGCTGTTAAGTATGCTGATTTAAGTCAAAATAGGATTACTAATTATCAATTTAGTTTTGATAAAATGCTTTCCCTGAATGGAAATACTGCTCCTTATTTGTTGTATACACTTGTAAGAATTTCAGGAATTAAAAGAAAAAATGATTTTATTTATGACTCTAAAGATTTTCAATACATAAATTATGAACATAAATCTGAGTGGAAACTTATCAGAAAATTACTTAAGTTCGATGAAGTCATAATCTCTATTGAAAAAGACTTAATGCCAAATAGAGTATGCAATTATCTGTTTGAGCTATGTCAAACTTTTAATAGATTCTATGATCAAGTTCCAATCCTCAAAGAAGAAAAAAATATAAAAATTTCTAGACTTAATTTATGTGAACTTACTGCAAAAACACTAAAATTAAGCTTAGATCTTCTAGGAATTGAAACTTTAGAAAGAATGTAATGAATGATTTTGATCCATTAAATAATCTTTTCCCAAAACCAAGAGAAGAAATAATAAATATGCGGTCTTACTCTGCACCTTTAGAAAATAGAAGAAATTTACTCCGCTTAGACTTTAATGAAAATACTTTAGGTCCAAGTCCTAAAGTTTTAGAGGCATTACAAGCGATAAAATTAGATGAGATTTCAATTTATCCAGAATATAATTTATTAAAAAAATTTTTATGTGATAAATATCTTGATTCAAGAAAATTTGATAATGATGAAATAGGAATTTTCAATGGCGCAGATGCAGCAATAAATGCAATTTTCAATTGCTTTGGAGAAAAAGATCAAATATTTCTAACCACAAATCCAACTTTTGGTTACTATTCTCCTTGTTCAGAAATGCGAGGAATGAAGAAAATAAGTTGTTCTTACATTGGAAAAAATTTTCTATTCCCAATAAAAGAATTTAGGGAAAAAATAATAAAGCATAATCCAAAGTTAATATTTATTTGTAATCCAAATAATCCAACAGGAACGGTTTTAAGCTCTCAAGAAATAATTAACTTAGCTAATATCAATTACGATTCATTGATAATTGTTGATGAACTATATGAAAAATTTAATGGAGATAGTCTTCTTGAATCGGTAGATTTTGAAAAAAACAACAATATACTAATAATCCAATCTCTTTCAAAAACAGCAGGTTTAGCTGGTTTAAGAATAGGTTTTACTTTTGGCAATAAAAGTTTAATTCAGTACATTA
Organism: Prochlorococcus sp. AG-412-C21; assembly: GCA_003214975.1. Taxonomy (GTDB): domain Bacteria; phylum Cyanobacteriota; class Cyanobacteriia; order PCC-6307; family Cyanobiaceae; genus Prochlorococcus_A. The sequence goes on from QCKZ01000001.1 coordinate 9,009, forward strand.
ATAAAGTTACAGGACCATATGATGTAAATAGCTTTGCTATAACAGCAGCATTAGCAGCACTTAAAGATAAATCATATATTGATAATTATGTTTTGGAAGTAAAACAAGCAAGGGAATGGATTTTAAAAAAATTTAAATCAACAAAAATCAGAACTCACTTTAGTGGAGGTAATTATTTTTTAATTTGGCCAAAAAAAGATCCTAAAATTTTAATACAACAGATGAGAGAAAAAGGGATTCTAATTAGAAGTATGGAAAACAAAAAAGATATTGGTAATTCAATAAGGGTTAGTATTGGAAATAAAGAACAAATGATTTTTTTCTGGGAAAATTACAAGGTATTAGATTTAATAAATTAATTACTAAAAATATAAATTGTATTTTGATCAATTCTTTTAGGTTTTATTTGAAAATCTTTTCCAACATATTTTACTTTAAAATCTCTCATATTTTCGATAAATAAATCAGCATTTGAGAAATCACAGTCTTTATTAATTTTTTTGCCACTTGCAAAGTGAACAGGAATAACCACATTAGGTTTTAAGATCTTAACTATTCTTGAGGCTTCTTCTCCATCGTAAGATTTTATTCCTCCTCCAATTGAAATAAATAAGATATCTGGGCGAGACAAAATAATTTGACTATTAATATCAATTTCACCAGCTGCGCCTCCCATATGAACAATTTTAAGATCATTCTGCTCCCAACTCCAAACAGTTGCCATCCCAAATCTTCTTCCATCAAGTCTGTCATGTGGAACAGAAATTCCATTTAATAAAATATCCTCAAATTGATAGATTCCAGGCTCAACAAACATTAATTGATCATTTGGGTTATATCCCTCATCTGGAAGCCTAGAACTAGCCAAAATAAAATCTATGTTGACTTCATTTGGCTCCTTAAAATCACTTGCACAACCTATTGCTTTAAAGGGATTTATAAGGATCGAATTTTCTGCACTATTAATTAAAAAACTACTATGTCCCAAACTTTTTATTACTAAATTCCTTGCCAATAATGAGTTAGGTAAAAAAAAGCTAAACAATATAAAAAAGAAAAAGTTTGTAATTTTAGAAGTCATAATATTAATTTTCTTTTATTTTACTTTTGTTCAGCCATTTTTAGAAAATTACTAATTAATTTATGACCAAATTGTGTCAAGACACTTTCAGGATGGAACTGTACCCCATGTAAATTTTTATATTCTTTGTGAGAGATGGCCATAATAGTTGAGTCTTCTAAAGTCGCAGTTATCTCGAAACAAGATGGTAAAGAACTTGAATCAACTATGAGACTATGATACCTAGTCGCCACAAATGGATTCTCGATATCTTTAAACAATCCTTTTTGATTATGAAATATTTTAGATGTCTTACCATGCATAAGTTCTTTACCAACTATAACCTTACCTCCAAAAGCTTGTGCCAAAGCTTGATGACCTAAACAAACTCCTAATGTCGGAATATTTTTGGATAATTTTTTTAGTATTGGCAAACAAATTCCAGATTGATCTGGATTCCCAGGACCTGGAGATAATAGGATGCCACTAGGATTTAGTTTAATAATTTCGTCTAAAGTAATTTCATCATTTCTTTTCACTATTAATTCTTTAGTTATTTCATGCTCGACAGAAAGTTCTCCTAAATATTGAACAAGGTTATAAGTAAAACTATCGTAATTATCAATAACAAGAAACATATTTATATAAATTTAAAATAACAACTTTATTTTAGGTACAAAGATATATACAGCAATAATAACAGAATTAATGGAAGCCAATAATACTGCTCCTGCAGAAGTATCTTTTGAGATTTTAGCCAAACTACTAAATTCTTTTTTTACTACTAAATCAACTATTGATTCAATAGATGTGTTTAATATTTCTAATATTAAAACAGACATAATTGTGGCAATTAAAATCACATAATTACTTAGACTAATTTGCAGTAAAAAACCAATCATAAAAATTGTTACTGCAAAAATTAATTGTATTTTGAAATTTCTTGAAGTATTTAATACGTAACTAATTCCATTGAATGCATACTTAAAACTTATTAATACATTTCTAGAAGTTTTGTATGATTCTTTTCTATTTTCTATAGAGTTTATATTTTTTTGCATAGATTTTTAATCTAATCGAGTAATTAAATATTCCTGAAAATTTAACATATTTTCTAAATCTAGAGCATTATTGTGTTCCCATCCCAAAAGATGTAAGAATCCATGACTAGCCAACCAGAGTATCTCTCTATAGATTGAATGTTTATATTCATAAGATTGCTCAAGTGCCATCTCTAATGATATAAATATATCTCCCAACTCTATATGATCTAAATTATTTAAAGATTCATCAGAAATGATTGGAAAAGATAGAACATCAGTTGGTCCATTTTTTTGCATCCACTTCTGGTTCATAGAAGCAATTTCTTGATTAGATATTATTTGTAAGCCCAATGAAAAAGATTTTTTTTTAAAAATAAATTTTGGAATTTCATAATCATCTTTTTTTAATATTGTATTTATCCAAGATAAAAAAACTTTCTCCCAAAAAATAGATTCAAAAATAAGCTTACTTTTAGTATCTTTTAACTTATTTGAAAATTGAGAAAAATCATTACATTGAAAAACCAAATCTAAATTAATTTCAGAAATAATTTTTTCTTTCATACATTCTTATACAGGAATATTGGGCTTACCTATTGTGGCCACAAGTATTAATATTCCAATCAAAAATAGAAAGGTTATTGAAAAATGATAAATACTTTTTGAACCCTTCCTAACCATATTTCTCATAGCAAGCTTTATAAAGCTTGGAGGAGCAACTTTTTTTTCTAAATTTTCGTTTTGATTTTCCATTAATTATTCAATAGATTCGCTAGAAGAAATATTCATGCGTAATAATTCATGAATAAATGGGTCAAGTCCACCATCTAAAACTCTATCTAAGTCGTTAGTCTCCTGCATAGTTCTAAGATCTTTTACCATTTGATAGGGATGGAAAACATAATTTCTTATTTGATTGCCCCATGCAGCTTCCACAATATCACCTTTAATATCAGCGACTTCAGCAGCTCGTTGTTCTTTAGCAATCACTAATAGTTTAGACTTTAGAAGTAGCATAGCTTTTTCTTTATTTTGTAATTGAGATCTTTCTTGGGTGCATCTTACTGAAATCCCTGAAGGCAAATGAACAATCCTTACTGCTGTTTCTACCTTATTAACATTTTGTCCTCCAGCTCCACCGGATCTACTAGTTGTAATTTCTAAATCTTTTTCAGGTATATCAAGTGAAATATTATCATCTAATTTTGGCATAACCTCTACCCCAGCAAAGCTTGTTTGTCTTTTTCCGTTAGCATTGAAAGGAGAAATTCTTACTAATCTATGAGTTCCTTTTTCATGTTGAAGATAGCCGTATGCATATTTTCCATCAATTTCAAACGTTACACTTTTAATACCTGCTTCTTCTCCTTGAGATAATTCATTGATGATAAGTCTCATTTGATTATTATCCGCCCATCTTGAATACATTCTCAATAATATCTCTACCCAATCCTGTGCATCTGTTCCACCCGCACCTGAGTTAATAGAAACTACTGCTCCTTCCTTATCATATTCACCACATAACAATCTTTCAAATTCCCATTTATCTAAATTCTCTCTTAATTTGTTTAAGCCTTGCTGGGATTCCAAAATCATTTCTTCTTCAGGTTCTAAAGAATAAAGCTCGAGAGATGCTTTAGCATCAGAAATAAAGGTTTTCCATTTATCTAACAATTCAATTTGTTCTTTGACATCATCAAGGATTAACATTTGTTTCTTCGCTTCTTCTTGATTCTCCCAAAATCCAGGCTGAGCAGAAATTTGTTCCAACTCTCTCCTTTTCGCTTTTAATCTTGGAACGTCAAAGACAATCCTGAGCATTACCCAGGCGCTTTGTTAGTTCCGAAAGATCTTTTTTGAACTCTGTAATATCTATCAAAATAGAATTTAATCGTTATTTATAATCTAACAAGCACTTTTGTTTAATAGTATAAACTAAGTATTATTTTAAAAAAATGTCCAAAGTTGAAATTTATACTTGGCAATATTGCCCATTCTGTATGCGAGCAAAATCTCTACTCAAGAAAAAAAATATAAATTTTACAGAATATAAAATAGATGGCGATGAAGATGCCAGAGAATTGATGACTGAAAGAGCTGATGGCAGAAGAACATTACCACAAATATTTATAGATAATGAGGGTATCGGAGGCTGCGATGATCTCTACATACTAGAAAATGAAAATAAACTAGACGCATTATTAAACTAGATCTTATGAAATTTCTATTCGTAATAGATCCAATAAAAAATATAAATCCCTTAAAAGATTCATCTGCTGCTTTAATGCAAGCATCATCAAAGAAAAATATTGAAATCTGGAGTTGTACTCCTCAAGACCTTGAGGCTAGAGGTGATGAAGTATGGGCATCTTCCGTAAAAGTTGAAGTAAATCCATGGATTTCTTTCAAAGAGAATGATTGCATACCTCTCGCAGAATTTAATTGCATTTGGATGAGAAAAGATCCTCCTGTAAATGAGGCTTATTTGTATGCAACCCATCTCTTAGAAGTTGCCGAAAGAAAAGGCGTAAAAGTAATTAACAAACCCTCATCATTAAGGGCATGGAATGAAAAGTTAGGTGCTTTGAGATACAGCCACTTAATGGCCCCAACAATAGTTGCGAGTAAGGTGAAAGATCTTATTAATTTTGCAAATATAAATAATGAAGTAGTCGTAAAACCTCTTGGAGGAAAAGGAGGTCAAGGAGTTATCAGGATAAATAAAAATTCCCCAGGCATTAAATCAATCATTGAATTAATAACTTCTCAAGAAGAATTACCCGTTATGATGCAAAAATTTATTCCTGAAGTCATAGACGGAGATAAAAGAATAATTATAGTAAATGGTGAAGCAATTGGATCTATAAATAGGATTCCTCAAGGAGGTGATTTCAGGAGTAATTTAGCTATGGGAGGAAAGGCTGAACCAACATTATTAACGGAAAAAGAAAAAAGTATCTGCTCAGAGTTATCTCAACACTTCAAAGATGAAGGTTTATTTTTTGTGGGTATTGATGTAATAAATGGAATGCTTAGCGAGATTAATGTAACAAGTCCAACAGGTTTAAGAGAAATAGAAAATTTATCTAATAAGAATGTTTCAGAGGAAGTTATTGAAAAATTAGTGGAAATTATCTAGGGTTTTTAGCGAAAAATATTTGTTTTACTATAGATTCAAATTTTAATTTAATCTCATCTATTTCGTTCTCTAAAACAGAACCTGAAACTATACCTGAACCGGCAGTAAATTCAATATTTTCTTCAAAATATCTTGCGCCTCTTATTGCTACAAGAAATGAAGAATTTCCTGATGCATCAACCCAACCCATTGGAGAAGCATAATTTCCTCTAGGGAAAGACTCTAGAGTATTTATCCAATCCAATGCTTCATTTTTTGGGTATCCACAAACAGCCGGAGATGGATGCAAATTTTTAAGTAATTCAAAAGGACATATGTTTTCAACTTTAGAGAAAATTAGTGTTTGCAAATGAGAAATAGCTCCAAATGAATTTACCTTGATATCACCTTTTTCAAAGTTGGTTATTTTTGAAACCTCTAAACATTTAATTAAATACTGTATTACATAATTATGTTCCTTTAAGTCTTTAGAACTTCTAAGGAGTTTATTAAAATTTGAATTAGTTGCGATGGTTCCAGCAAGAGCCTGCAAAGTTAAATTAGGTTTAGTAAAAGAAAATAATTTTTCTGGAGATGCTCCAAACAAAATATCTTTACTATTCCTTTTCCAAACATATCTGCATGTATTTGGTTGATTCTTTTTTAATCTTTTTAAAATTTCTACTAAATCTAATTTATTTTTAAGTTTTATTTTAATCCTATTCGCTAAAACTATCTTTTCGAGGATACCTTTCTCTACTAATTTAATTCCTCTATTTACTATTTGTTTCAAATTGATGTTAGACATTTCTAAGGAATTTAAGAAATCATCAATAATAGGAAAATCAAAACTACTTTTTAAGCTAGATGATTTTATTAATTCTGAGCCATAATTAATAACTTCATTTCTAATTGCCCATATTTCTTCAATTAATGTTCTTAATGATGACTTACCTTCAACATGACCATTGATTCTTAACCAGCAATTATTATCGCTTTTGATAATTAATATTTTTGGTAAGATAGCTTCCAAAATAGGAACATCTGAAGATAAATTCTTATTATTCAAGTTTTCAGAAAAAGAAAACAAATAAATTATTTTTGAAAGTGAGGAAATTTGTGATTCATTTGTTAAGTTAATTAAATTTTTAAAATTCTCAGAATTAAACTCTTTTGCTACCTCAAATCTTTTTGGACCATCCAAAGTAACATATTTACATTTCTCGAAAGCAATATATGAAATGCCATCAGATTCCTCCCAAAATGAAGAAAACTGATATTTATTAATAAAAAATTCATATACTTGAAATAAATCAATACAAGGAATCTGAACACAAATACTTACTAATCCAGTATTTTCCACTTTCTTATCGAAAGTGGAAAATACATCTTTTAAAAAATCTGTAAAATTTAAATCATTTTTCATTACTTATTGAAAATAACTAAAAATCATGCAATAAAGTAAAAAATGTAACTCAATTTATAAACTACATTTAATAATGATGGAATTTTGTGTGTTAATTAAAAATGGATGAAAACAAAAAAAAATTATGGAAACAAGCAATAAAATGGCCTCTTTATTCTGTTGCAATACTTCCAGTTTTCATTACAGGGGCTTATCTACTGAATCAATATGAAAAAGTAAAAATATATAATTTGATTGCATTTACGTTAGCTGCAATTTTGATATTAATTTGGGAAAATCTAACTAATGATTTATTCGACGCAGAAACAGGAATCGATGAATTTAAATTTCATTCAATTGTAAATCTTATAAAAAACAAAAAAATAATTTCATTTATTGCATATACATCTTTAATTGTTGGTTTATTAATAATTTCAATTATCTCAGTATCAATAAGCATAAACATTTTGATTTTAGTTGCAGTTTGCTGCTTCTTAGGATATTTATATCAAGGACCTCCTTTTAGATTTGGCTATCAAGGTTTAGGAGAACCATTATGCTGGCTTGCATTTGGACCTTTTGCTTACTCTGCAATCTTAATTGCGTTAAATCCGTCTAATATTTATTTAGAAGATATTCCTTGGAAAGTTTCTTTATTACTTGGTTCAGGACCTTCCATGGCAACAACTCTAGTATTATTTTGTTCTCATTTTCATCAAATTATTGAAGATAAAAAGTATGGGAAAAATTCACCTTTAGTTCGCTTAGGAGCAAAAAATGGTTCTCAATTTGTGCCTTGGATAATTTTTACAATATATATTTTTCAACTTTTCACTATAGTTACTGGATTTATTCCAGTTTTTTGTATCCTTTATTTGATTAGTTTTCCTCAAGCAATAAAACTTATAAATTTATTACGATCTTCATATAACAAACCTTCAGCAATAAAAAATTGCAAATTCATAGCAATAAAATTTCAAACTCTTAATGGAGTTGGCTTAATCACAGGATTAATTTTTAATTACTTGATTAATAAATGAACTTAATATTTAAAAAAAAATCTTATTGCTTTAAATTTTCCACAAAAATAGAAAATTCTAAAACCACTTATCTTACAAAATCGGGTTGGATAATTAAATTAAAAAATAAAGATAAAAAAATTGGATTTGGAGAAGTTTCACCTCTGCTAAAAGAAGACTTAAAAAAATGTGAAGAACAATTAAATATGATTCCTGAGTATGTAGGAGTATTAAATTTATCTAAGCAAATAAATATTTTTCACCCATGCATTCAATCTGCAATAAATTCAGCTTTGGCAGAAATGAATGGAGAAATAATTTTTAAAGAAAACTATTTTTTTGATGAAATTGATAAAACAGCCGTACTTTTAAATCCTAATAATGTCATTTCAGATTTAAATGAAATTAAAAAAAGTCAATCTAATAAGGGAAAATCAGTAACCATAAAATGGAAAGTAGCTTTAAAAAATAATAATGAGGAAGAAGCAATTTTAGAAGAAATTTTAAGCCAAATAGATAATAATATTAAGTTAAGGATAGATGCTAATGGTTCTTGGGGCAGGGAGATGGCTAACAGATGGGTCGATATTTTGAAAGATAACAAAAATATAGATTGGTTGGAACAACCTCTTTCTGTGGATGATATTGATGGATTAAAAGAACTCAACCAAAAAATTCCAATAGCTTTAGACGAATCACTTTTAAAATTTCCAACTTTGATTGATGAGTGGAAGGGTTGGCAAATTCGAAGACCCTCTCAAGAAAAGAATCCAGATAAGCTTTTAAGAGACTTAGAAAATAAAAAAGCTTTAATATCTATAAGTACTTCATTTGAAACTGGAATAGGAAGAAGATGGCTTTATCATTTATCATCGCTACAGTTACAAGGACCAACACCAAAAGTTCCTGGTTTAGCAATGAATAAATTCCCTAACTCTTTCCTATTTTTAAATGAAGCACAAAAGATATGGGATAAACTATGAAAAGTAAAATTCATATTATTGAAGTTGAAAATAATGAACCTCAATCTATAGAGAAAATTATTCAGAGAATTAAAGAGAATAAAATAATTTATATAAAAAACAAATTTTATGAAAACGAAGAGGTACTAGATCAGATACATGAAAATGGACCAGCGATTATCTTAAACAGCAGTGGGAGCAGTGGTAAACCTAGAAAATGTATTCACCATTTAGATAATCTCAAATTATCTGCCGCCACTTCAGGAAAATGGCTAAAAGAGCAAGGATATGAATTACAAAACTGCTTAATTTTTAACACTTTACCCCTTAACCACATAAGTGGATTAATGCCAATTTTTAGAAGTCAAAATTGGGGATGTGATTGTATTAATATTTCTCCGAATTTAATAAGAAATACTAAAGAACTTCTGCTGTTTACAATCAAATCACAAAAAAACAAAAAACATTTGATTACGTCATTAGTACCTACCCAATTAAAAAGACTTTTATCTGAAAAAGATGGTATTAATTGGCTAAAAATTTTTGATTTGATTTGGGTAGGTGGAGCTTCAATTACCCGCGAAACTGCAAAAAAATGTATAAAAGAACAAATAAAATTAGCACCTTGTTACGGCTCAACTGAAACAGCAGCAATGGTTACGAGTTTAAAACCAAAAGAATTCTTAATGGGTTTTGAAAATGTTGGAGAAATACTACCTGATACAAAAATAAGAATAAATGAACAAGGATTAATTGAGATAAAATCAGCCAGAATTGGAATCGAAATAATAGATTCTTCAAAAACTGAAAATTTCAAAAATAAAAATGGATGGTGGCGAACGGGAGATTTAGGTGAAATTAATCAAATCAATAATTCTTTATATTTAAAGTTTATTGGAAGAATTGATAACGCTTTTGATTCAGGAGGAGAAATCGTTTTTCCAGAAGTAATTGAATCTCGATTAAATGATTTCATTATGAAAGAAAATATCCCAATTAATAAATTCAATATTTCAAAAGTAACCGACAAATTATGGGGAAATAAAATTAAAATAATTGTTGAATTTAGAGAACTTACAAATCCTAAAAATATTGAAAATTCATTAAATTTATTAAAAAACTTTTCACAAAGTTGGCCTAAACATGAAAAACCAGAAAAGTGGATTATTAAAAATAAAAATACAAGTACAGAAAAAAGAAACTATAAATTTAAAAAATAATAAATAATAATTAGCACTCTTTTAAATTTGTACTTACATTTGAAGCCTCTATCCATCTTTCTAGCTGATCGGGAAGTTCTATTTTATTTCTTGAATATACATCTAAAGAACAATGTATTATTTTTCCTTCTGCTACTTTATTTCCATTTTTCATAAAAAAGCTATTTACTTGGAACAAATGAGTATTAATTTTATGGGGGGAAATTTTTACTTTTAATAAATCTCCAATTTTAATAGGCACAAGGAAGTTCGCTTCGCAATTTACTATGGGAAAAATAATCTGACTTTTACGTATAGAAAAATCTGGAAAAATATCTTGATAAGGAATACCATAAATTTCAATACTCTCTTCCCAAGCTTCGTGTGACCATTTTAATAAGTTATGAAAATGAATTACACCTGCAGAATCACAATCACCAAATCGTACTTTCTTCTGCAATATTAACCAATCAGACGCTTTCATTTAAAGAACTTATCTATCCACAGATCCCATAATCACATCTATTGAACCAAGGATTGCCATAATATCGGCGATTTTGGCACCTTTAAGAATATGAGGCAATATTTGGAGATTATTTAAATCAGCTGCTCTTATTTTAAATCTCCATGGGGTAACTTCATTATTTCCTTGAATAAATACACCTATTTCTCCTTTACCGGACTCTAATCTTGTATATAATTCTCCATTAGGAATTTTAAAAGTTGGAGCAACCTTCTTAGCTACATATTGATAGTCAATACCAAATATTTCACTCTTCTTATCTTCAGTCGCCATTCTTTGAGCTTCTAAATTTTCTGTTGGACCTCCTGGAATCATTTTGCATGCTTGGCGAATGATGCTTAGTGATTGTCTCATCTCTTCAACTCTTACTCGATATCTTGCATAACAATCTCCTTCTTTTTCTGAAGCAATCTGCCAATCAAAATCGTCATAACATTCATAACTATCGACTTTTCTCAAATCCCAGGAAACTCCAGAAGCCCTAAGCATTGGGCCAGACAAAGACCAATTAATTGCCTGATCTCTTTGTATTGTTCCAAGACCTTCAATTCTTTTTCTAAAAATTGGATTATTTGTGATTAATTTTTCGTACTCATCTATCTTCGGACCGAACCAATCGCAAAAGTCTATACATTTTTCTAACCATCCGTATGGAAGATCACATGCAACACCACCTATCCTGAAGAAATTATTATTTATTAGCCTTTGTCCAGTAGCAGCTTCCCAAAGATCATAAATCATTTCTCTTTCTCTAAAGATATAGAAAAATGGAGTTTGAGCTCCTACGTCTGCTAAAAAGGGGCCAAGCCATAAAAGATGATTAGCAATACGATTAAGTTCCAACATAAGAACTCTGATGTAACTAGCTCTTTTAGGAACTGGAATATTAGCTAATCTTTCAGGAGCATTTACTACAATAGCTTCATAAAACATTCCTGCTGCATAATCCATTCTGCTTACATAAGGGACATACATAACATTTGTTCTATTTTCAGCTATCTTTTCCATTCCTCTATGCAAATATCCAATTACCGGCTCACAATCAATGACATTTTCACCATCAAGAGTTACAACTAACCTTAAAACTCCATGCATTGAGGGATGGTGAGGGCCAAAATTGACCACCATTGGTTCTGTTCTAGTCTCTAGCTGAGCCATTCGAAATTTAACTTCTAAATAAATCTTAGTCGAAAGTTATGCAAACTGAACTATCTGATTCATCTTTTTTCAATCATAAATCAGTGATGACAGATGAGATTATGGCCTCATTAGAGCATTGCCCATTAATATATAACAACGAACTTAAAGGAATAGACGCAACTTTAGGCGGAGGCGGGCACTCTTATCATTTATTGAGAAAATATTCGGATTTAAATATAATTGGACTTGATCAAGATCCATTCGCAAGAAAATCAGCATCAAAAAAACTTGATGAATTTAAAAATAGGATTGATATAAGGGCTTCAAATTTTGCGGATTTTGCACCAAAAGAAAAAGTTTCTTTTGTAATTGCAGATCTTGGAGTAAATAGTAACCAAATTGATGACCCTAAAAGAGGATTTAGTTTCCAAAAAGATGGTCCACTTGATATGCGGATGAATCCTTTTCTTGAGGTTGATGCAGAGAAATTAATTGAGACTTTAAATGAAAAAGATCTAGCTAACCTAATTTATAAATATGGGGATGAGAGATTATCAAGAAAGATTGCTAGGAAAATAAAAATGGATTTAAAGGTAAATGGGAAATATTCTGGAACCAAAGAGTTAGCTTATTCTATTGCAGGCTGCTTCCCACCAAAACAAAGATATAAAAAAATACACCCAGCAACTAGAACATTCCAAGCACTAAGAATTGCTGTTAATAAAGAAATTGAAGTATTAGAAAAATTTTTGCAAATTGTCCCTGATTGGCTATTGCCAGGCGGAATTATTTCTATTATTAGTTTTCATTCCCTGGAGGATAGGTTAGTTAAAATTTCTTTTAAGAATGATCAAAGATTAAAAAACCTGACAAAAAAGCCAATAACTCCCTCCGAACAAGAAGTAGAAATGAATAAAAGAGCCAGAAGCGGAAAATTAAGAGTTGCTCAATTAAAGTAGTGAGCCAATAGTTCCTAACGTAATGATTTGATTGTATTAGTCAGTATTTGAATTGCTTGTTTTATATCTTTTGAACTAGTGCTTAATCCAATACTTAACCTTATTGAAGATTCTGCTTCTTTAAAAGATCTACCTAAGGCGAGTAAAACGTGAGAAGGCTCACCATTACTGCATGCTGATCCACTAGAACAAATTATTTTAGATTTTAAAAGTTTATGAAACTTTGCTCCGTTTAAATCCAATACAGTCAAATTCAAATTGTGAGGTAACCTTTTTTTTATGGAGCCATTAATTAATAAACCAGCATTATTTTCTAACAAACCCTCTAAAAGTTTATTTCTATACAAAAGTAATTTCTCAGCATTCTTTTTTTGATTAAGAACGGCTATCTCTATTGCCTTAGCAAAGCCTACTACTAGAGGGAGAGGTAATGTGCCAGATCTTAGACCATATTCCTGCCCTCCTCCAACAATTAAAGGTTCCAGATTAATTTCTTCATCAATCAAAAGAAGTCCTATCCCTTTGGGACCATAAATTTTATGGGAACTCATCGTTATCATATTTAAATTTGATAAAAGATCGTTTAAATCGATATAACCTAAACATTGTGCAAAATCAGAGTGAAAAATTATTCCTCTCGAATTACATATCTTTAAAATATTCTCTATGGGCTGAATAACTCCTATTTCGTTATTTGCCAACATGAAACTCACCATAAATGTATCTTCTCTTATATGCTTTTTAAACTTTTCTTCTGAAATTAAACCATCGCTTTCTGGAGCTATTTCTGTAACCATAAATCCTTCTTTTTTTAATTGATTTAGGGGCTCCAATACAGCTTTATGCTCCGTTTTTGAGGTAATAATATGTCCATAATTTCCTGTTTTTTTATAGTAATTTCTTGCAAAACCTATTAAGGCTAAGTTATTAGATTCTGTAGCCCCACTAGTAAAAATAACCTTTTTATTATGAAGAAATAAATTTTGTTCTATGCTTTCTCTTGAGGCTTCCAATATAGCGCTTGCGTTTATACCCGCCAAATTAGATTTGCTTGTAGGGTTAGAAAATATCTCAGTCCAAAAAGGTTTCATAGAATCAACAACATCTTTAGAGCAAGGAGTTGATGATTGGTAGTCTAGTAGTATGGGAGTTGATAGCATTGTATTTAGTATATAAAATTCTCATTATTACTAGAAATCAAATTCAAGAATTTTAAAAATGAATGAAATTAACCAAATAAATAATGAAACAGTAAGAAAATCAAAAATTTTATTAGTTGATGATGAACCTGGTTTAAGAACAGCTGTTAAAACATTTCTAGAAGATGAAGGCTTTGAAATATTTATTGCAGTTGATGGGGAGGAAGGTTGGGAAAAAGCTCAAACAATTTTTCCTGATTTGATAATTAGCGACATTATGATGCCCCGCGCTAACGGTTATGATTTATTAGAGAAAATTAGAGAAGATGAAAAATTAGGAGGAACTCCAGTTATTTTTTTAACAGCAAAAGGAATGACCTTAGATAGAACAGAGGGTTATCTCGCAGGAGTTGATGATTATATTTCCAAACCTTTCGACCCCGATGAATTAGCTGCGAGAGTTAAAAATGTAATCAATAGACAAGAACGTTTACTAAAAGAAGCTGCACGATTCGCAGATATTGATGTAAGCAAAATGGCGAAACAAATTACTGAAATAAAATCTATGCTCACAGACCAAAACCCCACTAATGCAGAAAATAAAATAAATCTTCCTAGTTTTACTCCAAGAGAAGCAAGTGTACTTCAACTAGTAGCAGAGGGGCTGATGAATAAGGAAATTGCAAGACAGCTTGAAACATCTATTAGAAATGTTGAAAAATATGTAAGTAGACTTTTTATCAAGACAGGTACATCTAGCAGAACCGAATTAGTTCGTTATGCACTTGAAAATCATTTAGTAAAATAAATTATTTAATTTTTTCGAATTCAATTAGTTTTGAAAAATAAAAAGGAGCTTGATTTAATTTCGTTTTAACCACGTTAAATCCTTTTTCTTTAGCAGCATTAATAATGCCCTTTTCTTTTAATGTATAAGCTCTTGTAGTTTTACTTGGCCCAGGAAACAATTTACCTATATTTTTTAGAACAGCAAGAACTGGAGTATAAGGAGCAAAGCTAACAATTAGTTTTTCTTTGCTTAAATCGCATAGATGTTGGACCATTTCTTCTGCGACCGGTTGAGGATAATGAATAAATACATCTAAACAAACTACAACATCAAATAATCCTTTTAATTGTTCTAGATCACATACTTCATATTTGATTTTACCTTGGTTCAAACCTAATTTAATTATGCGTTTCTTTGTTTCTTTAATCATTTCAGAAGAAATATCGCTTACCTGTAATTCTTTTATACCAAGTCTTAGTAAAGGTATGGATAGACTTCCAACACCACAACCTGCATCACAATAACTTTTTTTTGTTAGTTCAGGATAATTTTTGATGTATGAGACTACATCATCTACAGTCTTTTGATGTCCTTTCCTAATATTTTTCTGAACTGTATTAATTTCATCAGATTTGCTATAAATTTTATTCCATCTTTCAAAGCCAGTTCCATTAAAATACTCTCTAACTTCACTTTTTTCGATAATCTTACTTGAATTCATAATACTCTATGAAAATTTATTCTTTTTATATTAACCAACTGGCGCTAAATTAATTGCACGCCATTATAGGAAAGAATTGATTTGTTATTTTGTCAGAATTGAATTCTAAAGATATTTATAAAATCGCTGTCGTAATGGGTAGTGATTCAGATTTAAAAACATTGAAACCAGCTGTAGACATTTTAAGAGAATTTGGAATAAAAACTGAAGTTTGTATACTTTCTGCCCATAGAACACCTATCGAGATGATGGAATATGCAAAAAATGCAGAATCAGAAAATATAAAAGTAATAATTGCCGGTGCTGGTGGTGCAGCTCATCTTCCAGGAATGCTGGCATCCATAACTTGCATTCCTGTAATTGGAGTACCAGTAGAAAGTAAGACACTTAAGGGGATTGACTCTCTTTTATCAATTGTTCAAATGCCCGCTGGGATACCAGTAGCAACAGTTGCAATTAATGGAGGTCAAAATGCTGGATTATTGGCAATAGAAATGATCAGTTTATTTGATGAATCCATAAAGGAAAATTTAAAAGAATTCAGAGCAAATCTTCATACACAGGTAAGAAATAAAAATAGTAAGTTATCAACTATTGGAGCTGACAATTATCTTCACAATAAATGAACTTTTATTTTTCTATTAGCCCTTTTTAAGGAAGTTTTCTTGTTTAAGATATTTAATAACTTTTTGAACTGAATCCTTTAAATCTAACGAACCTGTATCAACAACAATGTCTGGATTATGAGGAGCTTCATATGGACTAGAAATCCCTGTAAAATCCTTAATTTCACCCAAACGAGCTTTCTTATAAAGACCTTTGGTATCCCGGTTTTCGCAAACTTTGATATCTGCAGCACAATAAACTTCAATAAAATCTTTAGATCCAATAATTTTTCTCACCTTATCTCTATCGCTAATAAATGGTGAAACAAATGCTGTAATAGTTATTATCCCAGCATTCATAAATAAATTCGCAACTTCTCCAATTCTTCTTATATTTTCTTCTCTATCTTCATCGGAAAACCCAAGATCTTTACATAAACCGTGCCTTATATTATCTCCATCCAACACGTAAGTAGAAAAACCATCTAAGTGTAAAACTTCATTTAAAGCGTTGGCCAAAGTACTTTTACCAGATCCTGATAAACCTGTAAACCAAATAACCATTCCTTTATGACCTCTCATTTTCTCTAACTTATCTCTATCAATAGTTAAATTGTGCCACTTTATATTGGTTGAATTTGTTTGATCTTGTTCTTTCATTTTTTGCATCATCAAAATTAAAAACCTATCTTAACCCTTGCTTCATAAATTATGAAATCCCTCTTTACGAAGAAACTCAATTGATTTCCACACCATATCACCCTGTAACTGGATATTACTATCAATTAATGTACCTCCAGTACCACAAAAAACTTTAAGTTTTTTAAGCAATTCTTTTAATAAGATTTCATCCTCAGTTCCTAAGCCTTTAATTAAAGTTATCGTCTTGCCCTTTTTACCTTTTTTTTGTTTTGAAATATTTATTTTTGATCTTTTAGTAAAAGTATCTACCTTGGCTGTTTCTTCAGATTTATTTTCATAATTATCAAATTCGATCCAATTCTTTTTTCCCATTATTTTGAATATAATCTATAGTTAGTTAATACTTATTCTATAGAAAAGTGGTAAGTACATTTTATCGCAAAGATCAAAATTATAAAAATGACGATTTAAATCAACCCTCCAAAGAGGGAAGATTTGGAAAATATGGTGGTCAATACGTTCCTGAAACACTAATGCCTGCACTTTTTGAGCTTGAAACAGCTGCATCAAATGCATGGAAAGATAAACTTTTTGTAAAAGAATTAAATCATCTACTTAAGACTTATGTAGGAAGAGAAACACCACTTTATGAAGCCAAAAGACTTACTGAACATTACAAAACTAAACAAGCAACTGCAAGAATATGGCTTAAAAGAGAAGATTTAAATCATACTGGTGCTCACAAAATTAATAATGCCCTTGGACAAGCTTTATTAGCAATAAGAATGGGTAAAAAAAGGATAATTGCAGAAACTGGAGCAGGTCAGCATGGAGTTGCCACGGCTACTGTTTGTGCGAGATTTGGCTTGAAATGTATTATCTACATGGGTGCTGAGGACATAAAAAGGCAATCCCTCAACGTCTTTAGAATGAAACTGTTAGGAGCTGAAGTTAAAGTTGTAAATTCTGGAACTGCAACACTTAAAGATGCCACTAGTGAAGCTATTAGAGATTGGGTTTCTAATGTTGAAACCACACACTACATTTTAGGATCTGTTGCGGGCCCACACCCTTTCCCAAAAATTGTACGAGATTTTCATGCAGTTATAGGAGAAGAAACTAAAAAACAATGTCAGGAATCGTTTGGATCTTTACCAGATATTTTACTTGCTTGTGTAGGTGGGGGATCAAATGCAATGGGACTTTTCCATCCTTTCGTGAAAGAAACATCTGTACGACTAATTGGAGTTGAAGCCGCAGGAAGCGGAGTTGATACTGACAAACATGCTGCAACTATCACTAAAGGGTCAGTTGGAATTTTGCATGGATCAATGAGTCTTCTTTTACAAGATGATAATGGTCAAGTACAAGAAGCTCACTCAATAAGTGCAGGGTTAGATTACCCTGGAGTAGGACCTGAACATAGCCATTTAAAAGATATAGGCAGAGCAGAATATGGATCAGTCACAGATCAAGAAGCTTTAGATGCTTTAAAACTTGTTAGTGAACTTGAAGGAATCATACCAGCACTTGAAACATCCCATGCCTTTGCTTGGTTAGATAAATTATGCCCTACTCTTGAAAAAAATACTCATATAGTTATAAACTGCTCCGGAAGAGGTGACAAAGATGTTAATACTGTTGCATCTTCATTAGATATTTAATCAATACCTAGGAATTGATGGGTCAATATATCTACTCCATCCATCAATACCCTCCTCCAAATTCCATATTTCGCTCACAATATTATTATCTAAGGACCATTGACAAAAGTTATAACTTCTTATTCCTGCATGGCAGGTAACAACAATTTCTCTATCTAATAAACCCGCAAATATTTCTTCAACGTATTCAGATGTAACTTTACTAATTGGTATATGTAAAAATTCTTTTGAGAAACGAGCTGTTTCCAGCTCTAACTGTTCTCTTACATCAATTAAGACTGGATCTTCTTTCTCAGAATTAAACCAATCATTGAGACTAGAAGCATTTATAGATTTTGGATAATTTCCCAATTGAGAGAATAAATTATGTGTTATTTACAATTTAATAAATTAAGTTGCAGGAGTAAATTTATTGTTAAAAATAAAAATAAACATTGAGAATGAAACTTAAAGTAGTAGCAATAATACTATTATTATCTTTATTACTTATTTTTGGTTTTAAAAAAATTTCTGCCAATAAAAATAAGTCGCAAAGTAGCAATATTGAGCAACTAAATATATTTAAATATTTACCAAAAGATAATAATAAATTATTATTCATTTCAAATTTGGATATTTCTAATATTATTAATAATATTGAAAACGATAAAAATCCAAAAAATCAGGCTAACTTTGTTTTAATAAAAGATTCATTTTTAGATTACTTAGGTATAGATCTAGGCAACAATAAATTAGACGATGTTTATAATAATGAACTTGTAATTTCAACTTTTGAGAATAATAAAAAGAATAATGATGATATTTTGATAGTTTTTAAAATTAAGCCAGAAAAAAACCTAGATGATATATTGCATCTGTCCAAACAAATTGATCAGACTAATGAAATAATACCAATTTATAGAGAAAATAAAATAAATTTTCTTAACTTCATATATCGTACCGAAGATAATTATATTATTGCTTCTTCAGATAAGAAATTAATAGTAAATAGTATTTACTCTAGTTCTAATTATAAAGAAAAAAAATTTAAATATGAGAGAGAACTTTCTGAACTAAAAAACAAAAGAAATATATTATTTACAAAGAAATTTGGAAAAAGTATATTTTTTAATAATGAAATATTTACTGAGAAAAATGACGATGTTATAGCTACAACTTTTGACTTAAAAAATAAACATTTGATTTTAAAATCATATTTACTAAATAATAAAAAAAATCTTAATATTATTGCTTACGATAATCTAATAAATAAAGAAAATACGAATAAAGATAATCCTCAAGTTTCAATCTTTAGTGATATGAAAAATTTTGACAAATATCTAAAACCTTTAATAAACGATTTTGAAAACAGTTTTTTTGAAGATTTTAATCAAAAAGCAAATAAAAATATCTTAATTCTCAATTCAAATAAAGACTGGATTATTACATTTAAAAAAAATACTGAAGATCAACTTGATTTAAGTGATATGAAAAAAATAAAAGATTTCAACAAATACACTTTGAAAAAAAATGAAGATATTTACTCGATATATTCCAAAGAAATTCTTGAAGAAAAAGACGATGTAATAAAACAATTAACTTATGAAAATATCTATTCAATAGAATCAGGAGGGCTACAATTCATAAGTAATTATTTAATTGATCGTAAAAAACTAGAAACAATCTCAAAAGAATTTTTTAACCTCAAAAGTAATAAAGATAAATCTGCTTTTTTTTATACAAAAGTAAATATCAACAATAAAGGTAATGTTTCTAATAACATTGAATATTTTTCTTTTTTAGAGGATCTTAATTTCCTTTTAAGAAACATTTTAAAAATATCAAATGAAGAATTTCTAGAAATCGCGAAACAATCTATTCCCGAAAAAAATCCAATCCTTTACACAGAAAACAGTTTCAAAATACTTGAATAATTTCTTTTAAATGAGCTCAAAAAATAAGCAAACTAAATTTTTTAGAAATTAATAACTTGTGGTTAATTAAAAATTATTTGACTATCTTTAATCTATAAGTATTGGATACTGAATTAAGAAATTGGATAGCAACAAACTAAATTTAAAGCCAGGATTAGAGGGTGTCCCAGTTACTAATTCATCCATATGTGATATTAACGGTAACAAAGGTAAATTATTGTATAGAGGCTACTCGATAGAAGAATTATCCCAAAAAAGCAGTTTTTTAGAAACTGCTTATCTATTAATTTGGGGTGAATTACCCACAGCTATTCAACTTAGAGATTTTGAACAGGAAGTTCAGATGCATCGCAGGTTAAGTTTTAGAGTCAGAGACATGATGAAATGTTTCCCTGCGACAGGTCATCCTATGGACGCTCTTCAATCTAGTGCGGCTTCTTTGGGCCTTTTTTATTCACGTCGAGCAATAGATGATCCTAATTACATATATAACGCTGTGATAAGACTAATAGCAAAAATACCCACTATGATCGCAGCGTTTCAACTTATTAGAAAAGGCCAGGACCCCATTCAGCCTAGAGATGATTTAACGTACTCCTCAAATTTTCTATATATGCTAACTGAAAAAGAACAAGATCCAATAGCTGCGAAAGTTTTCGATAGGTGTTTAATTTTACATGCCGAACATAGTTTAAACGCTAGTACATTTAGCGCCAGAGTAACTGCAAGCACTCTTACAGACCCATATGCAGTTATCGCCTCTGCAGTAGGCACATTGGCTGGTCCTCTTCATGGAGGGGCTAATGAAGATGTTATTGCGATGTTAGAGGAAATCGAAACTCCAGAAAAAGCAGCTTCTTTTTTAGAAAACGCAATAAAAAATAAAAGTAAGATAATGGGCTTTGGTCATAGAGAATATAAAGTCAAAGATCCAAGAGCAATTATTCTTCAAAAACTGGCAGAAGAACTTTTTATTAGATTTGGAGCAGATAAAATGTATGAAGTTGCCAAAAGATTAGAGGCAGAGGCGATACCAAGACTTGGACCAAAAGGTATATTTCCAAACGTCGACTTTTATTCTGGCCTTGTTTATAGGAAACTTGGTATTCCTCGTGATTTATTTACTCCAATTTTTGCCATATCCAGAGTCGCTGGTTGGTTAGCTCACTGGAGAGAGCAACTTGGAGCAAATAGAATTTTTAGACCATCACAAATTTATACCGGTTCAGCACCTAGAGATTGGATTAGCTTAGAAAATCGAGAATAATATTTGCAGCTTTTTATAAAAAACACACATATTGTTTGTAACGAGTTAATGTATTAAGTAAATAACATCAAAACTTTGGAATACGGATTAGATCTCGAATATAGTTTTAATGAATTCTTAAAAGGATTTGGCCTTTCTAGTGAAATTGCTCATATAATTTGGCTCCCTTTACCTATGCTTTTGGTTTTGGTTGCTGCAGTTGTTGGAGTTTTAGTAACAGTTTGGCTTGAAAGAAAGATATCTGCTGCTGCACAACAAAGAATTGGCCCTGAATATGCAGGAGCGCTTGGCGTACTACAACCAATTGCGGATGGTCTTAAGTTATTAGTCAAAGAGGATATTATTCCCGACAAAGCAGATGGAATTCTTTTCACAGCGGGGCCTGTATTAGTTCTTGTCCCAGTTATTCTCTCCTGGCTAATTGTTCCTTTTGGACAAAACCTGATTATAAGTAATGTTGGTATTGGAATTTTTCTTTGGATTGCTTTAAGTAGTATCCAACCAATAGGTCTTCTTATGAGCGGATACGCCTCAAATAACAAATATTCATTATTAGGAGGATTAAGAGCTGCTGCTCAGTCTATAAGTTACGAAATACCATTAGCATTATCTGTACTAGCTATTGTGTTAATGACAAATTCTCTAAGTACTATAGATATTGTTAACCAACAAAACGGTGCTGGTATCCTAAGTTGGAATATTTGGAGACAACCAGTTGGGTTTATAGTCTTTTGGATTTGTGCTCTTGCAGAATGCGAAAGACTTCCATTTGACTTACCTGAAGCTGAAGAAGAATTAGTTGCGGGCTATCAAACTGAATATGCAGGAATGAAATTTGCATTATTTTACCTTGGTAGCTATATTAATTTGATTCTTTCAGCATTATTAGTATCAATACTTTATTTAGGTGGATGGGGTTTTCCGATTCCAGTAGAAGTAATAGCTAAGGTACTTAATTTGCCTATCAATGCACCCGTCATACAAGTTTTCACTGCATCAATAGGAATTGTAATGACTGTTTTAAAAGCATATCTCTTAGTTTTCATTGCAATATTATTACGTTGGACAACACCTAGAGTAAGAATCGATCAACTTTTAGATCTAGGATGGAAGTTTCTTCTTCCAATTTCTCTTGCTAATCTTTTGTTAACTGCAGGCTTAAAACTTACCTTTCCTCAATTCTTTGGTGGCTAAATTTAGGTACATATACTGAAATTTAGAATTAATACACTAAACTAAAATAAATGAGTAAATTCTTCACAAATGAAAAATTTCCTTCAACAAGTAAATAGCTATATTAAAGAGGCCCTTAGTGCTGGCAAATATTTATATAATGGCTTATCGGTAACTTTTGATCATCTTCGAAGAAGACCTGTTACTGTCCAATATCCATATGAAAAACTAATACCCTCAGAGAGATATAGAGGAAGGATACACTATGAATTCGATAAATGTATAGCTTGTGAAGTTTGTGTAAGAGTATGTCCCATAAATCTACCAGTAGTTGACTGGGTTATGAATAAAGAAACAAAAAAAAAGGAGCTTAGAAATTATTCAATAGATTTTGGAGTTTGTATATTCTGTGGAAATTGTGTTGAATATTGTCCTACCAATTGTCTATCAATGACCGAAGAATATGAATTAGCTGCTTTCGACAGGCACAGTTTAAATTTTGATAATGTCGCACTTGGTAGACTTCCTACAAACGTTACAACAGATCCATCAGTAAAACCATTAAGAGAACTTACCTATCTTCCTAAAGGTGTCATGGACCCTCATGAAATCCCAGCTTCAGATACTAGAGTTGGTAAATTACCTGAAGAAGTCTATGATTGGATGAGACCAGAATCCAATGAAAATAAAGATAAAGTTTCTAATCCAAACAATTAATTTCCATTAATTTATGTCCATTGCAATAACAACTCAAATTATTTGTTTTTCAGTTTTATCTTTAGTTATCCTTATTGGAGCACTTGGTGTTGTATTGCTAGAAAGTATTGTTTATTCAGCCTTTCTTCTAGGAGGAGTTTTCATGAGTGTTGCGGGATTATATCTTCTTTTGAATGCAAGTTTTGTTGCTGCAGCACAAGTTTTAGTTTATGTAGGTGCAGTTAATGTATTAATAATCTTTGCAATAATGCTAGTCAATAAAAAAGAAGATTTAAAGCCCATCAGTGACATTAAATCGAGAAGAATCATATCAACATCAATATGTTTAACCCTTCTAAGCCTTTTAATAAGAGTTGACTTGACTAATGTATGGAGCCTATCAAGTCCTCAAAACTCTATAGGAGAAGAATCAACTATCAGAATTGGTGAACATTTATTTAGTGATTATCTACTCCCATTTGAAGTAGCATCAGTTTTACTTTTAATGGCAATGATTGGAGCTATTGTTTTAGCTAGAAGAGATGTAATGAGCAAGGATATTTCCACTGGATTACCGGTTGATCAAGAGTTAATTGAAAAATCATCAGAACCATTACTTACAAATAAAAATTAACCTTTCACTTTTCTTATGATGAATTTAGAATCAATTCCTATTCAAGCATTTTTAATAGTATCTTCAGCACTATTCTGTATTGGGATTTGGGGATTATTAAATAGCAGAAATGCAGTTAGAGTTCTTATGAGCATTGAGTTAATGCTCAATGCAGTAAATATAAACTTAATAACGTTTTCTTCCTATGTTGACAATAATTTAATTCAAGGACAAGTTTTTACAATTTTTGTTATTACTGTTGCGGCAGCAGAAGCAGCAGTTGGGTTAGCTATATTGTTATCTCTCTACAGAAATAGAGTAACTGTAGATATGGAAAGTTTTAATTTATTAAAATGGTAAAACCACTAAATGAAACTTTCATTAGTGCTTATTATATATCGTTCAGATAGTTCTATAGCTCAAGAGGCTTCTAAATTCTGTGAAGAAGTCCTCAAAACTAAAAATATAAAATCAAAAAGAATTCAAAGTGATTTTCACAGAGATGAAATTGTAAAACATCTTTATAATCTAGAATTACAACCAAATATTGGCATAGTTCTTGGAGGAGATGGAACCTTTCTAAAATGTGCAAATGCTTTAGCTGATTATGATATTCCTTTGTTGAGCATTAATATTGGTGGTAATCTGGGTTTCCTTACTCAAGAAAAAGATTTTTTGTTTGACAAATCTTTTATTGAAATCCTTGAAAACGAAGAATATAAAATTGACTTTCGTAATAGATTAAATTGTAATGTTTTTATTAATGGAACAAGTTCTGAGAAAAAGATTATAAAAAGCTACGATGCCTTAAATGATTTTTATTTTAAATCTGTTGAAGAGGATATTTCTCCAACCAACCAAATAGAAATTGAAATAGATAACGAGAAGGTGAATGAATACAAAGGTGATGGATTAATCATATCTACATCTACTGGTTCAACAGCCTACTCAATGGCTGCAGGGGGGCCAATAGTGCACCCTAATATTGATGCAATGATAATTAACCCTATATGCCCGATGAGTTTGGCTAGTAGACCAATAGTTATACCTAATACAAGTAAGGTAATCATAAAACCTGTAAAAAAAAGTAAAGGGGAAATTAAATTATGGAGAGACGGGTCAAAATGTATGACCATTAAGGAAAATTATTATTGTGAGATCAAAAAAGGGCAATCGCCCTGCAAAATAATAAAGTTTAAAAAAAGCACAAGTTACTATAGTACCTTAATAAAAAAATTAGATTGGAAAGGTGATTTATCTCAAAAAAATTTCGAAAATTAAATGGCCTTAGAAATAGAAAGAAGATTTCTTATAAAAAATGATAATTGGAAAGAATTCATAAATAAAAAAATTGATATTGAACAAGGATATTTATCCAAAAGTTTAGATGGTTGGATTATTAGGGTAAGGCTTATAGGCAAAAACTCTAAAATTGCACTTAAAAAACATATCAAAGGCTTTACCAACTTTGAATTTGAATACTCCATTCCACGAAGCGATGCTGAAACAATAATGTCAAATCTTTCCAATACAATTAAAAAAGATAGATACTTTCTAGAAATTGAAAAAAAGTCTTGGATTATAGATTGCTTTAAAGAAAATAATTATCCACTTAAAATTGCAGAAATTGAACTTTCTAATGAAGAGGAAGATTTAATTATTCCATCTTTCATTTCAAGAGAAATTACTGGGCTGACCCATTACTCCAATTTCAGTCTTGCTAAAAATCCTTTTTCAGAGTGGAAAGAAGAATTTTTAACAACTTTTAAAAGTGACTAGTCAGAGGAACCACTCATCCTTTATATTTTCTTTATATTTAAGCAAAGTATTTTTTTTCTTCAGATGTATGGTCTTTACGACAAAGAAGGAATATTGAGATTTGTTGATTCAGACAAAGATGCTTGCATAGCATATGCTGAACTCTTCGAATTAGGTTCTACAAATTATTGTCTAATGGATTTGGCAAATGATACAAAAAAAGTAAAGGGTAATACTAATCTTAATCAGAGTCTGGGAGTGTACAACAATTAAACCCATCTCTACAAATCTTTCCGTTATCCATTGCCCAATTCAAAAGTGCTACTCTGTTTTTAGAACCAGTTTTTGTAAACATATTACTTACATGATTATCAACGGTTCTTTTACTAATAGTTAGTTTTACCGCAATTTCTTGATTTGTAAGCCCATCAGCTACGAGATCAATGATTTCCATCTCCCTTGCTGAGAGACCCATCATATCAATGTTGTTTACTTCTTCATCAACCATTTGCATTTAAACAGTTCCTTTTTTATATTAATTAAGTTTAGCAATCTCAGTACACTTGTTAACCAAATAGGAAACAAAAGCAATTGAAATCAAAACTTCAGCAGACTTTAGAAAAAAGATCTAAGGTAATAACAGCAGAGTTAATGCCGCCAAGAGGAGGAAGCCCCATAAGATCTCTTAAGATAGCACAACTTTTGAAAGATAAGGTACATGCTGTTAACATTACCGATGGAAGCAGAGCTGTAATGAGAATGTGCAGCTTGGCAATGTCCAAACTATTACTGGAAAATGGGATAGAACCAGTAATGCAAATTTCTTGCAGAGATCGTAATAAAATTGCTTTACAATCAGACATTCTGGGAGCAAATGCTTTAGGAATCAAAAACATCTTATGCATCACCGGTGATTCAGTAAAAGCTGGGGATCAACAAGATGCCAAGGCGGTACATGAGTTTGAGTCAGTTAGATTGCTTCAACAAATTCAGGCTTTCAATAAAGGAATTGATCCTACTCTAGGAGAACTTTCCGATAAAAAAACATTTATTTTTGCAGGTGCTGCAGCTGATCCAAATTGCAGAAATAAAAGAAGTTTAGAAAATAGATTGAGAAAGAAAAAAGAGGCTGGAGCTGGATTTATACAAACTCAAATGGTTATGGAAAAAGAAAATTTGATAGAGTTTTGTGAAAAAATAAGCAAGCCTCTTGAAATTCCAGTAATTGCAGGTGTATTCCTATTAAAATCTTACAAAAACGCCCTCTTTATAAACAAATACGTTCCAGGCGCAAACATCCCTGAAAATATCTTAAATCGTCTTAAAGATGCTAAAGACCCATTACAAGAAGGTATTCAAATTGCATCTGAACAAGCTCAAGATTTTATGAATATCGCAAATGGTATTCATATAATGGCAGTTAAGGCAGAACATTTAATCCCTGAGATTCTTAAAAAAGCTGATCTTAATCTGGCATATTAATCAAATCAGTACCTAACAATTCTGCCATTGCCTTTTGCTGAGGAGATGGCTCAGTCATATCAGATCTTCTTGAATCTGTAATCAACCAATCTAAAGATGCATCTTGCAAATCGAAGTGATCTCCATTTTTGCCCACACAGTAACGGCCAAATACTAATTTATCGACTAGTCGAACACCCTTACCGATTTTGGAATAATCAAAAATAATTGAATTATCAATTGTTGCACCTTCGCAAATACAACAACTTGGGCCTATCATTGCAGGTCCAATAATTGTTGCACCATCTTCTATTCTTGTCATTCCACCTATATATACTGGGCCCGTAATATCAACTTTCTCCCAATTAGCAGCAACATTTAATCCGGTAAAAACTCCAGGTTTAACTTCTTTGCCAGGTATCTCTACTTGTCTTACCTTACCTTGTAATACATTACGTATAGCACTCCAATAATCAGGCACTTTTCCAATATCTACCCATTCGAAATCCATTGGTAATGCAAAAAATGGTAAGTCCATTTCAACAAGTTTAGGAAAGAGATCAGCACCAATATCAAATTTTTCATCTGATGGTATGTAATTAAAAATTTCAGGTTCAAAAAGATAAATACCCGTATTAATAGAGTCACCTAAAGCTTTATCTACAGATGGCTTTTCTTGAAACGCCTTTATTAGTCCATTTTCGTCTGAGACAACTACACCATAACTTGATACTTGATCTCTTGTTACTTTTTTAGTTATTAAACTTGCAATTGCTCCCTTTTCCTTATGTTTCTTAACTGCTTCAGTCAAATCTAAGTCAACTAAAGCATCGCCACACAGTACAACAAAAGTTTCATCAAAGAATTTTTGAAAATCTTGAATTTTTTTTAATCCTCCTGCTGAACCTAAAGCATCTCCTATTAATTCTCCATCTTCAATTCTACCTTCAAAACTATATGCTATTTCCACACCAAATCTTTGACCATCCCTAAAGTAATTTTCAATTTCTTCAGCAAGGTGGGAGACATTCACCATTATTTCTTTAAAACCATGCTCTTTTAAAAGTTCTAAAAGAAACTCCATTACAGGTTTTTGTAAAATCGGTATCATTGGTTTTGGAATAATATGAGTTATGGGCTGAACACGTGTACCTTTTCCTGCTGCAAGTATCATTGCCTTCATAAATTCAAACCTCTTTTTAAAGATTATACGTTATTGCTATTAAGACACTAAGCAGCAGAGGGAGAGTTATTTGTTACCTCAAGATTTTCTATAGGCAATTGGGCTAAGCCTCCATCAGGAATTATTCTTTTAATTTGAATTGGGCCATATAAAGAATTAATTTGTTTGATTTCAATTTTGTTTTCAGATGATAAAAATAACAAAGCCCAAAAGACACCAAGACGATCTTTATCTAAATCTTTTTTTACAACTGTTTGCCATTTCTTAACTAAATATTCAAAATCTGTCCACTGTAATGCTTTTTCCCACCCATCAATAAATTTCCCTAATTCTTTAGTGGTTTCTGGTAATTTCTCGCGATGTGCTAAAGATTTAACTTGAGAAATTAAAGCCTTATCGGAATATTTTTTATTTCTTTTTCTCTTCATAAGCAGAAGATCTTGTGTTTCTATAACTTCAGCAATAGACTCTAATTGACTTACCAGTTCTGCCAATGTTGTTGTACGTTTAAGAATTGGTTGTGCTATTGATCTTCTCCTTAGATATTTTTCAGGGTATTTTGGAATATCAAATTCTTGATCAATCCAATCTTGATCATCCACCTCAAAATCATCTTCTAAATCTGAAGAGTTTTCTTTGAAAACATCAGATTCCAAAATTTGAGCCTTTAAATTAACAAGTACGGAAGCGGCAAAAAATGCCTCGCTTGTCTCTGATAAGTCCTTATGATAAGAAGCTTGTCTATTTGAGGTTTTTTCGAAAGTATATGAGTATTGGTCTAAAAAACTATCAATTACACTTATCACATCAATATCCCATGGATCAAGATCTCCTTTGCCAGCAGCATCTTGGAGAAACTTAATCAACAATCTAGGTCCTAATTGTTGCTTATCAATAGAGTGGAGATAAGATATTTTAATTTAGCTAATATCTACTAATAAGATATCTTCTTATTCATTTAATGCCAAACAATATTATATTAATTAAAAAAATTATATTGTTGGAGCCTGTAAGATCTCATTTTTTTTAGCTCCTGCGAAAATATTTGTTTTCACAGCTCCTTTAACTGCCGACAAATCTCTATCGACTAAATTATTAATAGATGCGAGATAAGTTTCAGTAACTAATCTTGGGTATAAACCTATTCCAATTATCGGTAGAAGTAAACAAGCAATAATATAAACTTCTCTAGGCTCTGCATCGATTAGTTTTCGTTCTTCAGATAATTTAGGATTTTCTTTACCAAAGAAAATTTCTCGTAACATAGAGAGTAGATAAATAGGAGTAAGTATTACACCGATAGCAGCTAAAGAAGCCATTACTACCCTAAACGGGAGTGTATAAACTTCATCAGTAACAAATCCTGTAAAAACCATTAATTCGGAAACAAATCCACTCATACCAGGCAAAGCAAGTGAAGCTAGGGAGCAAGCAGTCCATAGGGCAAACATGATTCTCATTTTTTGTCCTACACCACTCATTTCATCAAGTTTAAGAGTCTTTGTTCTGTCATAGGTAGCTCCAACGAGAAAAAATAAACTTGCCCCAATCAATCCATGACTAACCATTTGTAGCATTGCTCCGCTTGTTCCAAGGCTACTAAAACTCCCAATTCCGATAAGAACGAAACCCATATGACTTATTGAACTATATGCAATTTTTCTTTTAAGATTTCTTTGCGCAAAGGAAGTTAATGCAGCATAAATTATATTTACTACTCCTAAAACTATTAATAATGGGGCAAATTGAGCATGAGCAACAGGTAATAATTGTGCATTAAATCGTAAAAGAGCATATCCTCCCATCTTCAATAAAATTCCAGCTAGAAGCATATGAACAGGAGCTGTAGCCTCTCCATGCGCATCTGGAAGCCAAGTATGAAGAGGTACTATGGGAAGTTTCACTCCAAATGCAATTAATAGCCCCACATAACAGAGTATTTGAAATTTTTGAGTAAAATCTTGAGCTGCTAAGTGAGAAAACTCAAAGTTAGGAATTTCTGTACCGTAGAAACCCATTGCCAATGCTGCTATAAGAATGAATATAGAACTACCAGCTGTATAGATAATGAATTTTGTTGCTGCATATTGTCTATTTTTGCCACCCCATATAGCCAATAGTAGATATACAGGAATTAACTCAAGTTCCCAAGTTAGAAAGAATAAAAGCATATCTTGGACTGCAAATACAGCAATTTGTCCACCATCCATAACTAGTATTAAAAAGAAAAATAACTTTGGTTTGAACTTGACTGGCCATGCAGCTAAAACTGCTAAAGCAGTTATAAAACTAGTTAATAGTATTAAAGGCATCGAAATACCGTCAGCACCAACAGACCAAGTAAGACCTAAATTAGGGAGCCAATTAATATTTTCTTTAAGTTGAACATTTTCAATATTAATATCAAAGCCATTTATATATGAACCTACAGTTATTAAGAAAGTTATTAATGCAATAGACAACGCAAACCATCTAACCTCTTTGCCATCTCCTTTATCTGGGAAAAAAGGTATCACAAACGCACTACCAATTGGGAACAAAATTGCAGCAGATAGCCAAGGAAAAGTAGACAATCCAGCTCCCAAATTTCCTAATATTTGTGTAGTAGAATGTGTTAAAAAATAGGTACTCAATTTAATAAGAAATTTATCTTAAGTAAAGTCTAGAAATTATCTGTATTTTTTCACCCCAATGGACAGTGAAGACACACAATTGTAATTAAGTAACTTGAGGAGATTAAAAGCCAAATATGGCAATTAATAAAATTACACCTCCAAAAACAATAAGTGCATAAAATTGAGCTCTACCTGTCTCAAAATATTTTAAACCTTCTCCACTGCCTAAAGTTAGAAGTCCAGTAAGATTGACTACACCATCAACAACTTTAGAATCAACTTCTAAAACTTCTTTAGCTAGTTTTCTAGTACCTTTAACAAAAAGTTTTTCATTAATATCATCTAAATACCATTTATTTGATAAAAATTGATTAATAATAGGAAACTTCTCAGCAAATAAAATTGACAAATTAATTTTTTTCACAAAATATGCTTGATAAGCAATAATTATTCCAGTTGATGCAATAACAACTGATGCTATCGCTAAAGGCAAAAATTCTTTTAATTCGAAGGCTTTTGCAGCAATCTCTGCTTCCTCAGGATCAAGTAAATTTGCAAATTTACTATCCCATGGAAGTCCCATAAAGCCGATAATTACAGAGGGTACAGCTAAAAAGACTAATGGGAATGTCATTGACCAAGGAGACTCATGAATATAGCCATGTTCTTCATGCTCTTCATCATTTTCTTCATCAAGATTTACTTTGGAAGCCATTAAAAGCTCTTTTTGTAATTCTTTATTCTCACCTCTAAAATCTCCTTCAAATGTCAAAAAATAGAGCCTAAACATATAAAAAGCAGTCATACCAGCTGTTAAAAGTCCTACAAACCAAAAAACTGGAAATGATATAAATGCATTTCCGAGTATCTCGTCTTTACTCCAAAAACCTGCCAATGGAGGTATACCACTAATTGCTACACAACCTATTAAGAATGTTATAGATGTATATGGCATTTTTTTTCTTAACCCCCCCATTAATCTCATGTCTTGAGCTAATACAGGCTGATGACCTACTACTTCTTCCATAGCATGTATTACAGAACCAGACCCCAAAAATAGCATTGCTTTAAAGCAAGCATGAGTGACTAAATGGAAAATCCCTGCTATTGGAGCTCCACAACCCATCGCGAGCATCATATAACCCAGCTGAGAAACTGTGCTATATGCTAATCCTTTTTTTAAATCCATTTGGGTCAAAGCTATAGAAGCACCTAAAAAACAAGTAATAGTGCCAACTAAAGCAATAATGAATTGAATAGAGGGGAATATTGAATACAAAGGTTGCAGCCTCGCTACTAGAAATATTCCAGCGGCAACCATTGTAGCTGCATGGATAAGCGCAGAAATCGGTGTAGGTCCCTCCATCGCATCAGGCAACCATACATGAAGAGGAAACTGCGCAGATTTTGCCATTGGCCCTAAAAAAACTAAAAAACAAAGTAGTAAAGCTGCCCAAATGGGTAATGAATTATCAGAGACTGATTGTGAAATTACAGTAGCTATCTCATTAAAATCAAAACTATTCGTGGCCCAAAATAGTCCAAGAATACCGAGTAATAATCCAAAGTCTCCTACTCTATTAACAACAAATGCTTTTTGTGCAGCATGGGCAGCACCATCTCTGTCATACCAAAACCCAACCAACAAATAAGAACACATTCCAACCAATTCCCAAAAAACGTAAATTTCCAACAAATTTGGACTAATTATTAATCCCATCATTGAACTACTAAATAACGCTAAATAAGTAAAAAATCTGACATAACCCTTATCATGCGCCATATAACCATGAGAGTAAATCATGACGAGCAAAGTTATCGTAGTTACTAAAGCAAGCATTACACTGCCCAGAGGATCAAGGACAAATCCCATTGGAATTGTAAAATCCCCAGCATTAGCCCATACAAATAATTTTTCTACTGATTGATAACCATTAATTTGTTCAATTAAAGCTTTATAACTGATTAATGCAGAAATGCCAACGAAAGAAATCAGACTTACAGAAACAATTCCTCTAGAATTATTAATTTTCTTGTTAATACTTATTAGTCCTAACCCAGAAAGCACTGCTCCAATAAGTGGTACAACGGGAATTAACCAGGCAATTTCTGAAGCTTGAGGCATCTTTGTAAAAAACTTATATTCTAGATTTTAAACTGTCAATTGAAAAATTCCGACAAAAATGATGAATTAAATGTTTTAACAGCAAAATTTATATATTGGTGAGCCCACCAAAGTACTCCTATTGCAATCAATATTCCAAGTTGAGATAACCTAAAAAATTCTTTAATTTTAAATTCTTGCCTTCCTTCAAATATTGCCATAAAAGGGATTATGGAAGTATTTTTTTTAAAATTTTCAAATTCTTCTCCAAATCTATAAGCTAATCTCTTATCCCCATGCCAGACAGCAAAAAGATGATGCAAAATTAACCCAACCGAGGTTATTAATGTAAATGATGTACCAATCCATAAAGTATGAGCAAAACACCAAATTATTTGACCAAATGCTTGTGGATGTCTTGTGATTCTCATAATCCCAGTTCCGTAAATTCGAACTTTAGGTTTTAAAACTGACGGAATTTCCAGCAAATTATAAGTAGCGGGATATAAAAATAAAAAACTTATTGCAGTTAAAAACCAAACAATTATAAAAACGAAATTATTACCTTGGAAATTCCATAATCTAATTCCGTCATATCTATGAGCCAAAAAATAACTAATCAAGATAATTGCGGATGGCAAACTTAAAAAAACAAAACATAGACGCCATAATCTTGGTCCTATTATAGATTCTGCCTTGATTCTTAAAGCAGCTCCACCACTATGAATTACTGCAAAAATCAAAATCAAGAATAAGATTACTAGAGAAGTTTGATGAGTCTCCATAAATTTAATTTATTCAAATAATTTTTGTTCTTAACAAGAATGCATTTAACCATTAGAATTATAAGTAATTGTAGGCATAATAGATGCCCGAATTACCATTTACTCTCGACCAATTAAGAATATTAAAAGCTATAGCAGCTCAAGGAAGTTTTAAAAAAGCTGCTGACCTCTTGTATGTAACCCAACCTGCTGTGAGTTTACAAATTCAAAATCTAGAAAAACAACTTGAAATCACAATTTTCGACAGAGGGGGTAGAAAAGCTCTTTTAACTGAAGCAGGAAGATTACTGCTTGAATATTGTGAACGCATTTTGAATCAATGCGACGAAGCTTGTAAAGCTATAGAAGACCTGAATAGTTTAAAAGGTGGAACCCTTATCATTGGAGCCAGTCAGACAACGGGAACTTATTTAATGCCAAGAATGATCGGAGTATTTAGACAAAAATATCCTGAAGTATCTGTTCAACTTCAAGTGCATAGCACTAGAAGAACTGGCTGGAGTGTTGCCAATGGACAAATTGACTTAGCTATTATTGGAGGACAATTACCCGGCGATTTAGAAAATTTACTACAAGTGATTCCATATGCAACAGATGAATTAGCACTAGTTTTACCAATTAATCACCCACTTTCTCACAAAAAAGAACTTTTAAAAGAAGATTTATACAAATTAAATTTTGTAACATTAGACTCTCAATCCACAACAAGAAAAGTTGTTGACAAACTTCTTCAAGATTCTGGACTTGAAATTCAAAGATTAAAAATTGAGATGGAACTTAACTCTCTTGAAGCAATCAAGAATGCAGTTCAGTCAGGACTAGGAGCTTCATTTTTACCCGTTGTTTCAATTGAAAGAGAATTAGCCGCTGGAACAATCCACAAAGCATTACTTGCTGACTTAGAGGTTAAAAGAGAACTAAAATTAATTACTAATCCATCAAGATATACTTCAAGAGCTTCAGAAGTATTTAAGAAAAATATTCTGCCTCAATTTGCTAGTTTAGAAAGCCCATTGAGGCACATATAAATTTGATCAGAACTGAATTGCTTCTTTATTAATTCCTACTCCTCCATCTTCGGCTTGTCCATCTCCCTTGATTATAAATTTATTTTCATTTACATCAGTCTGATAAACGCACTTAACTATAGGTTTATCTCTTATGGAACCAATATAAGCAAAAGTATTCATTCTTTGCTTACATTCTCTTACATCTTCATTGCTAATCGCTCCTTGTTTTTGTAGAACCGTCCAATTCTCCCTCCTAATTACACAACCCGGCTGGAGAGCTGGTTGTGTTACAAAACTCGTGGATGGATTCAGGGTCGTATACATTTCAACATCAATTACAAAGGCGCTTGCACCCCATTGTCTGCAAAATTCAGGATCTGGGACAGCCATATCTAATTGTTGTTGACTAGCTATATTTCCCTGTCCGCCATCAGTTGTACTAGTAATCGCGCTCCCTATCCCAACTCCTAAAATTAATACTCCCGCAAGAACAGCAATAGTTCCTGTACTGAAATTAATCTTTTGTTCAGAAGGAGAACCAGCCAGTCTACTATTTCTTTGTCCATAAGAATCTATATCTCTTGGATTTGAAGAGTAATAACTTCTATTTGAGCCTCTCCTTGGCCTTCTATTCGAGGGTGGTCTATTCACAGCACTTCATTTGTCTTTGGTAAACCCATTGAATAGTTCATCACTCTACAATCAGGGTTATAAGTCAATTCCCCATTTTGAAGCAAAAATTTGATTAAACCTTCAATTTCTGATCCTATTTTTCGAAGTTCATAATCATCTAGATTCTTTCCTGCTCTCGCTTTTATTAATTCATTAAATTTTTCATTTATCTTGTTCAAAGAATCGTCGTTCCAAATAAACTCGTTATCTGGATCTAAATCAAGAGTCATTTTGTTGGGATGAAACTTTAATTTTTTATCAACTATCTCAGCAGTAAAAATTCTTACATGTCGAGTAGTTGATTTTAAAAGCATCTTTTCCATAATTTTGCGAAATAATCAACGAAAAAAACTAATTTGTTCTAACTTTAATGTAGCTTAATATTAAGTGTTAATTTATTTCTTAATTTAATAATGCGTGTTGTAATTGCTGGTGCAGGTTTGGCAGGTTTATCTTGCGCTAAATATCTAGTTGACAATGGTCACATCCCTATTGTTCTAGAAGCCAGAGATGTTCTAGGAGGAAAAATTGCTGCATGGAAAGATGAGGATGGGGACTGGTATGAAACTGGTTTGCATATATTTTTTGGAGCCTATCCTAATATGTTGCAACTTTTCAAGGAATTGGACATTGAAGATAGACTCCAATGGAAAAGTCATTCAATGATTTTTAATCAGCCCTCTGAGCCAGGAACTTACAGTAGATTTGATTTTCCCGATATACCTGCTCCCGTAAATGGAGTTTCAGCAATATTAAGTAACAATGATATGCTTTCATG
The DNA here is from genome assembly GCA_003214975.1 of Prochlorococcus sp. AG-412-C21. Lineage (GTDB taxonomy): Bacteria > Cyanobacteriota > Cyanobacteriia > PCC-6307 > Cyanobiaceae > Prochlorococcus_A. The sequence continues at coordinate 45,026 of QCKZ01000001.1, forward strand.
GAATGAAAAGATTCTTTTTGGATTAGGATTAGTTCCTGCCATGTTAAGAGGCCAAAAATACATAGAAAAATGTGATACCAAATCATGGACAGATTGGCTAAAAGAACACAATATTCCAGAAAGAGTTAACGACGAAGTTTTCATAGCTATGAGTAAAGCTTTAAATTTCATTGGGCCGGATGAAATATCATCTACAGTTTTGTTGACAGCTCTTAACAGATTTTTACAAGAAAAAAATGGTTCAAAAATGGCATTTCTTGATGGAGCTCCTCCAGAAAGACTTTGCCAACCAATTGTTGAATATATCACTGCTCGTGGTGGAGAAGTTCACTTGAATAGTCCATTAAGGCAAATCAACCTCAATGAAGACAGTACTGTTAAAAGTTTTACTATTGCTTCTCTAGATGAAAACGAAAAGAAAGATTTAACTGCCGATGCTTATGTTAGTGCAATGCCTGTAGACCTCTTTAAATTAATGATTCCTAAACAATGGGAAGGTCTAGAGACTTTCTCTAAATTAGATGGTTTAAATGGTGTTCCAGTAATTAATATCCATTTATGGTTTGACAAAAAATTAACAGATATTGACCATTTACTATTTAGCAGATCTCCACTACTGAGTGTTTATGCAGATATGAGTATCACATGCAAAGAATATGAAGATCCAAATAGATCAATGTTAGAATTGGTCTTTGCCCCGGCAAAAGATTGGATAAACAGGAGTGATCAAGACATTGTTGATGCAACTATGGAAGAACTAAAAAAATTATTTCCAACACATTTTATAGGTGACGATAAGACAAAATTAAGAAAATATAAAGTAGTTAAAACTCCGAGATCCGTTTATAAGGCCGTCCCTGGATGCCAGGAGTACAGACCCAGCCAAAAATCTCCTATAAAAAACTTCTTCTTAGCTGGAGATTATACAATGCAAAAATATCTAGCATCTATGGAAGGAGCTGTTTTAAGTGGTAAATTGTGTGCGGAATCAATCAACAAGGAGTACTCCAAAACCCCTCAATATGTTTCTTAAGAACATTTAAAGTAAATTTTAAAATTCAGCCAAAATTTTTTGAAATATTCAATTTCTCAACTAGATCATGCATATGAGATATGCCGTAAAGAAACTCAACAATGGGCTAAAACCTTTTACTTGGGAACTCTTCTACTACCATTAGAGAAAAGAAAAGCTATTTGGGCTATTTATGTATGGTGTAGAAGAACAGATGAAATAATGGATAGCACAGAAGCTGCAACTAAATCTCAAGAGGAACTTTCAGATAATTTAGATGTATGGGAAGAAAATACTAAGAATGTATTTAAAGGAAATATTAAATCGGAATTAGATGCGGTTCTATTAGATACAATCGAAAAATATCCACAAAGCATTCAACCTTATCTGGATATGATAGATGGTCAGAGAATGGATCTTAATAAATTTAGATACAAAGATTTTGAAGAGTTAAAACTCTATTGTTACAGGGTTGCCGGGACTGTTGGTTTAATGACTCAGAATGTTATGGGAATTGATAGCGCTTATACATCAGCTCCTTGGAGTGCCAAGCCTGACCCCTCTGAAGCAGCTGTAGCTTTAGGAATAGCTAATCAATTAACGAATATATTGAGAGATGTGGGAGAAGACAGGCAAAGAGGTAGAATTTATCTCCCACAAGCAGATATTAAAAAATTTAATTATTCTGAAGAACAACTTTTAAAAGGCGAAATAAACAGTCAGTGGAAAGCTCTGATGAACTTTCAATTAACGAGAGCTCGCGATTGGTTCAAAAAGTCTGAAGATGGGATTAAATGGTTATCTTCCGATGCAAGATGGCCAGTTTGGACATCTTTACGTCTCTACCGAGGAATTTTAGATTCTATTGAAAGGTTAGATTATGATGTTTTCAATAACAGGGCTTTTGTAAAAAATTCAGTAAAAGCTTTTGAAATTCCTTTATCTTTTTTAATTTCTCGAATAAAATAACTAAGCAGGTGTTTTCTGATTAGCCAACAAATCTTTTAATTTAGATAGTTCTCCAGCCCATCTTGGATCAGGTGCTTCAAGATTAGGAGCATCACTATGTACAATTTTCTTAAAATCTTTCCTCTTCTTATTTTTATTTAAGTTTCCGCTATTTCTTTTATTTGAGGCAGAATCTTTCTTTTCTGATAGCTCTACTCTTAATTTAGAACCATTAAATTCAAAACCATTTAATTTCTGAATGAGAAGATTAGAATTCTCTTCATTATTTGTTGTCGCGAAACCAAACCCCCTACATTCCTTAGTTTCCTTATCTAGAACTGCTTTAAATCTAATTGAATCAGAAACTGATTTTAAAATCGTATCAAATTCTTTTGGATTAAATCCTTGTGGTAAATTGCCAATGTAAATGCGAATACTCATAAATTTTTAAAGATGATTTTGAAGTCTGAACTTCTAAACAAAACTAAGCTATGTGTATTTAATCACATTTTGGGTACATTTTGTTCAATCCATTGCTTTGCTTTATAAATAGCTTCATCAAAATTATTTAACCTTTTATATGCAAGCTCCTTTGAAAGATACTGTAAAAGCTCTCCTAAGATAGGCCCATCCTTTATTTTTAAATTTTTTTTAATTACATCCCCACTAAGTAAATTGGAGGGATGAAATAATTTGTCATCCTTGTCACGCCATCTATTTAACCAATCTAATTGTATATTTTGAGGTAAATAAAAAATAAAAGATGGAAAGAAAGTTTCTAATTGTTGATGCAATGAGAATCTATCTAATTCGTTTAATTGAGAGATATTTTTTTTCTTTAACAAAAAGTGCCATTTTCGCAATAACTTAATTTTTGAAATTTCAGCTCTACTAAATCTAAATTTCTCTAGAGATACCTCATCTAATATTTGGGAAATAAAAAACAATGGCAAAAATGTCTCCTTTTCATGGTGATTAAGTTCTGTATAATTAATTTTCTGTAAATCCAAAAAAATAGAATCTTTATATGAATTATCAGTACCAAATATATTCAATTGTTTTACCAAAATTACTGCCTCAAGGGCATTTGCCCCCTTTACTATTTTCTGAATTTCATAATTAATCCTCTCTTTGGCAACAAGATATAATAACCCTTTATTTTTTTTTATAAAAGCAATTAATTGAAGATCAATTTTAAAATTTAATTCTGCAACAAATCGAAAACATCTTAATATTCTTAAAGGATCATTAAGTAAATTTTTTTCTGAAAACGTTCTTAGCAAAGATAATTCTAGATCTTTTAGGCCATTTAATGGATCAAACAAACACTTCTTATCAAATAAAAAAGCAATTGAATTAATAGAAAAGTCCCTACTGCTCAAATCTCCTTCTATCGTGGAGGAAATCTGATTAGCAATATCAATTGAGATATGATTAAGAATAATTCTTACAACTTCTCTTTTCTTATCTAGGATTATAAATTTAGATTCAATATTGTCTGAAATCTTTTTTCCAATTTCAATAGCATTTAAAGGTACCACAATATCAACATCAACATCTCCAGTTACTCTTCCCAAAATAATATCCCTTATATAACCACCAACTAAATATGATCCTTTAGGTAAAAAAGATAAAATAGAATTCCAATTATATAATTTTATACTTCTCTCTAATTCATCAATTATTATTGTATGATCGGTGAGAATATTTGTTATTTTCATTTTATTTATTAATTATGTGCATTTGCATCAACTGTAAATGGGTTGATAGATGTATCACTTATCATGATGTTGAAAATAATCATGGTTTTGATAATATTTCTGATATGCCTGATTTTAAAGCAAAAAAACCATACATTCATGTCAGTATAGTTAAAGATAAGAATGGTGCTTACACAACTGATTGGGATGTGCAATCTTGTGAAAGTTTTTCTAATGAATTTGGTAAATGGTCTAAATGTAATCCAGGTTTGGAATTACCTGTTTAAAGGTAATAGATGATAGATAATCTCAAACGAAAACAAAACTTACCTACATTAGTGATACATAGCACAGACAATTCTTTTGGCTTTGGATACAGAAATAACAATAATCCTGTATCTGATGAATTATTCATAAAACAATTTGATAAAGATTTATGTAACAACTTGATAGTTGATTTTAACAAATTTATTTCCAAAGAAAATTTAGAAAAAGTCAAAACGATATCTGTTAGTATAGGGCCTGCAAATTTTAATGCCTCAAGACTAATTGTAGTTTTAGCAAGAACTATCTCACAACAAATAAATTGTCCTTTAAAAAGTTTTAGTTCATTTGAAATAATGGCAAAAAGAATTGCATCAAAAAATAATATTTTTACAAACAAACAATCATTCTGGATTTACAAAAAATTAAAACGAAAGGGATTGATTGCAGGTAAATATGAGATTTGTCACAACGAAGAAAAAAATTCCGATCTATTCATTCGAGAAAAAGTTTTACCAAAAGTTCTTAAAGAATTAGAGAGTAAAGAACTTTTTTTTGAGGCTAATTATGAGGATGAAAAAGATTTAAAAGAATTATTAGATTTATCAAACAAAAATACATTAAATGCAAATTTAAATTCATGGCAAAACGTATTGCCACTTTACCCTATTTCTCCAATTAACTAAGTATTCATCCAATCAAATTATTAATATAATCTTGAAGATGCATAGTTACAGAATTGAGATCATCTCTTGATGAGCTTTGTGGAGGTTGAATAGGTTTTCCAACTTTAATAACTATTTTTGAAAAAAAAGGAATGCAGAATTTAAATCTTATTAGTTTATGTGAATTAACTATTGCAACAGGCAATAATAATTTTTGATTTTTAAAAGCTAATAATGCAGCACCTTGTTTTGGCTTATTAACTCGCCCATTTTTTTGGCGAGTGCCATCAATAAAAATTCCAATACTATTATTATTTGATAATTTTGCACATGCTGTTTTAATGGTATTTTTATCAGCAATTCCCCTCTTTACAGGATATGCTCCACAAGCCTTGATAACAAAGCCAAGAAAAGGTATTTTAAAAAGCTCTGCCTTTGCCATAAAAGATATATTTCGCCCAAGTGCATGTCCTAACAAAGGAGGATCAAGTAAAGATCCATGATTAGAAACCATTATAAAAGAATCTTTTTGCGGAATATTTTCTCTACCTATCAAATAACCTTGAAATACAAATTTATAAATTGGTAATACAAAGATTTTGCTAACTAATTGATAGATTAATTTTTGAAAAATATCATTTTTCATACAAATTAATATGTTATTTGCTCGGAGGATGAAACTTGAGAAATTTTAACACCCTTCAGATGTCTTTTCCCCAAACCGCTAAGTACATTTGAGGGGCCAATTTCAACAATATGAAGATCACTATCTTTTGCCATTAAATCCATGGTTTCTCGCCACCTCACTCCATTACACATTTGATTTTCCAATCTAATTTTAAGCTCATTTGGATCACTACAAAGGGAAGGTTCATAATTACTTATGACTGGAAAAGAAGGATTTTTAAATTTAATCTGTTTTAAATACTCAGAAAATTTTGCTGAAGGCTCATCCATAAATGGTGAATGAAATGCACCTGAAACATTTAATCTCAGGAATCTTTTACAAGAAATTTCTGTCGATAAATTTTCTAAAGCTTCATTAGATCCTGATAAGACAACTTGGGAGGAGCTATTATCATTAGCAATTACAATATCATCAATTTTTTTTACTAATAAATCAAGTTGATTTCTATCGAAACCAATTACTGCTGCCATAGATCCTTTCCCAGCATTCACCATTATTTGAGATCTTACTTTTATTAGTGATACACAATCTTCGAACGTAAAAACATCCGCACAATATAGTGCCGTGATTTCTCCTAGACTATGACCAGCAACATAAGTTGGTTTAAAACCATTATTCTTTAAGGCATCTAATAAAATCGATTCAACTAAAAAAAGACAAATTTGTGTATTTATTGTGTTATTCAAATCACTAAGTGGATTTGTTGGTTCAGAATTTAACTCACAAATTTCAAATAAATTTCTCTCAAATATTTCAGAAGCATAACTAAACCTCTCCTTTGTGTTAGGCAAATTTTCAATTTGTTTTGCCATTCCAATTTTTTGCGAACCCTGTCCAGGGAATACCCATGCAACTGTCATAATGTTCCTATTTTGTTTTTAACCCCATTTAATCAGGGCTGCACCCCAACTTAGCCCAGCACCAAAACCACTTGTAGCAATAATATCATTTTGTTTAATTATATTATTTCTAATAGCCTCATCCATCATTAGTGGAATTGTTGCTGCTGAGGTATTGCCATACTTTTCTAGATTACTAAGAATTTTTTCTCTAGGAATTTTCAACCTATCTCCTACAGAATCCAATATTCTTTGATTAGCTTGATGTAATAAAAGCCAATCAACTTCATCAGAACTATAATTCATTTTTCCAAACAACTTTTCAAGAATTATCGGAACTTCTCTAACTGCAAATTTGTAAACTTCCTGACCATTCATCTGAATTGGAGAAAACCCTCCATTTAAAAAATCAATGTTTTCAATTATTGAATCCTTTTTATTTTTTGATGGAAGATTAAGAAAAGAACCCCTTTCCCCATCAGTTCTCATATCAAAACCAATTAAATTATTAAATTCATTTGTGGCTTCAATTGCCAATGCACCCGCACCATCTCCAAAGAGAATACAACTTCTTCTATCATTCCAATCAACAAAGCTTGATAATTGATCTGCTCCTATAACAATAGCCCTCTTAAAACTACCCCCTGTTAAAAATTGCGAGGCTGTTATTAAGGCGAATAAAAAACCACTACATGCTGCAGTTAAATCAAAAGCTACAGCATTACACGCACCCAATTTAGCTTGAATAGATGGCGCTGAACCAAATAAATCATGCGGAGTAGAAGTAGCTAAGACAATCAAATCAATCGTTTTAATATCCCAATTCGCCATTTCAATCGCAGCCATTGCCGCCTCATAACCCATCTCAGTTACATTATCTCCTAAACTGGAAATTCTCCTCTCAGAAATACCAGTTCTAGATTTTATCCATTCATCGCTCGTATCTACCTTTTGACTAATTTTTTGATTGGTTAGTATTTGATCAGGTACATAACTTCCACTTCCTTTAAATGAGACTCCAATCTGATTAAACTTTATTCCTTCCAAAAGAGTTTTTTAGTTACTTATATAAGTCAAACACAAATTTGACAAAATATGTTTTAAGAATTTAAAACTTGAAGCTTTTGAAGTTGATTTAAATTTTCCATCACGTTATGGTTCACTGCCGAGTGAGCCAAGCGAAGAGCGCTAACAACTGATAATGACTTACTACTACCATGGCCGATCACACAAATACCATTTACCCCAAGTAATAAGGCACCACCATGTTCAGCATGATCTAACCTTTTCTTTATTCTGATTAGATTACTTTTTAAAAAAGCTGAACCAACTTTTCCCCGCCTCCCTCTTGGTAGCTCAGATCTCAAAATGTCTAATAAAACGCCTCCCACAGACTCAAGGAATTTTAATAATATATTACCCGTAAACCCATCACAAACTACTACATCAAAACTTCCCGACAATACATCTCGACCTTCACAATTACCTCCAAAATCAAAATTTTTTTCAGTAGATAGTAGTGCAAATGTTTTAAGGGATAAATCATTACCTTTGCATTCTTCTTCTCCGATATTTAAAAGGCCAATTCTTGGTTTTTTTACCTGCAAGACATCTTTTGCATAAATATTGCCTAGAAGAGCAAACTGATAAAGATAAGAGGGTTTACAATCGGTATTTGCGCCAACATCTAAAACTAATACAGGACGAGTCTGATCCCTTGTCGGGAATAATGCGCCTATAGCCGGTCTATCAATTCCTTTCAATCTACCGATTCTAAATACGGCAGAAGCCATCATTGCTCCCGAATTACCAGCTGAGTAAACAGCTTGCGCTTTATTATTTCTTACTAAATCCATTGCAACATTTATACTCGCATTTTTCCTTTTTCTGACTGCAGTAGCTTCTTCATTCATTCCTATAGGATCTCCACTATCAATTAATTCAAGACGATTTTTTTCTATTTCTTTTTCTAGTAATTCTACTAAACCAATTTTTTCTGCTGCATTTTTAACTTTTTCAATTTTACCAACAAACTTTATATTGATAGGAAATCTGCTTATCGCTTCAAGACATCCTTCGAGAATTGGCCCAGGAGCATAATCTCCACCCATACCATCAACTGCGATCCATATTCTATTAGATTGCGAGTCATCCACCTTATCTAAAATATTATCGCTATTTTGTAATCTTTTTAATGGATCAAAAACTAACGGCTGTAATGTATTTTTAGCCAATGAGCTAGCATTTGAGACTACAGTACTAGCAGTATTCACAACAGATTCAGCGCTTGATACTACATTACCTGCAACATTACCTGCAACATTACTAGCTGTGCTTACGACAGATCCAGCACCAGAAACTACGTTACCCGCAACATTACTAGCCGTTACTGCAGAACTAGCAGCAGTATCTACTATTGAAGTTACAGCTGAGTTTCTTTTATACCAAATAACTAATCTTCTGATAGCTCTGGACTTATTAATTTTATGTACAGTTTCTTTACCCATTTATTTACCATCAAAAGGAGCAAGATCGACAATCCTTTGAAAAAGATATCCTGTACCTCTCGCTGTTAATATCAATTCAGGATTTGCTGGATCAGCCTCCAGTTTAGATCTTAATCTTGAAATGTGAACATCGACTACTCTTGTATCTACATGTCTCTCTGGTGTATATCCCCAAACCTCTTTTAAAATCTCTCCTCTACTAAATGGCTCTCCTGACCTACTTACCAAAAGCTCTAAGAGACTAAATTCCATACCAGTTAATCTAATTCTCTCATCGCTTTTAAAAACTTGTCTTCGATTTGTATCAATTTTTATATCTGTAACCAAAATTAATCCTGAATTAGGCATTCCAGGAAATTGCTCTTTGTCAATTCTTCTTAAAACGCACCTAATTCTTGCTTCTAATTCTTTGGGACTAAATGGTTTCACTACATAATCATCAGCGCCTAATTCTAAACCTGTTATCCTATCTGCAACATCTCCTAATGCAGTTAACATAACAATTGGGACATCAGAATCTTTCCTTAATTCTTGACAAACTCCATAACCATCGAGCTTTGGCATCATAACGTCAAGTACTACTAAATCAGGCACATGATCTTTAAATAACTTAAGTGCTTCTTTACCATCACTTGCAGTTACAACTTTGTAGCCAATCATGGAGAGACGCGTCTCCAGAATTCTTCTAATACTTGCCTCGTCATCTGCGACAAGGATTGTTTCTTTAGTTTGACTAGATAGAGCCATTTGTTTCTATTAGCTAATCAGTAAGAGAATTTATTATTATCCTAATCTAACTTGTAGAGGGGCAATATCCCAAACATTCTAGTTCCATTACTTTATTCAAAAACTAAATGTCTAGCAAATTGTCGACTTTTATTTGTCAAAATTGCGGAACTGAAACTTCTCAATACTTTGGGAAATGCCTTAATTGCAACTCATGGAATTCTATTGTTGAAGAAATTAAAAGCAAGAGATCTAAATATCAAGAAATAAAAAATAGTAAGAAAGCTATACTTTTTAATGAAATTTCATCTAAAAAAATATCAAGGTTTACCAGTGGTTTTGGAGAGTTTGATAGAGTTCTTGGTGGTGGGATAGTCCCTGGATCTGTTGTATTAATTGGAGGAGAGCCAGGTATAGGTAAAAGCACAATAGTTCTTCAATCAGCAGGTAAAATGTCTCTCAATCAGAAAGTTTTATACGTTACTGCAGAAGAATCTTTAGAACAAGTAAAAATCAGATGGGAAAGATTAAATCAAAAGAGTATTGATTTGAAAATTTTGGCGGAAACCAATTTATCTCTAATTATTGAAGAGATCAAACGTGTAAATCCAAGTTTCGCAATTATTGATAGTATTCAAGCTATCCATAATCATGAGATGGAAAGTTCGCCAGGATCAGTTTCTCAAGTTAGAGCATGTTCATCTGAATTGCAGAATCTAGCTAAAGACAATAACATTGCGCTTTTAATAATTGGTCATGTCACTAAAGATGGGGCTTTAGCTGGTCCAAAAACTCTAGAGCATTTAGTTGATGTAGTAATAAACTTTGAAGGAGATAATATGTCTTCACATAGATTACTAAGAAGTATAAAAAATCGATTTGGATCGACCTTTGAAATTGGAATTTTTGAAATGTTCGAAGAAGGCTTACGAGAGATAAAAAACCCAAGTTCAATATTTACAAATAAAGAAAATATTTCAGGTGTTACAACTACGATAACCAATGAAGGCACTAGACCATTCGCAGTAGATATACAAGCACTGGTAAATAAAACTTTTTACAGTAACCCAAAAAGAACTACAACTGGAATTAGCATTAACAGATTACATCAAATTCTGGCTGTTATTGAAAAACACATAGGGATTAAATTATCTGAATTTGATTGTTATGTAGCTACTGGGGGAGGTTTTGAGATAAATGATCCGTCATCTGACTTAGGTGTAGCAATATCTATTTTATCAAGTTTGAAAAATATTCCTCCTTTGGCGAGTAGCTCATTTATTGGAGAATTGGGTTTGAGCGGTCAAGTTAGAAAATCGAATAACATTCGATCAAAGATAGAAGAAGCTGCAAGACTAGGGATTAAAAACATCGTGGTCCCAAAATTAGAGGAGAATCTAAATAATAATTTTAAAAATTTAATCAATATCAAAGAGATTTCTAATATTAAAGAAGCAGTTGATTATTCTTTACTACATTAAAAAATTTTAGAGATACATATCGATTGAACTTCTTCCTGAGTTTTTTAGCCAATTCTCAATATCAAGATACCCACCAGGATATAATCTAACTGCTTTAGACCAGACTTGAGCAGCTTTATCAAACCAAATATCTCTCTGATCTAGATCGCCATTTTGTTCCGCATATCTTCCCCTTTTCTCATAAATTAAACCTATATTTTTAAGACATGATGGTTGTTTCGGATTTTCGACTAATGCTTTTTCATAAGTTTCAATAGACAAATTCTCATCACCGTTACTCATGTAAATTATTGCCATATTTTTTAAAGTCTCACCCCTATCGATTTTATTTTCTTCAAGGAGTAAACTCTCTTTATAATACTCTAATGCTTCAGAATAATCCCCATTATTTTGGGCAGCTAGGCCATCTCTATAATAGATATAAGCTTTTTTTTCTTTATCTGCAATAGGCATTATTTTAACTATAGATTCAGCAATTACAGTAAAAGCTTTATCAATAAAATTGTCTCTGTTTTGATTACTAGGCACTGCTTTAAATCTAATAAAATTAATATAGTAATTTAAAAATTAACTATTTAAAAAGTCTATAACATTTATTATTATAGTTAAAAATGCATTTAAGCATTAATTTGCTTCAATCGTAAAAAATATGGAGAGCATTCAATTAAGTATCACAGGAATGAAATGTGGAGGCTGTGTTAATACTGTTGAAAAAATATTGAAAAATTATGATGGAATTGAAAATGTTTCTGTTAACTTACTCACTGAAAGTGCATATTTTACAATTAACCAGAAACATATAGAAGTAGAAACAATTCTTGAAAACTTAAAAGAAAGTGGTTTCCCATCAAAGATTTACATAAATGATTTCTCAAAAAAAATCAATAAAGCAGAATTAGAAAAAAAAAAGAAATGGAATAATCAATGGCAAAAACTAACTTTTGCACTATTACTTTTACTATTTTCAGGTTTAGGTCATCTTGCAGAAGGAAGATATATAAACTTTCCAATATTAGGTAATATATTTTTTCACGCCTCATTAGCAACATTAGCTTTACTATTGCCTGGAAGAGGAATAATTATTAATGGATTTAAATCATTTATAAAGAACCGTCCAGATATGGATTCTTTAGTGGCTATAGGAGTAACTAGCGCATACATAACAAGTCTTCTGTCCTTAATATTCCCTGCCACTGGTTTTCCTTGTTTTTTTAATGAACCAGTTATGCTACTTGGATTTATTCTTATTGGGCGTTTCTTAGAAGAAAGAGCTAGATATCAAACTGGTTCATCCATTGGAGAGTTATTAGATCTTCAACCTGAAATGGCAAATATTTACACAGAAGATAATCAAATAAAGTCAATAAGAGTAAACACCTTAAAACCTGATCAAGAGATTCAAGTTTTAGCAGGAGACAGAGTACCTGCTGACTGCATTGTTACTCAAGGCAATTCATATGTTGATGTCTCACATATTACTGGAGAATCCAAACCTATAGAAGTAAAAGAAGGCGAGAATTTATCCAGTGGATCTTTAAATCTAAATTCAACTCTTAGACTAAAAGTGCAGAAAGTAGGAGGCGATTCTTCTCTGGCAAAACTAGTAAATCTTATCGAGTCTGTAAACGCTAATAAACCTCCCATTCAAAGAATTGCTGATAAAATTGCAGGCAAATTTACTTACTTTGTACTCATATTTGCGACTTTAAGTTTCTTTTTCTGGTGGAAGGGGGCAAAACAAATTTGGCCTGATTTATTAAGTCATAATCATCATCAATTTATCACAAACTCAAGCCACACACTTCATAGTTCGCTTGGTAGTAATGCTGAAAATTTCCTAAGTTTAGCAATTCAATTGTCAATTGCTGTTTTAGTAATAGCTTGTCCTTGTGCACTAGGTTTAGCTACTCCAACAGTAATCACTGTCGCATCAGGTAAAGCTGCAAAAAAAGGTATTTTATTTAAAGGAGGTGACAAAATAGAGATGGCTTCAAAAATTAATCATATTATTTTTGATAAGACTGGTACCTTAACAAAAGGAAAGCCTTTCATTGTTGATTATAAAAATAATAATGATCATTCATTCTTATTAAGAGTAGCTGCCAGTTTAGAAAATGAAAGCAGACATCCAATTGCAAATGCATTAATTCAAGAGGCCCAAAAACAAAACTTAATTTTATTTCCAATTAAAAAAATTTTCACCGAGTCAGGTAGAGGTATTTCTGGAGAACTTGATTCAATTGATGGAATTATCAATATTGGAAATGTTGAATGGCTACAGAGCAAAGGAATAATTATTGATAGTAATGCTAAGAAAGTCATTGAAAATGAAGAGACACAAACGAATACAATTATTGGAGTGAGTATCAAAGACAAGTTATTTGGCTTTATTTTGTTAGGAGATTTACTCAGGGAAGATTCAATTAAAACAGTTCAAAATTTAAGAGAAAACAAATTTAAAATTAATATTTTAAGTGGAGATAGAAAACAGACAGTTTTAGCGTTAGCAAAAAAAATTGGTTGTAAAGAAACGGAAGTAAAATGGGATCTTCTTCCTCAAATGAAACTTAAGATTATAGAAAATTTAAAAATCAATAATAAAGTGGCTATGATTGGTGATGGAATTAATGATGTCCCAGCCTTAGCATCCTCGGACTTAGGAATTGCAGTGGGATCAGGGACTCAAATAGCCAAGGCAAATGCAGATGTAGTATTAATGGGAGATCAACTCAATGGATTACCCTACGCATTGAATCTTGCAAAAAAAACTATAAGAAAAATAAAGCAGAATCTAATATGGGCTTTCGGTTACAACTTACTAGCTATACCTATAGCCGCCGGAATTTTATTCCCCAAATACGGTATTCTTCTTACTCCCTCAATAGCAGCCTTATTAATGGCTACTAGCTCTATTACAGTTGTAATTAATGCTTTATCTTTGGATTAAATGAAAGGAAAATTTATTGTTATTGAAGGTATTGATGGATGTGGCAAAACTACCCAAATAGATGAACTATCTAAATGGCTTCCAAGTAGTGGTCTAATAAATAAAGATTCTAAAATAATCAAGACAAGAGAGCCAGGAGGAAGCCAATTAGGCAAAAAACTCAGAGGACTGATTCTTGATAACAATGAAAATAACAAGCCTTCATCCCTTGCCGAATTATTGCTTTATTCGGCTGATAGAGCTGAGCATGTTTCAAAAATTATTTCACCTGCTTTAAATAATAATGATTGGGTAATTAGTGATAGATTTTCCGATTCTACCCTTGCATATCAAGGTTATGGAAGAAACATAAATTTAGAAATAATTAAAAATATTGAATCTATTGTTTGTCAAGGAGAATATCCTGACCTAACTTTCTTCTTAGAAATTTCTCCAGAAGCAAGTATCTTGCGAAGAAAAAATCAAATTCCAGATAGAATAGAATCAGAAGGTATTAGATTTTTAGAAAAAGTAAATGAAGGCTTCAAAATAATTGCTAAAGAAAAAAACTGGAAAGTAATATCTGCCTCACAAAATATTAAAACTATTGCTAATCAAATTAAAGAGACTGTATTAAACAATTTTTCTAATAAAAAATGATTGAGGTTAAAAAAAATAATTTTTTGTTTAATGAAGAAGTCAATAAATGCCTTGAAAGCATAATTAAAAAAAAATCATTTGCTAATGGTTATATATTTTATGGTGCAGAAGGATTAGGTAAAAAACAAACTGCTCTTCAATTTATAAAAGAGATTTTCAAACAATATTCCCCGAGCGGAAATATTGAAGAGAGAATTACCAATAATAACCACCCTGACTTTCTCATTATTGAACCTAGTTCTCTTTTGGAGGATAAAAGATTAAAAAGTTCAGATCTTGAAAAAACAACAAAAAGTAGATCTGAGGTTATTAAAATTGCTCAAATACGTAATATCAAAACTTTTCTTGGTCAAAAATCAATAAACTCGGGGGGGAAAATTATTTTGATTATTGATGCACACCTACTAAACGAAGCAGCCTCAAATTGCCTCTTGAAAACCTTAGAAGAACCTAGTAATGGCATTTTTATTTTATTAACATCAAAATTAAATATTCTCTTAGATACAGTAATTTCAAGATGTCAAATAGTTAGGTTTCGATCGTTTTCTAGAACACAAATAAATTCTATTTTAAAAGATCACTTAGATTCATCTAAATTCAATATTAATAGAAAATTTAAAATTGAAGACTTAATAAAATCTGCGAATGGATCGCCAGGTCAACTATTAAAGAACATTGAAATTTGGCATGAATTATCAGATGAAATTACAAATAAATTAGATTCTCCAATAACAAATAGTCTAGAAATTTTAGAAGTATCTAAATTAATATCTGAACAATTAGATATTCATAAACAGATTTGTTTAGTCAATTTGATTCAAATTATTTGGTGGAGAAAGACAAAAAATGTTGATCTAGTAAAAAAACTTGAAAATTTAAAATTTCACTTAAGAAAAAACATTCAACCAAGGTTGGCATGGGAAATTACTTTTTTAAAAATTTCATTGAGAGATATATGAAATTTAATCTATTGCAGAATTTATTAAATCAGGATTTCTTGCTTCAATAAACTCTTGTTTGGCAGCTTCAACTTGAGAACCAATAGGTAACTCGAGACAATATCCTGCTCCATATACAGTTTTTATATATGTAGGCTTACGAGGATCAGGCTCTAGCTTAGTACGTAAGTGTCTAATATGAACTCTTATTGTCTCAATATCATCGTCAGGTTCATATCCCCATACTTCTTTAAGAATCAATGCTGGTGATACAGTTTGACCATGCCTTTGTAAAAGACAATGAAGTAATTCAAATTCCAGATGTGTCAATCTAACAGGAGATTCAAACCAAATAACTTCAAATCTTTCTGGCACAAGAGTGAGAGGCCCATAATTTAAAATTTCTTGCTGGTTACTAGAATTCAACTGTTTTCTATTGGCTCTCCTTAATAAAGCTTTAATGCGTACATGTAATTCTTCTAAATCAAATGGTTTAGTAATGTAATCATCAGCTCCAGAATTAAAACCAGTAACTTTGTCTTTAAGACCACCCAATGCTGTTATCATCAAAATTGGGATATTTGATGTTCTTTCATCTCTTCTAAGTCGCTGACATAGAGTTAATCCATCAACACTTGGTAACATTAAATCTAAGAGTATTAAATCTGGTGAGTATTGAAGAGCTAATGCTTGACCTTTAATGCCATCTTCGGCTTTTAGGACATCAAAACCTGAATGTTCTAGATGCCTAGCCACTAAATCACGCATATCACGGTCATCTTCAATTAATAGGATTGAAATTTTCATATTTATAGACTATTAAATTAAAATTAAAATTTTTGTAATATGATTCTCTCAAGAATTTAGAAAGATTGCTGAATTAATGTAAACAATTTTATCAATTAGATTATCAATTAACCCAATAATAGCAAGGTATTAAAGAGAAATTACAAATTGAAAAAAAGTTTAAATTTTATAATTTCTTTCGTTTTTATTAACTATTTCTTAATAATCAGAAGAATATTTGAAATAAATACCGATTCAATTTGAAAGAATATCTAATTCAAAATACCATAGCAATGTACCTGAAAATGGAATTAAATGGTAATTCTCGGTTTTCAAGTCGGCTCTAAATCATTTTATATTTTTAAATTTTTTCTGAATGTTTAACTTAAGAATTTTGTCTATATTAAAAAAAATCTAAGTATTTATGAAAAAGAAGTCATTTATCTATTCTGATTTATCAAAAAAACAACTAGAAAATCTTAAAGAATTTTATGTTCAAAAAAAAGTTGAATCGATGAGCCATCAAGAACTTAAAAAATATGTACTAGAAATTATTTCTCATCAGATAAAAGATACTATTGGTAAAGAAGAAGAAATGGAAGCATGGAGAGAAATGTCAGATTTTTTTGGAGAGCAATTTGAAATTATTATCTTAGAAATACAAACAAAATATAGTGACGATAAAAACGTTTTTGAAACAGAAATAGATCCTCAGAAACAAAGATTGGAATTACTTGAAAGGAATAATTTAGATCAAGAAAAAAAGGATATGTGGGTTGACTGAAATTTCCTGAAGGAGTAATTAATATCACTCAAAAAAATATTTTTGAATATGTGAACTTAATAATCAATTAAAGAACTGATTTTATTTGTTTTAATGGAGAATTTGATAATAAATGTTATCAAAACTGTTCTTAAAACTTGTCATTATTTTTATTAGATATACTTGTAGTTAGATATATTATAAAATATAATTAATGTTCTAAATACTGTTCTAAATAATATATTAAATTAACTTTCTTTACTATTTTCTTGTCATATATTCAAATTTTTACCGAATTTGAAAATTTTAAATACCTTGAGTTAACAACAAAATAAAAAAGGGATTGTTTCTTTGCCCTCTACAAGTCACATAAAACTGAATATCAACAAAATTGAATAAGTATTTTAAACTCCTGAATTATTTATACTCCAGCTAAATGAAGAAATATAGTCTTAAAAAATAAAAAGCATCTATACTCGGGTATTAATACCATATGAATTACAAGTATAAAAGAGGACAATATAGGTATAGATCTAGGAAGTTTTATGAAACTATTCAATCATTTCAATGTCCTTCCAAGATACCTAACTGCATTTAATTATGCAGGGTTAAACTTGAACGACACTCCACAAGAATTAGAGCAATGTCCTCAGGAATTCCAAAATTTTTGGGATAAGGAATGTAGAGAACATCCGACTAATCAGAATTGTTTAATTTATTGTGACTAAAAAAACTAATTTCTTCCTGAACATTTACCTTATAATCAAGGATCAATAAAAAATTAGTTCATAAAAAAAAGACTCCCTTAGAAGTCTTTAGAAAATGAACTCCCCGGGCGAAAGTCTTAAAGAGGCGATTTGAAGTAAGTTGACTGCTTCTGAAGTAAGAAAATCGGAAAAATCCAATAAATACCGCATAAATGCCACACATTTTATTCGCATTATGGACTATCAAAAACGAAATCTTTTGAGCATTAAAGAGGTCTCAAATCTAATTGGAATTTCTATTTCAACTATCAAGCGTGAAGTAGAAAAAGGTAAATTTCCACCAAAACACAAATTATCCACTCAAAGAGTAGGTTTTCTTAAATATGAAATAGATCAGTGGATAGAATAGGAAAGAGGCAATTGGTTATAGTTCTCTTTGGACTATGACTATTCTATTAATTTCACTTTTATATCATCTTTGTATCCTTTTTTATTAATACAAAATCCACTCATGGTACTCTCAGACCAAGTATTTCTTTTTAAAGAACATAATCTATATCCATCAGTAAAAGACAAAAACAGTTTATTTTTATCCCCCTCCCAAGTATCTCTATTATCGCTATACACTTTTCCTTGATTACCAGAATCATGTATAACATTTAAATAGGTAAAAGTTCCATCTTTTTCAAAAAGAATTATTTTTTTATCG
This sequence comes from Prochlorococcus sp. AG-412-C21, assembly GCA_003214975.1. Lineage (GTDB taxonomy): Bacteria > Cyanobacteriota > Cyanobacteriia > PCC-6307 > Cyanobiaceae > Prochlorococcus_A. Next base: position 63,345 of record QCKZ01000001.1, read on the forward strand.
CCATCACCATAGACTGCGAACCATCCACTACCTGCTATCTCATCAGCGAAGGTTGTAACTGGAAATAATGCAAAATAAAATAATGAAATTATCTTTATCAAATTCTTCATTAATAAATCTTTTTTAAGGGAATTATAATTTGATTATATTTAATTTTTTAAAAGACCCCCAGTAGCATGACATCGCATGACGTTACTTGAAGTTCGTTGAAGTTAGTTGAACTCCCCGGGTGAGTTCCGAACAAGTCCAAAATGCAATGGGATGAAAGGATTTGAGAGGTATGTCTTTACATATGATGACCCTTACCCGAACATTACCCGAACATTTTTTGATTTAATTATAATTTTTTGAGAAAATTAGAAAGAAGGGATGATCCTTACTTTTTAAAAATAGATATGTTCAAGATTTCTGCAAAATTAATAATTATTTTCAATCTATTACCACTTTCCTGCTTGGGATCTGATTACGTAATACCAAATTGGCAAAGATCAAATGGAGGAGTAAGAATTCAAAAATTTGATGAAGAACATTGTAATGGAAATAAAATTAAATTTAATAATTCAGGATACAGTTATTCTTTGTTTACTATTCACAATTCGGAAGTAATGAATAGGCAAAATAATTGGAGGGCAGGATTAGAAAGACAACTGATTTCACCCACCGAAATAATAATAAATTTAAAAGATGGAAGTAATTTAAGAGAAATTGGAATTTATGCAATTCAAGGAAATTGGTCAGGTTTTGAAAGTAAAAATATTAGTTATGGGAGTTCAACTGGAGGGTATTCCCTTTTTTATAAAGAAAAACAAATTTGTTACTTTGACAAATACTTAAAGAAGTAAACAACTTCTATTATCAGATTAATAATTAAGATTTTTACCCGAACATTTTTTCTAAACAACCAGAACATTACCCGAACATTTTTTCAAAAGTCATTATTTAGAAACAATTATGATTTAAAAAAAAATTTTAAAAACTTTGTGAGTCACAAAAAAAGAGACTTTTGAAAGTCTCTGGAAGTGATTGGAAGTGTTATTAAACTCCCCGGGCGGGATTCGAACCTGCGACCAATCGATTAACAGTCGATCGCTCTACCGCTGAGCTACCGAGGAATATAAGATGAATTTAGCTCTTTAAAGTGCCTTATGACAAGTAAAAAAATTAATTATATTGAAATTTTGATGGTTCTTGCCAGCTAGATAGAAAACCATTTTTCAACTCTGCTACTGCATCAGCGTAATTTAGTTCTTCATAACGATGAGTAATCCATAAAGCTGATAAAGGATTTTTATGATCACTTGTAAGATTTTTAATAGTTTTTAAGACTTTTAATTGGCTGGTTTGATCAAGTAAAGCAGTAGGCTCATCCAAAAGAATAAAATTCCTATTACTAATAAGAGCACATGCAATAGTTAAGCGTTGTTTTTGCCCACCGCTTAAAGTGTGAACTGGCCTTTTTTCAAAACCATTCAGTCCCACCTGATCGAGCACATAGTCAATTTTTTTAGTAATTTCATAATCACTTATATTTTGATTAATATTAATTAGAAGTTCGCTCCTGCAATTTGGCATCAATATTTGATGATCAGGGTTTTGAAATACCATACCAATATTTGCTTTACAATTAACTATTCCATTTTTGGGTTTGATTATTCCATTTATTAATTTCAAAAGAGTACTTTTTCCACTTCCATTTTTACCGACCACCATCCAAAATCCAGGTTTTTTTATTGAGAAATTACATTTAAAAATTAAATTATCCTTGCTTTCAGGATATGAAAAAGAGACATCTTTAAAATGTATATGAGGTATTTCATTTTCAGAAGAATCTCTCATTAATTCTATTAGTCTAAGTTTAGAGAAAATCCTGGTCTTTTTGCTCCTCCTGCTACTGATGATTTTTCATAAATCTGTACAGAAATTATTTCTTGAGATCTGACAGCAATTAATTTATCTTGAACTTTGTCACACCTTAATTCAATCAGGTTCGAAGTTTCTACAGTTTCATTCATAGAATTTTTTATTTCATCATAAATTCTTTTAACATCCTCTAATTCTTTCTTCTGAATTGAGAGCGGGAAAGGTGAATATCTAAGACTTAGTTCAAGCGAATACATAATAATTATCAAAACTCCTTTATATAATAATAAATATTCTTCCTCAGAAAGTTATTTTAGATTAAATTCTTTTGAGAAAATTATATAAAATATCTTTAAATACAATTATTATGTAAAAAGGAGATGTAATTTTGCAATTTAAATAATAATTTCATGGAAATAGCAAATGATATCACTTCTCTAGTTGGCAATACACCATTAGTGAAATTAAATCGAATCAGAAAGTACTTTAATATTTATCCAGAAATTATAGCCAAGCTTGAAAGTTTTAATCCATCAGCGTCAGTTAAAGATCGAATTGCTTATTCAATGTTACGTAAAGCTGAAGAAGAAGGATTGATTACACCAGATAAAACAACATTAATTGAAGCGACTAGTGGAAATACTGGAATAGCATTAGCAATGGTTGCTGCAGCTAAAGGCTACAAATTGATATTAACTATGCCAGATACGATGAGTATTGAGAGAAGGGCAATGTTGAGAGCTTATGGTGCAGAATTACAGCTAACTCCAGGGAAAGAAGGGATGAAAGGAGCTTTAGATTTAGCTAATGAGTTGTCTTCAAGTATTACTAATAGCTATCAATTTAATCAATTTGAAAACTTCGCTAATCCAGATATTCATGAAAGAACAACAGGGCCAGAAATATGGGCTCAATCTAACAATAATTTAGATGGACTAGTTACAGGAGTAGGGACAGGAGGAACAATAACAGGTTGCGCACGTTTTTTAAAAAAAGTTAATCCAAGTTGCAAAATTTATGCCGTTGAGCCCAAAAAAAGTGCTGTTATTTCTGGAGAGAAAGCAGGATCTCATTCTATTCAAGGGATAGGAGCCGGTTTCGTACCAAAAGTTTTGAATAGTAAATTAATAGACGAAATTATACAAATAGATGATGATGAAGCGTTTTATTATGGACGTTTATTAGCTCGATTAGAAGGACTTTTATCGGGTATCAGCAGCGGCGCAGCATTAGCTGCAACTATAAAAATCGGAGAAAGTAAAGAACTAATAAATAAAAGATTGATAGTTATTCTACCAAGTTTTGGTGAAAGATATTTATCAACCGCAATGTTTGAATCTAATACTTCAATTCAAGCTAGACAAGATGGTTACCTTTAGTACTTCATTCAAAAATGGAAAAAAACTTTTATGAAGAATTAGGCCTTGAAAAAAATGCAACCAAAAGTGAAATTAAATCTTCATATCGTTCTTTAGTAAAGAAGCATCATCCTGATGCAGGCGGAGAAAAAGAAAGATTTCTTGCAATACAAAATGCCTGGGAGACTTTAAATGACCCTATAAAAAAAGCTGAATATGATAGAAAAAATTTTTCTTCCGTTAGCTTATTTGATTCATTAAATGAAAATTGGGAAGAGAAGTTTAAGTCAAAAAAATATAATTCATCAATTAAAGACAAAGAAGTTGAAACATGGATTAGAGATATTTACAGTCCCATAAATAGATTAATTAGCCAAATAATTAAACCTTTAAATAATGAAATAAAAGAACTATCTGCTGATCCTTATGATAGTCAATTAATGGAAGATTTTTGCAGTTATATAAGAATTTCACAAAAGAAAATAGAAAAAGTTGACAAAATTTATAATACAAAATTAGTACCACAGTCTATTTCAGCTTTAGGCTTGGATCTTTATCATTGTTTTTCAAAAGTTAAAGATGCACTAACAGAGCTTGATAGATATACACAAGGATACGTAGATGATTACTTATTTGATGGTAAAGAAATGATTAAAGAAGCAAAAAGAATTCAATCAAAGATGGCTTTAGAGAAAAAAAATAAAAATTTTTAGATATAAAATCTTTTTAGATATATTCTTTAAGTTGATCTAATTTTAACCAAACATCTGGAACAGGCCTTCGCCATCGAATCTGAGCATATTCTTCTTTGACAGCAAGAATCTCTCCAGGACCTTCAAAAACATAATTAGGTAAATCATCATCACTTGCAAGCGCCTCAATACTTTTTATATAATTTGCTCTGTCGACAAAAACTAAGCTTCCTTTCTTAAGAGGTTTCTTTGGAATAGAATCTGTCATAATAAAGTCTACGAAGTTATCTGAAATTTATTATACAAAATCTTGTTTGATAAATATTTAAAAAAAATTGATTATGGAATAATAACTACAAACGTCTAAAAAATTTAATAACCTTAGTGAATAAATATCTATACAATATGCGTCTATTACTACTTGGGTGTACTGGATTTGTTGGAAAAGAATTAGTACCAACACTAATTAATGAAAATCACGAGATATACATTGTAAGTAGAAAACCTATAAATCAATTAAAGCTTGATTTAGATTTCAATAAATTTAAATTTTTTCAAATAGATTTATCAAAAGAACAAAACTGGAATAACGAAAATCTTCTAAATATTTTAAAAGAGACAGATGGAATTATTAACTTAATGGGAGAACCCATAGCAGAAAAAAAATGGACTTATTCACAAAAACAGGAGATAGAAAATAGTAGGATTAACACTACGAAATTTATGATGAAGACTCTTAAAAATTTCAAAGTCAACCCAAAAGTTATTATAAATGGATCAGCAATAGGTTATTACGGGACAAGTTTATCAGATGAATTCACTGAAAAAAGTATTGGAGGCAAGGACTTTTTAGCTAATCTTTGCAAACGATGGGAAGAAGTTGCTGCTGAAAAACCATTTTTCTCAAGGTTAGTTATTTTTAGAATAGGAATTGTTCTAGAGGCAGATGGAGGTGCATTAGGAAAAATGCTTCCTGTATTTAAAATTGGATTAGGCGGTCCAATTGGAGATGGTATGCAATGGATGAGTTGGATTCATAGAAGTGATTTATGTGCCTTAATAAGTAACGCCTTAGTTGATAAAAAATATTCAGGCGTATTTAATGCTGTTGCACCAAAGCCCGAATTAATGAAGGATTTTTCTCAGACTTTAGGAAAATGCCTTAATAGACCTAATTTACTCCCGGTACCAGGAGCAGTTTTAAAAATATTGTTAGGAGATGGAGCAAAAGTTGTATTAGAAGGACAAAAAGTAATTAGCATTAAACTCAAAAATTTTAATTTTAAATATCCTCTTCTTGAGAAAGCACTTTACGCCTCCACCAAGAATTAATACCATTTACTAAAGCACCAATAATTAGAATTGTTATCAATGGGACTATAAGAGGATTCCAAACTATCTGAATAAAATCAATAAAAATAAATATTCCATTAAATTGCATAATTATTGCAAAAACAAAAAATATTGCAAAAAAAATTACTGTAAATAAGTTTATTAACAACAAATTATCAATTATTTGTTTTAAGTTATTTTGATTATTTTCCTTAGTCATTTCTTATGACAAAATTCATATCATCAACCATCTTAATACAAGCTTTGTTTTCACCTAGTCTTTTTTTGGCATTTTCATTACATGAAATTAAAAACTTCTTATTTAGCTTAATTAAGTATATTACCTTTATGATCAAGTTTATTGTCTGATTTATTTGATCCTGCTTATTTTTATAATTACTGGCACAAAAAACATATTTCCCAAGCAAACGTCTTTGAGCTTCTGCAAAAGACTTTGTAAATTGTGGACCTTTACCTTCAATTTGAATAACTGGTTTTCCTAATCCAGTCGCCTGCTCTGCGGCTGTTCCTGCCATGCTAATACAGCATCTACTTTGAAATAATATTTCGTCAAAATTATTCCAATATAAATTCACTTTGAAAGATTTATATTGAAATATTAAGAGATTCTTATCATTTATTTTTTCTAAGTATACCCATTTTCTATTTTTAAATATCTCCCTTATTTTTGATGAAGATAGAGAATTAACTATTGCAAAATTAAACTCAATTTTTTCAAAATAACTCAAATCTGAAAGAGCTTCTAACACTTCTAAAATCAGAACAAAATTATCTAAAATCTCGGGAAATCTACTCCCTGGAAATAGTCCAATACTAAATTCAGATTTCTTTAATTCTTTTTCTCTTAAAAACAACTTATCCATAAATGGATTGCCAAAAAAAGATACTTTCTTTTTTAATTGGAAAGTTAAATCATTAGCCGTAAGAAAATCTCTTGTGTATATTTTTTTTGCCTTTTTTGAGATCAAAAAAAATTTAGAGGGCCATGGTAATTTCAACTTCCCTTCATAATGACTTGAATAAGCAACTAGATATGTAAAAAAATCTTTTTTACATACCCATGCAAAAAATACTGGCACAATATCGCCAACGACAAAAAAATAATTATATTTTTTTCTTATTTTGTAAGTTAAATACAATCTTTTTAGAACATAAATTATTTCTCCTCCAAATATCTCATTTATTCTTCCCTTAAAAGAATTATAGCCAATACCTCCAGTACTAAATTCTTTAGTATTTCCAATAATCTTAATTTTTTCTTTTTCGTAATGAATTCCTCTACCAACAATTGGCAAAGCTTCTACAGAAAAACCACTATTTACCAATTGCTTAGCTATCAAGCTTCCAGATAGATCTTCACCATGCCCATTACTCAATAATAAAATTCTGGACAATTTAAAAATCCAACCATTTTTTGACTTTGGTTAATTCAGGCCAATCTGGATATCTAATAAATCCGTCTTCAACCGATTCTTTCAACTCACTTTTAACATCTGGCATCATCATAGACATTTTTTTTATTAACTCAACATGATCCCTAACACCTTTATTATTAGTAGCCAAAAGAGCTAAAGACAAATTCATTCTTGCTTGCGGATCTTGCTGATTTAATCGAACAGCTTGTCTGGCAGCTGCCAAAGCCTCTTCATTATTTTTTAAGAGTAATTGAAGCCATGATAAACAAGTCCAGGCAGCAAAATGATTTGGTATTTGCTGTATAATCCTTTCAAAATCTTGGACTATAGGAATTAAATCTTGCCCAGCCTTGTATCTTGATAGAGCTGCATTGAAATCCACTTCGATAGGATTAACTTCGTTATTCATTATCAATTAAACTGCAAAGGAGCTTCCACAACCGCAAGTTTGAGAAGCATTAGGGTTTACAAAATTAAACCCACCGCCAATTAATTCCTTACTAAAATCTAATTGCATTCCATATATATATAAAAGACTTTTAGGATCGCAAACAACTTGAAAACTTTGATCAGAATTCAATGAATAATCATAAACTTTATCATCGGGATTGATTTCATTACTTCCTATAAAATCCATTGTATAACTCATCCCACTGCAGCCTCCTGATCTTACTCCAACCCTGAGAGCTTTCTTGTCAATTTGTCCTTTTAATAAATTTGAAATTTGCTCGATAGCATCATTAGTAATTAAGATACCTTTACCATCATCAGAATTCTTAATTTCCTGTTTAAATACTAAATTTTCCATAAACAAAGTTTTCCTACTATTTATAATATAAAAACTTAATTGATTGGATGCATAGAACAAACAATATCCAAACTTGGTTTGTTATAATTTAAGAAAAAAAGTGAAAATTGCAATAGTCGGTTCTGGATTAGCTGGTCTTACAGCCGCGGTCAATTTAGTTGAAAACGGCCACGAAGTAGAAATTTATGAGAGCAGGTCTTTTTGGGGAGGAAAAGTCGGAAGTTGGGAAGATAAGGACGGCAATCACATAGAAATGGGATTACATGTATTTTTTTATAATTATGCCAATCTATTTAAATTAATGAAAAAAGTGGGAGCTTTGGATAATTTACTCCCGAAAGATCATACTCATCTGTTTATAAATAATGGTGGCAATTTGAAATCTTTAGATTTTAGATTCCCCTTAGGTGCTCCATTTAATGGACTAAAAGCGTTTTTTACAACTGAACAACTTACTTGGGTAGACAAGTTCAGGAATGCCCTAGCTTTAGGGACAAGTCCAATTGTTAGAGGATTAATAGACTATGAAGGTGCAATGAAAATAATTAGAGATCTAGATAGAATTAGTTTTAAAGAATGGTTTTTAAATCATGGTGGAAGTGAACAAAGTTTAGAAAGAATGTGGGATCCTATCGCATATGCTTTGGGTTTTATCAATTGCAAAGATATTTCAGCAAGATGTATGCTAACTATCTTCATGATGTTTGCTTCAAAAACAGAAGCCTCAAAACTTAATCTTTTAAAAGGTTCTCCTCATAAGTGGTTAACACAACCTATTGTCGATTACATCACAAATAAAGGGGGTAAGATCCATCTAAACCATAAGGTGGAAGAAATTATTTATGAAAAGGAATCTTCCTCTTATTCGGTTAATCAGTTAAAAATATCTTCTCCTGAAGGAACTAAGACAGTGTTTGCAGATAAATTTCTAGCTGCCTGTGATGTTCCTGGAATTAAAAAAATAATCCCAAAAGAATGGTATCAATTTAAAGAATTTGCAGGTTTAAAAAAACTGAGAGCTGTTGCAGTAGCCACAATCCAATTAAGATACGACGGTTGGGTTACCGAATTACAAAAGGATAATACTGGAAACTCCCCCACTGGACTCGATAACCTTCTATATTCTGCTGATGCTTCTTTCAGTTGTTTTGCTGATTTAGCACTCGCAAGTCCAGCAGACTATAGAAAAAAAGATATGGGATCACTACTTCAATGTGTTTTAACTCCCGGTGATAGATGGATGGGAAGATCTACAGAAAGAATTACAAAAGAAATAGATAAAGAAGTCCGCCGGCTATTCCCATCTTCAGAAAACCTTAAATTGCTTTGGAGTAACGTAGTACAAATTCCACAATCACTTTATAGAGAATCTCCCGGTATGGAACCTTTTAGACCTGATCAAAAAACATCCATATCTAATTTCTTTATGGCTGGTAGTTATACTAAACAAGATTATATAGACTCTATGGAGGGAGCTACAATGAGTGGTCATTTAGCTGCGGCAGCAATTTTAGAGAAGAAAGCCGAATTAGCAAAAAATCTGGCAGTTAGTTAATTTATGGGTACTTGGCTTAAACATGACGTAATAACAGTAGTTAATGCACCTCTTGAAAATGTTTGGAATACATGGAGTGATTTAGACTCAATGTCACTTTGGATGAGCTGGATAGAGTCTGTAAAAACAGTTGATGAAGAAACCACAAAATTACCAGATTTAACAGAATGGACATTAGCTGCAAATGGTTTTAGGTTTAAATGGAAAGCTCAAATCACTGAAAGGATCGACAAAAGTAAACTTAAATGGAAATCTATAGGAGGTTTACCAACAGAGGGATCAGTAGTTTTTGAAAGCAAAAGTGACCAAATCACATCAGTAAATTTATCAATAACATATGAGCTCCCTAAAATGATTGCTCGATTTATGGAAGAAAATATCTTAGGCAAAATGGTCACAAACGAATTACAGGCGAATATTGATAGGTTTAGAGATTTGGTTGAAAAAAATTATAAAAAAGATTTGTCTAACTAAAAATATTAATTGCTACATCTAGCAATCCTTCAAAAGTATATTTTTGTGCCTGACTATCAACTCTTCCAAAAATCTTTTTGCATATTTTTGTTGTTTGAGGACCAATAGTTAACAATTTAGTTTGATCAAAATATTTTAACCATTCTTTACCAAGTGCTTTTTCTAATAAAAAAGCAGAATTTGATACGGTTTTACCGCTTGAGAAAATAATTGCATCGGCTTTTTTATTAGAAATAAGATCAATTGTATCTGCAGGAATTGCCTCAGGGCATCTAGTTTCATATGCAGCAACCTCAAATACCCGCGAACCAGCCTTTCTAAATTGATCTGAAATTAGATCCCTACCACCTGTTTGAACTCTTGGAACAAACACTCTAAGTCCATACCCAGATATTGGGAAATTATCAATTAAACTTTCGGCAACAAATTCTGGAGGTATGAAATCAGCCTTGATACCAAAATCATCAAGAGTTATTGCAGTTTTTTCTCCGACTACGGCAATTTTTGTTTTTTTAGAACACTCTTTTAAGGAACTATTAAAATATTTAAGCCTCTTATCTACAAATTTAATCCCATTACTGCTAGAAAAAATAATCCAATGAAAATCATTTATTTGATTTAGTGCTTCGTCAAGAGGATTTAAGTTATCAGGATCGCCAATACTTATTGCAGGGAATTCATATATATTAGCTCCCTTGCTTGTGAAAATTTTTTTAATATCTTTTATCCCCTCTATTGATCGAGTAATAATTATATTTCTTTGATCAAGAGGTAGATCAACTATTGGCATCCTTATCCTCAAAATTATTATTGCCTTGGTTGCTATTTTTTATTTCATCAAGAAGTTTCAAGACTGATAATCCTTTATCAAGAACTATATCGTCTTTAAAAATTATGTCTGGAACTCTCCTCATCTCTATTCTTTGTCCTAAATTATGCCTAATAGAGCTCTTAGCACTATTCAAATTTTCCACAATTTCTTTCTTTACTGTCTCTTGAGCAGTAGAAGTGATATAAATTTTACAGTATTGCAAATCACCTGATAAATCAATCTTGGAAATATTTACGAAATGATCTCTAACAAGATCACTTTCCAAATCATTTTGCAAGATAAGGGTTATTTCTTTTTTCAAAAGAGAAGAAACTTTTGCAAGACGGTAATTATTTGGCATTATGATTGTAAATTTAATGGATTTGTCATCGCCTGCAAGACAAAATAAACAGTTATGAAAGCACTTAAAACAGAAGATATTAAACCTACTATTGTCAGTGGATTTGATCGATTCTTGAAAAAAGGTTCTAGCAGTGCAACAAGTCCCCCAATAATAATAGATATTAAATACTTGGGATATCTTGCAACATTAGAGAAAAATTCGCCCATTAGCTCCACAAATAGATTACTTTTTTAGCTAAGTTTTAACAAACATTAAACAGCATGATTACATTATATCAATTTAGGCATAGTGCTTTTTGTTTAAAAACAAGAATGGCTCTTCATGCAAAAAAACTACAATATCGAGTTGAAGAAGTAACACCTGGAATAGGTCAATTTGAAATCTTCAAATTATCAGGTCAAAAACAAGTCCCTGTAATAGTCGATAGTAATGATCAAATTATCAATGACTCTTCAACTATTTGCGAATATATAGATAAAAAAAATGATAATAATCCACTCTTTCCTGAAGAACCAATATTATTTGCGCAATGCAAATTAATTGAAGACTGGGCAGATACTACAATGGCTACAACTTGTAGAAAAGCTTTAATAAAATCTGCGATAGAGAATCCACAGCTAAGAACTGCATTACTTCCGGATGAAATACCTTCTTCAGTTAAAAGTATTGTTGATAAATTACCTTTTGAAAATCTTAGTAAAATCTCTAATGTAGTGTTGTCTTCTAAAGATAATTTAGAGCTCCAAAAATTACTGGAAGCGTTATCAAAATCCTTGATCAATAAAAAATATTTAGTTGGAGATAGTTTATCTATTGCAGATATTTCAATTGCAGCTCAATTATCCCTTCTTAAATTCCCAAAATCTGCAGGGCCAATTCTTTCAGGAGAGGGGAGTCAAGAATACATCAATAACCCTTATCTAGAAAATCTTTTCATATGGAGGAACAATTTAGAAGAATATCTTTTTAGTGCTCACTCTCAATAAATTCAAAAGTCAATTGATATTTATTAGTTTTAATAGCATGGATAGAAGGATCACCAACTTTTGAACCATAAGTAGCAACATATTGCACTCCACAAATTGATGGTTTGATTGAATTATTAACTTCCAATATTTCTTCGGAACATTTTTGAAATTTACTAATTGTCTCTACCTGATTAATCCTTGAAGCACCTGGCTTATGCGCTGTTTGTATAACTAACTCATCTGCGAAAAAAATATCATCATCTTGGATCTGATTCCTCCCTTTAATTCTTGATTCAATATAAAAATCATTTTTTAAATAAGTAATTTGATTATTAATAGATTTAGGATCATTTACAACCTTGATTAAGGTGTCACCAAATATTGCTTTTCCAATAGATTCAGAATTTTTTGCACGATTACCAACAATTAATTCTGAATCATTGTTAAAGAAATTTACTTTATAAATAACTGGCTCTTCTGAATCATTAATTATATCTTGAGAGGTAACAAGCCAATTCCCCTCGAACCATTTAGGATAAATTAAATCTTTAGAAGTATCAGATAATTTAAAATCTGGCAAATATAATTCTGGCCATTGATTTACACGATTTTCCAAAAACTCTCGTACGTTAGAATCTACTAAAGCAAAAGAACTTTCTAAAAAAATTCCTTGATAAGTCAAGCAAAGAATTAATCCAAGAAGAATTTTCATTATGTCAAATCCAATAATAAGAGCATCAGATCATTATGTATTATTAGAGCCAGATTCAAAAGAAAAAATTGTATCAAAGCAAGAAGCAATTTTATGGTTGAAGAATTGGCTTAGTAAGACAGAAACACAAACAATATATCAAAATATAGAAAATCCTGATCAGGAATTTTTTGAAGAATTATTGGAAAGCACTTATGAATTAGAAATAAAATTAGGCTACGTTATCAAATGGTTTGCAGTAAGAATTGAACCAGATTAACTCATTATTTCTTTATGAATTGCATTGATTATTTTCATAGCAACTTCTTCAATATTTTCCCTTTTTACCTGAATTCTTAAATCTGCTTGAGAATACAAATTTTCTCTAGATTGAAAAATGCTCATATACAAATCATTTAAATTCTTTCCCTGAAGTAGTGGCCTTTTTTCAATTTCATTTTTCAATCTTTCAATTGCTATATCTTTGTCGAGATCTATCCAAGCAATTATTCCCTGTCTTAAGATTCCCCAGTTTTCCAATTTGGTAACTATTCCTCCCCCAGTTGAGATTACTAATGAAGGAATTTTGATAGTTTCTTTGAGGCAGTTTGCTTCTAATTCTCGGAAATTATCTTCTCCTTCATCATTAAAAATTTGATTGATAGATTTTTTTGCCAACTTCTCTATTAATGAATCTAAATCAATGTATTTATAATTCAATAATTCAGCCAGCTTAAAACCAGTTTTTGACTTACCAGAACCCATCATTCCTATTAAAAATATGCTTCTGCCCTTGATAGTATGAACTGTTTTTTCGATAATGGATTGTTCCATAAAGACAAAAGCGTATTTAAAACCTTAAGATAGTATTATCGCAGACAGGTATGACTTCTACACAATCCAAACCATTACATGGGAAAGGACGTGAATGCGTCATAACTCGACGTGCCTGCTTTAGTTCTAGTCACCGTTATTGGCTTCCTGAAAAAAGCCGAGAAGAAAATTTATCTCTTTTTGGAAAGTGCAGTATTGCTCCAGGTCATGGTCATAATTATGAACTTATTGTTTCAATGGGTGGAGAACTAGACTCTGATGGAATGGTACTTAATCTCTCTGATGTAAAACACTCTATTAAAAATAAGGTTACTGGACAATTAGATTTTCGTTTTTTAAATGATGTCTGGCCTGAATTTAATGTTAATAATCAAGAGGGTATACTTCCCACAACTGAAGCATTAGTAAAGGTCATTTGGAGTCGTCTGAAGGATGATTTACCTCTTACAAATCTAAGGCTTTATGAAAACCCAAATTTATGGGCAGATTATTTTGGAAAAAACATGGAAGCATTTTTAACAGTTCAAACTCATTTTGCAGCCGCTCATAGACTTGCAAAAGAAGAGATATCCTTTGATGAAAATAAAAAAATCTATGGGAAATGTGCCAGAGTTAATGGACATGGTCATAACTATCTTGTAGATATAACTGTAAAAGGAGACATTGATAAAAGAACAGGAATGGTTTGCGACTTATCTGCCCTCCAAGAGATAATTAATGATTTAGTAGTTGAACAACTAGATCATACTTTTCTAAATAAAGACATCGAATTTTTCCATAATTGTGTACCAACTGCTGAAAATATAGCTTTATATATTTCTGATATTCTTAAAAAACCAATACACAAACTAGGTGCAAAATTACACAAAATAAGACTCCAAGAGAGCCCAAATAATGCTGCAGAAATTTATGTTGACCAAAAGTTAACCAATTCATTAAAGTTGAAATTTGAAAATAGTTTAGTCACACAAACTTGAGTATCCCAAGAGTAATAATTGTTATAGCATCTAGTCTTGATGGAAGAATTGCATTTCCTGGAGGTGGAGAATCGCATCTTGGAAGCGAAGAAGATAAAAAAATGTTAAATCAAAACTTATCAATGGTTGATGCCACCATTTTTGGTTTAGGTACTTTAATAGCTCATCAATCAACTTACCTAATTAAAAATCTCAATGATAATGACCCAGTAAATATATCAAAAAGCCAACCAATTTCTATAGTTGCTTCAAATAGCAAAAAATATAACAGTAATTGGAAATACTTTCGTCAACCAATTAGAAGATGGCTAATAAGCTCAAGTAAAGTTAATAATTCGTCGAATAATGACTTCGAGAAACAACTCTTTTTCGAAGATTCATGGGGAAAAACTTTAATTTCACTCAAAAAACAAGGGATAAATGATCTAGCTCTTTTAGGAGGTGCAAAACTTATAAATTCATTTATAAAAGAGGATCTAATAACAGATATAAAAATTACAATAATTCCACGAATTATTGGAGGTAGATATACATGGATCCCTCCAGAAAAAACAAATGAGATTTTTAATCTAAAAAGACTATGGGAAATTAAATCAATTGAAAATTTAATGAATAATGAAATCCACGTTCATTACAAAAAAATTTGAAATAGATTTAATAATAAATGAACCAAATAATACATAAAGTTGAAGTCAGATTGTCAATTAAAGAAATCTCCAAGGAAATATGGAATCAATTAGCAAATGAAATCAATAATCCATTTTATGAATGGACCTGGCTTAAAAACCTTGAAATATCGAAAAGTGTTTCAAGACAAACTGGTTGGCAGCCTCTATATTTTGTTGCTTATAAAAATGAAGAAATATTAGGAATTGCTCCACTTTTTTTAAAAAATCATAGCTATGGAGAATTCATTTTTGATCAATCATTTGCAAGATTGGCTCAAGAGCTTAATTTAAATTATTACCCTAAATTAATTGGAATGAGTCCTTATAGTCCTGTAAATGGATATCAATTTCTTTATAAAAAAAATAAAGATAAGAAAGAAATTACAAATTTACTGATAAACCATATCGAAAGCTTTGCGATTACAAACAAAATTTTAAGTTGTAATTTTTTGTATATTGATGAAAGCTGGGGCCACCATCTTAAATCTTTGGGATACCATGAATGGATAAATTCCAGCAGTGAATGGAGGAGTAATGGAGAAAAAACGTTTGATGATTTTCTTTCTAGATTTAACTCTAATCAGAGAAAAAATATAAAAAAAGAGAGGAAATCAATTACTAAAAAAGATATTAAAGTAGAAACTTTTAATGAAGCTGATATCAACCAAGAAATCCTCAAAAAAATGCATAATTTTTATGAACAACATTGTTCGAGGTGGGGAGTTTGGGGAAGTAAATATCTAACATCTACATTTTTCGAGAAAATTGTTGATAATAAAAAAAATCTTTTACTTTTTAGCGCATCAAAAAATGATTCAAATCATATTTTTGCTATGTCAATGTGCGTTAAAAATAAAAACAACTTATGGGGTAGATATTGGGGTAGTGAAGAAGAAATATCTAATTTACATTTTGAATTATGCTATTACCAGCCAATTGAATGGGCAATAAAAAATAGTATCCATTTGTTTGATCCTGGAGCGGGTGGTAAACATAAAAGGCGGAGGGGGTTTTTTGCAAAAAGCACCATTAGCTTGCATAAGTGGTTTGACAAAAATATGGAAAATATAATTTATCCTTGGCTAAATGAAGTTAATAAACAAACCGAGATGGAAATTGACTTTGAAAATAAATCTATACCCTTTAAATAAAAAATTATTTTGCTTTACCAAAGATTATATTATTAATACAGTTTTTTATTAACTTCTAAGAATGGATTCTAGTCAAAGTTTCGATGAAAAAATAAAGATTGATAATAATCTATCCAACCGATATATAGACTTAGATCCAAACGGTTATTTTATTATAAAAGTAGATTTAGAACAAAATAAAATAATTTTAAATCACTTTCTAAATAATATTAATGATGAGGGATATGCGCTTGACCCAGAAACAAATGAACCAATTAAATGCGACTCTCAAAATAAAAGAGTTAGTAATGAAGTTTTTGAAGGTATTAGTGCCAAACAACTTGGGATATTGATCACTGAAGAAAGAAATGACTTAATAACCAGATTCGATCATGCTCTATATTTAGGCAGGGAACTACAAAAAGCAGAAGAATGTTTATACAAAAAATTACCATATATCCAAGATTAAGAAATTAAACGAAACAATCTAATCTTTTCATCTGATGTTAAATTAAATAAAAATAAAAAAATTAATGAACATCATTTTCTATTTTGCATTTATTGGTTTTGGTTTTGGAGCTGCTTTAGCATTAGATAAGCTCTTAAGAGCAGTTAAATTAATTTAAAAAACTACAAAATTTCAATAGTCTCTCCATACAAATCATATTCATCCGCAAAAGAAATATTTGCTTCAACAAATTTACCAATATAATTTTTCAAATCATTATTAGTATTAATAGATAAAATCACATTTCCGTCAATTTCAGGCGCGAAATTGTAGGACCTACCTACTAATTCGTTATTATCTGATATTTTTTCTACCAAAATCTTCTTTTTGGAACCAACATATGACTGATTTTTATCTTTAGAGATATTTTGTTGAACTGAAATAACGTTATCTTTTCTTGCCTCTGCAACCTCTGGGGAAACTTTATTAGGCAAATCAAAAGCTGCAGTTCCTTCCTCAGGAGAAAAAATAAACACTCCCACATGATCAAATTTGTGCCTATCCAAAAATTCGAGAAGATGTTCAAAATGTTCTTTTTTTTCTCCTGGGAATCCAACAATGAGGCTAGTTCTTAATACAGCAGATGGAATTTCTTTTCTAATTTTCTCCAAAATTGATTCATTCAAAGAAGCTTGCCAAGGTCTATTCATACTCTTCAACACATCTGGATGACTATGCTGAAGTGGCAAATCAAAGTAAGGTACTATATTCTTTGAATCTTTGAAAGCTCTAATAACTTCATCAGTTAAACCCGTTGGATAAGCATAATGTATCCTTATCCAAGGAATTGGAACTTTAGAAAGCTCATTCAAAAGTTTGGCTAATGATGGTTTTCCATAAATATCTTGACCATAATTAGTTGTTATTTGACTAATTAATATGATTTCTTGAATACCCTGCTTTGCAAGACTTTTGGCTTCTGAAACTATAGATTCTATTGTTCTACTTCTTTGAGGACCTCTCAACTTAGGAATAATACAAAAAGCGCAATTATAGTTGCAGCCTTCAGCAATACGAAGATAAGCAACAAATTTATTTTTATCTACAAAACGAGGTATTTCCTCATCTGCAATAAATTCCGGTATTTTTGAAACTTCATTAACAATTTCCCCTTTTTCTACTCTGTCTAAAACCTTGGCTATCTTTTGATAATCTCCTGTTCCAACCAAACCTTTTATTTCAGGGATTTCTTTTAGAAGTTCATCTTTAAAATGCTGAGCCATACAGCCTGCAACTATTACTTCCTTTCCTTGATTTGTATATTCTAGAATTTTTCTAATAGATTCTTCTCTAGCTGTTTCAATAAAACTGCAAGTATTTACAACAACAACATTTGCATCATTTATATTGCTGTCAACTTCATAACCCTCTTTATCTAATAAGCCTTGCATATGTTCAGTATCAACAAGATTTTTCTCGCAACCAACATGACTGAATGCAATCTTAGATAGTTTTTTTTCTTTTACATTGAGACTATTTTGTTTCACAACTTGAAAAATAAGAATTAAAAGATTTAAAAAGCATTTCGTATATAACTCTCATGCCAAGATAATATTAGGATAGATAATGTAAATAACAAACTTTCATTTTGTATGGCCCTTAAGACTTTAAACGAAAGAAATAAAAAAGATTTGAAATGGCCAAAAATCATAATCGCAATTCTTAGCACTATAGGCATAGTTGACACTGGTTCGATAACTTTAAAAAACTGGGGATTATTTACTTCGCTTTCATGCCCAGGGATACAAAATGGTTGTGAAACAGTTTTAAATAGTCCTTGGGGTACTTTATTTGAAAATAATCAAGTTAATATACCTCTTTCGTTAGCAGGATTCATAACGTATATATCAATATTAGTTATCACAATAATACTTTCGCTTAATTTAATTTCCCCAAAAGAAAAATTAAATAAGTTTTTATGGTGGTTAGTATTTCTAATATCTTGTGCGTCATCAACATTTAGCTTTTTATTGATAAATATAATGTTTTTTAAGATTCAAGCATATTGTTTTTTTTGTATACTTTCAGCAATTTTATCGTTTTCTATCTTTATAATTTCTATGATTGGAGCAAATTTTGAAAGTAGAGAACCTATGATTTTTAGAGGTTTCATTGTAGCCATTAGTTTCCTGCTGGGGGGCCTAATTTGGTCAACAAACGTTGACCCCTCTAATGCTATTGATGTTGCAAGCCCCACTGAAAATGTGTCGCCAATAATTACCACTTCAAGCTCTCCTCAGAAGGTAAAATTTGCAAAATTTTTAAGTAAAAACAATATTGTTATGTATAGTGCATACTGGTGCCCGCATTGCCACGATCAGAAACAATTATTTGGTAAAGAAGCAGTTAAAGAATTAAAAGTAGTTGAATGTGCTAAAGATGGAAGAGATAATGAGTATGAGCTATGCCAAACGAAAGGAATCAATGGATTTCCTTCTTGGGAAATAAATGGAGAAATCATTAGTGGTACTAGCGACTTGAATGAATTAGCCATAAAGACAGGCTATCAAGGAGATTCTAATTTTTAATAAATCTTTTTTGAATTTTTTGATCTAACTGTTGTCTAGTATGGCATTCCCAATTTTTATCTTTATCTGGAAAATCATCTCTATAGTGCCCTCCTCTGCTCTCTTCTCTAAATAGACAAGCTTTTAATAAAATTATAGTTGTTATTTGTCTATTCTTTAAATCAAGTAAAAGATTCAATGCTCTCCTATTGCGTTCACTAAGTTTAATTTTTTGATCAAATTTTATTTTTTCAAGACTATTGAGTAAAGCATTTTTATGTAATTTATCAATATCATCTTGAATAAAATTTAGAAATTTACTCATATTTATCTTATTTCGAGATACACCTAAATTTAACCAACATAGTTTTCTTAGTTCATCAATTTTTTCAGCAATTTTGGAAATTTGATCTTCTTTAGGATCTTCAATATCAAACTCTTGCAATGATCTATCAAATTTTGCAAATTTGGGAAGATCATTCAAAACAATTGAAGACATTTTTCTTGCGAAAACAAGACACTCCATCAGTGAATTACTTGCCAGTCTATTAGCACCATGCACACCTGTAGAAGCAACTTCTCCAACGGCATATAATCCTTTTCTTGTAGAAGATGCATTTAGATCAGTTTTAACACCTCCCATCCAATAGTGAGCTGCAGGAGCTACAGGTATAACTTCATTTAAAGGATTAACTCCATAATCCTGACATCGACTTAAGATCGTGGGGAAGCGCTCTACAATTTTTTCTGGGTCAATATACCGAAGATCTAAGCCAACATGATCTACATTATTATCATGCATATTTTTCATAATTGCTCTACTTACCTGATCTCTAGTAGCTAAATCACGATTTTCAAGATTTTTAACTGGACTTTCACCATTTTTGTCAACTAAAATAGCACCTTCTCCTCTAAGTGCCTCAGATATTAAAAAGCAAGGTGCACCATAAAATTTTAAAGCGGTTGGATGAAATTGCACGAACTCTAAATCTTCTATAGCAGCGCCTGCTTTCCATGCAAGAGCAATCCCTTCACCAGAGGATTGAGCAGGATTTGTTGTATTAGTAAATAAATGCCCACCCCCACCTGTAGCCAAAACAACAGCTCTCGATTGAATCCAATATAAATTGGCTCCGTCAAGAACCTGAACTCCTTTACATTCTTCATTTTCAATAAGAAGTTCAGTTACTCTTACACCCCTACAGTGAAGAATATTTTTTTTATTTTCAATATGATCTTCTAAAACTTCAACTAATGCTCTGCCAGTACGATCTTTAACATGCAGGACTCTTCTACGAGAATGAGCCGCTTCTAAAGTAGTAGATAATTGATCAGAACTTTGATCAAAAATCATCCCTAAATTCTGCAACCTATCTACACAATCTGGGGCTTCTTTAACCAGCATTTGTACAGCTTTAAAATCACATAGTCCATCTCCTGCTTTTAAAGTATCATCAGCATGAAGATCGAATGAATCGTCTTGTCTAACAACAGATGCTATTCCTCCTTGAGCCCATCGACTAGAAGATACCTTGCTAGTGTTTCTATTTAAAAGCAGCACTTTTAAATTTGCAGGTAATTCAAGACAAGTCATAAGTCCTGCAGCTCCTGCCCCTACAACAATTACATCCCAATTATTGATTGGTATCAGTTCTTGCGAAAATGGAGGCCTCAGCATTAAACCAATCCACTAAAATTTGGTTGCAGAATTGCTAAAAGAATAAAAATACCATCCACAATTAATGTCGTTTGAATTACATAACTAGAAACCAAGAGTGCCTTACCATTAGTCGTCTCAATAGTCGCAGAATCAAAAATTTCTTTTGAAATCAACCAAAGTATAAGTGCAACAAAAATAATAATAGATAATGATTTAATTTGAATAAGATTTTCGGAAGTTTTTTGAAGAATTAGAGGTGCAGTTTCGGAATCTGCTGTTATGACCTGTCTCCATTGATCCATTATTCCGGTCAAAAATATTGAAATGTCAGTAGCTGCAGTTCCAAACAAAGAAGAGATATAAAAACTAGAACCAATTTTCCAATTAGTACCAAGGCCAATTAAAGCTAACGGAAGAACCACAGCTTCAACAGGAATGTGAAGAATAGGAAATGGACTTAACCATCCCCAAAACAAACATCCACCGAGCCAACTTCCTGATACACCAAGTAATAATGAGCTGACGATATACCATTTATTGGATTGTTTCTTGTACAAAAGAAATGCTCCTAAGAGAATTACAAAAGTAAAGCAAAGAGCACTAATTGGTTCTAATCTAACCCAAGGAGCTTGAACAAATATAGGTAAAATTACAAAAAAAGAAGACCACAATCTTAAAGAAATTGGCCTTGATAACAAAGTACTTTCATATGAATCAACTGTATGATGCAATTCATTGTTCAATTTATCTTTCACCTCTAAATTTTTTGTAATTAATTCTTCCAATGAATAAAGTCTATTAAGTAAGTGTAGTTAATTTAAATCGTGTTTTAAAAAACTGCGAATGACATATTTTAGTAAATTAAAGGCCCTTAATTTCAGAATTATATTTAGTATTTTAAAAGTATTTAATACACTTTGAGTCATATATGAGTTTAGAATAAAAACAAGGAAGAATATTTGGAATTTAATTGTGTGGCAAGAAATTGATTACAAAGAAGATTCAAATAATCTTTTGGTTCCAAATAATAACTGTAAAGTAAATCCTGCAGAAATTGATAGTATTGAAGCTAATTCCATTGCACAAGAGATAGGATTTGAATCAGGTGATTCCATAATTAGTATTAATGGGAAAAAACCAAGAGATTTAATTGATTATCAGATTCTTATTAGTGAAGAAATTTTAAACATATCAGTTTTAGATAAAAATGATGAAATTCACAATATAAGTATCGAAAAAGATCAAGATGTTAATTTAGGTATTAATTTTAAAGATGCATTATTTGATTCAATCAAGCAATGCAATAATAGATGTCCATTTTGTTTTATTGATCAACAGCCAAGCGGTAAAAGAAAAAGTCTTTACGTAAAAGATGATGATTATAGATTAAGTTTCCTTTATGGCTCTTATCTAACTCTAACTAATTTAAAACAAGAAGACTGGGAAAGAATATCCACACAAAAACTATCCCCGCTTTTTATATCTGTTCATGCGACTGATCCTAATACTAGAAAAATTTTATTAAAAAATAAAAAAGCAGGAGTAATTCTTGATCAAATTTCATGGTTTGAAAAAAACTCTATTCAAATACATGCTCAAATTGTTGTTTGTCCAGATATAAATGACGGGGAGATTCTTGAGAAATCGATATTTGAACTTGCTAAATTTTACAAAAAAACTTCTCAAACAGTACTATCAGTTGCAATAGTTCCTGTAGGACTTACAAAATTTAGACCTGAAAATGATGGTTTGAAATCAATAAGCTCGAAATACGCAACAAAAACCATTAAACAAGTAGAGAAAATTCAAGCCTCATTACAAATTAGTCTTGGAACACGTTTTTGTTGGCTAGCAGACGAATGGTATTTAATAGCTGGTAAAAATTTACCTAGTTACAAAACCTACGAAAATATGCCACAAGAATCTAATGGAGTTGGCTCTATTAGAAGCTTTCTAAAAACATTAAGTGAGAAGACTAAAAACCTACCCAAAAAAGTAAAAAGCCCAAAAAAAGTTAGTTGGATTGTTGGTAAATTAGTTTACGAAGCACTAATTCCTTCAGTTAAAAAATTAAACTTAATTGATGGATTGACAATTAATTTATATGGACTACCAAGCATTTATTGGGGACAAGAGCAAGTGGTAACTGGACTTCTAACTGGAGAAGATCTAATTCATGGATTGCAAAATAAGGATTTAGGAGAGTCTATTTACATACCATCAATCATGTTAAAAATTAATACTGATTTATTTTTAGATGATAAAAATATTAAAGAAGTGGAAAATCAATTGAATACCAAAATTCACGTTCTTGATGATTCAAATGATATTATAAATACTTTGATTGGAAAATCGAATAACACTGATACTATAAAACATGCTTAGAAGAGTAATAAATCCTATCTTATTCTTGCCTCTTGCTCTATGTATCAACTCTATAAATGTACTATCGAGCGAAACAAAAAATTATACAAATAATCTATTAGAAGAAGAATCCAACAATTCTTTTATTAGTTATCAAGAAATAGAAAAAATTGTCTTAAATAATCTAGAGTTAAAATCATTAAACAATTTAGTTACCTCTGCAAGCTTTAATCTTTCGAGTAAAATTGCTCAAAGATACCCATCCTTAGATTTTCAAGCTAATGGGTTACCAAAATATGTCGCAGGTAAAAAGTACAGTAGCAATTCACCGACTTTAAAAACATCACAATTTACGGCTAACCCTTCTCTAAATATTAAATGGGATTTAATTGCACCACTTAGAGGATCCGAAATTAATATTGCCAAAGCAAATTACAAAATTGCAAAAAATAATTATGAGATTAAGAAAAACGATTTAATTCAAGAAGCAAGAATGAGGTATCACAAATACCAAAAGTCATATCAAGATATTCAGAATAAAAAATTCACACTTA
>QCKZ01000002.1 GCA_003214975.1 Prochlorococcus sp. AG-412-C21
TTTCTATGAGTAGTAGTTTTGGAAAAATTTTTCGTGTTAGTACTTTTGGAGAATCGCATGGTGGTGCAGTAGGAGTTATCCTTGATGGATGTCCACCAAAGTTAAACATAGATATTGAACTGATACAAAATGAATTGGATAGGCGCAGACCTGGACAAAGTGACATTACAACACCCCGAAATGAAGAAGACAAAATTGAAATATTAAGTGGACTAAAGGAAGGTTTAACACTTGGAACACCAATCGCGATGATGGTTAGAAACAAGGATCAAAGACCAGGAGATTATGATAATTTGGAGCAAGTATTTAGGCCATCGCATGCAGATGGAACATATCATCTGAAATATGGAATTCAGGCTGGGTCCGGTGGAGGAAGAGCCTCTGCAAGAGAAACAATCGGTAGAGTAGCTGCTGGTGCTATAGCAAAACAATTATTAAAAAACTTTTGTAATACTGAAATACTGTCTTGGGTAAAGCGTATACATGATATTGATTCTGATATAAATAAAGAAAAGATTTCTCTCACTAAAATAGATTCCAATATGGTTAGATGTCCTGATGAAAAGGTGTCAGCAGAAATGATCACCAGAATTAAGGAATTAAAGCGTCAAGGAGATTCTTGTGGAGGGGTTATTGAATGTCTAGTAAGAAATGTTCCGCCTGGTCTAGGAATGCCAGTTTTTAATAAATTAGAAGCTGATTTAGCGAAAGCTTTGATGTCTTTACCTGCTACAAAAGGGTTTGAAATAGGTTCGGGTTTCTCTGGAACTTATTTAAAAGGAAGCGAACATAATGATTCATTCATAAAGTCTGAAGATATTAGTAAGTTAAGAACAACATCTAACAATTCAGGAGGTATACAGGGCGGAATAAGTAATGGTGAAAATATTGAGATGAAGATAGCTTTTAAACCTACAGCAACCATTGCTAAAGAACAGAAAACAGTAAATGCTGAAGGGAAAGAAGTATTGATGAAGGCAAAAGGGAGACATGATCCATGTGTTCTACCTAGAGCAGTGCCAATGGTTGATGCTATGGTCGCTCTAGTACTGGCTGATCATTTGCTTCTTAATCATGCTCAATGTGGATTAATTAATAATTAATAGTTATGTTGGATAAATTATATTTATCATTGGTTTAATTATTTTTGTTATTTTTTAGCCATTCATATATTTTTGGATCAAATTTTTGATTTTTGATACCTTTATCTCCAATTACAATTGATTTGTATCCTATAGACTTATAATTTTTTACATCATCGATTGATAGTCCTCCAGCAGCGATGAAATCAATATTTTTATAGTTAATTATATCGATCGAATTTTCTTTACTTTTTATTGGATAGACTTTGATAATTTTGCAACTCAAATTAATAGCTTCCTCAAGCTCTTTTAAATTTTTAATACCAGGAATTAATAAATAATTTTTTGCCTTTGCATAACTGAAAAGATCTTTATCCCAGAATTTCATCATTGAAAAATTTAAGCCAACTTTTAAAGAATCTTTTATTGATTGCTTATTAACTATTGAGGCAGAGCCTAAATTAATTCTTGGATATTTAATTTTGATATCGGATACAAAATCTAACCAATTTTCATTGTTAGACCAACTTATCTCAACATTTTTTAATCCTAATTTTACTAAGCTTTCTAATTCTTCAAATAATGAATTCCTTATTGAGGTATTTATGTAAATATTATCTTGAGGTTTAATGAGTAAGAAAAAAGATCCTTTTTTCAGTATCTCCGAAAAAGAATCTTTTTTCTTATTCATTAAAGTATTTATTTAAAATTAAATATAACTTGCAACTCTCACTTCCGAGCGGTTCAATAAATCTTGAATATCTTCAGTATCTATTGTTTCTCTTTCGATAAGCATTTGAGCCATTTCATCAAGAACAGTTCTATTATCTGATAAAACTTTTGTAGCTCTCTTGTAAGCAATATCAACAAGCTCTGAAACCTCGACATCAATAGTTGCAGCTGTATCTTCAGAAAAATCTCGAGTAGAACTCATATCTCTTCCAAGAAACATTCCACCTTGAGATTGTCCTAATGCAACTGGACCTATTTTGTCGCTCATGCCAAATTTAGTAATCATTTGTCTCGCTACATTAGCAACTTGCTGTAAATCATTTGATGCACCAGTAGTAACTTCTTCTTCTCCGTATACTATTTCTTCAGCAACTCTTCCACCTAGAGCTACAGCCATTTGATTTTGAAGGTAAGAACGGGAGTAAAGACCTGATTCCATTCTTTCTTCGCTAGGAGTAAAAAATGTTAGCCCTCCAGCTTGTCCTCTAGGAATGATTGAAACCTTAGCTACAGGGTCATAATCAGGCATTAATGCTCCTACAAGTGCATGACCAGCTTCGTGATAAGCAACTAATTCTTTTTTCTTATCACTGATTACTCTATCTTTCTTTTCTGGACCAGCCATAACTCTTTCAATAGCATCTCCGACTTCATCATTACTTACTTTATCTAAATCTTTTCTTGCCGCTAATATTGCTGCTTCGTTTAATAGATTAGCTAAATCTGCTCCTGTAAATCCTGGTGTTCTTCGAGCAACTTTATCTAGATCAACATCTTTTGAAAGAGTTTTATCCTTCGCGTGAACATTTAATATTTGTAATCTTCCAGCGTAATCTGGTCTATCTACTGTTACTTGCCTGTCAAATCTTCCAGGACGCATTAATGCAGAATCTAATACATCAGGTCTATTAGTAGCAGCCACTATTATAATTCCAGAATTTCCTTCAAATCCATCCATTTCGGTAAGAAGTTGGTTTAAAGTTTGTTCTCTTTCATCATTTCCTCCTCCCATTCCTGCACCTCTTTGTCTCCCAACTGCATCTATTTCGTCGATGAAAACAATGCAAGGAGCGTTCTTTTTCGCTTGTTCAAAAAGATCTCTAACTCTGCTAGCACCAACTCCTACAAACATCTCAACAAATTCTGAGCCTGATATGGAGAAAAAAGGCACAGCTGCTTCTCCTGCCACTGCTTTAGCTAATAAAGTTTTTCCTGTACCAGGAGGGCCAACAAGAAGTACACCTTTTGGGATTTTTGCTCCGACTGCTGTAAATCTATCTGGGCTCTTAAGAAAATCTACAACTTCAGTTAATTCTAATTTCGCACCTTCAACTCCTGCTACATCTGTGAAAGTTACCTGTGTGGATGGTTCCATTTGAAGTCTTGCTTTGCTCTTTCCAAAACTCATAGCAGGGTTACCTCCACCGGCATTGCCGCTTTGTGATCTTCTGAAAAGAAAAAATAATCCTCCAATCAAGAGTACTGGGAAAATTAAACTACTCAAAGCTTGTTGCCATGGATTAGCTAATTTTGTAGGAGTTACAGCTATATCAACATTATTCTCAGTTAGGATTTTTAATAAATCTTTATCAGGGGCTAAATTCACCTCCGACCTACTTCCATCATTTTCTACAACTTGAGCAGTCGCATTGTCTGGAGAAATTAAGACTCTACTAATTTCTTTATCTTGAACTGCCTCTATAAAATCACTATATCTCAAGGTCTTTGTAGCATTATCTGTACTAGGGTTATCAAAAACGGAAGTACCTATGAAAATGACAGTAATAACAGCTAGGACATAAAGCCCTACGTTTCTCCAACGTTTGTTCACGATAAATAATCTTTAGTAAATCTATAATACTAATAATAAAACAATATTAAGACCTTCTTAGAACATCTACTACACTTTTGAATGCAAACCATTCTGGAATAGGTTCGCCATTCCTTAATTTTTTTCTAAATTCTGTACCACTAAGCTTCATAATTTGATAATTAAATTCTTTAGCCTCTTCAGCTGTGATATATCCTTTTTCCTTCGTGTAAACTAAATTTTTTGAAGGAACAGTTTGCATCATCAACTCGCCTGCACATTTATTCGCAAAATTCTGGGCATCATAGGGACCATAAAAATCTTCACCAGTTGATGATGATTTACAACCAGCCATATCCCTACCAATAATAAAATGTGTGCATCCATAGTTCCTTCTAATAATCATATGTTGAAGAGCTTCTCTTGGCCCTGCCATATGCATTGAATAAGGTAAAAATGCCCATCTTATTCTTTCATCAGATATTTCTTCTTCCAATTCTTTGTATGTCAAATATCTAACTTTTCCTGGAATATCATCTTGTTGTGTTGGCCCACAAGTTGGATGTACTAAAACAACTGAATTAGGAGAGACATTATCTGAAAGTAAGGCATTAGTAAATAATTCATAATGTGCTCTATGAATTGGATTTCTGCATTGAAATGCAACTACATCAGA
This sequence comes from Prochlorococcus sp. AG-412-C21, assembly GCA_003214975.1. GTDB lineage: Bacteria > Cyanobacteriota > Cyanobacteriia > PCC-6307 > Cyanobiaceae > Prochlorococcus_A. The sequence continues at coordinate 4,301 of QCKZ01000002.1, forward strand.
ATTTGATGGCAGTGAAGCTCTAACTTCTTCAGGAGTATTACAGGGAAATTCTCTAATTGGTAGTTCGAAACCATAAACTCTCCCTCCTATATAAAATCTTCCTCTCTCATTAAAGATCATCTTAACCGCAGGATGATCTAAAGAATTAGTTCCATAACAAAGTTCAGCTTCTAAGGATTTATCAGGCTCCCATTTAGAACTAACTTCTAAAACTGCTATTTTTTGTTTTTTATAGGTAAGCAAGATTGTTTCTCCAGCTTTTACTCCTTCATTATTTGAATCAAATACAATCGGTAAGCCAAAAAGTAAACCGCTTGTATCTCTATTATTTTTAATTACCGATTTGTAGTTATTTTCATCCATAAAACCTTCCAATGGAGAAAAAGCTCCAACCATCAAAAGTTCTACATCGCATGCATTTCTCTCGCTGCATTCAAACACATAATTAACTTTAGAAATAAGATCATTTTTAAGGTTTTTATCTTTGATAATTAAATTTTTTAGTTCCCCTCCATAAGGCTGTATTAATCCATTAGGGTCTGTTTTTGTTTTTTGTTGTAATTCCATTTTTTAAATTGATAAAGAAAAATTTTGAAAAAAAAAAGAGGGGTTAACCCCCCTTTTATTTCTTAATTAGGATTCATGCCTTTTTTCCGTATAGTTCTCCGATTATTTTTACATCAAGTGGATCTTTTGAACCCATATCTGTATCAGAAGGTTGGATAGCTTCAAAAGTACCAGCAAATTCGTCTGTGTCAGAATCTACATTATTGATTGAAAGAGTAATAACTCCAGTACCATTTACATCAACTTTAATATTTTCTTTAGCAAGTTCTTCATCATCGCCTCCTAATGCTACTAAACCTTGAGCATATTCAACTCCAGTATTTTTTGCTCTTGCTTTAGGATCTAAAAAATCACCAGTTCTATAGTTAGGTGTAAATGTTGAACCACTAACTTGAGTGCCTGGCTCAATGGATGATGGTAACTTAGCTGTAAGGTCTTTTGCTGAAAATGCAAATGGCACTTCTAAGCCACCAGGAGTTAAGACAGTAATAAGTTGAAAATCAATTCCACCTTTTTCGGTGAAAGTTCCTGAGTCTATATCTCCATAAACTTCTGTCACTGTTGTATTATTTCTGGGACTAATAATTTTTGTAGAAACAAATTCTGCAGCTTTTCTTTTGGTTCCTGGCACTTTTACATAAACTTCAGTTGGATGCATGCATATTCCTTTAAGGCTATCTCCATTCCCTAAGGATATGGAGCCGGTGAGAGATGAGTCTAATGTAGGACAATCATTAGCTTTTCCTGTATTAACAACATCTGTAAATTGTGCATTTCCTCTTTCAGCAAAAGCAAATGTTTTAACGGGTACGAAAGCAAAAGTTATACAAATTGAAATAACAAAAGCTAAGAAAGAACGAATTCTCATAATTTAAAGTAGCAGTAAAGTTCTGTGAGGAATGATAAAGGGTCAACTAAAAGTTCAGTACGGATATTACTAGGGAAAGGACCATAAAAGTTAATACTCTTAAATCCTTGAAACAACCCGTAGCTTTTTAGATGTTTAAAAACTGGAATTATTGTAAGCTATCACATTATTTTTAATGATTAAGATTACAAAAAAATACAAATTAAAAAATCTTTTTTATTTTTTTACTGAAATAATCTGAGTTATTAATTTATTTGCTAAATCTATTTTTGATGTTTTTTTTATATAGTGTTCCATATTTGTTGTATCGAATAGCCAACCTTCATTTTGTGCTAAAACCCCAAATCCCTGTCCTAAAATATCAATTGGATTTGCGAATAGATAATCACAACCTTTTTGAATAATCTTTTCCTTTATTGTGATTCTTGCGTCTTCAATAGATCCAGTAAAAGCACAAAAGCCCACAAAAACTTGATTTTCTTTTTTTGATTCACTAATTGTTTTTAAAATATCTGGGACTAGCTCAAAATTTTTATTTAAATGATCATTAATTTTATTTTTGGGAATCTTAGCTGAAGTATCAGAAGTTATCTTAAAATCAGATACTGCAGCATTCATGAAAAAATAATCACAAGTTGAAATTTCATTCTTAATCTTCCTAATTAAATCAACACTAGTCTCAATTTCATATCTTTTTATTCCATCAGTAAGATCTTTATCGATTTTCAGAGGCCCATGGACATATTTTACTTGAGCTCCTCTGAACCTTGCTACTTGAGAAAGCAGTAAGCCCATAGCTCCAGAACTTTGGTTAGTAATATGTCTTGCCGCGTCAATTTTTTCTGAGGTGCAACCTCCAGTTATTAAAATTTTTTTATTAAGTAAATCTTTGCGATAAGCATTTTGATTGTGTGAAATTATAAATTCAATAGCTAATTGAATTAGATCATTAGGGGCTATCTTCCCGATTCCAATCGCATCACATGCCAAGAGACCTTCACTTGGGTGCAAAGATAAAACATTTTTGTAATTCTGTAAATTCTCATAATTTCTTTGGACAGCTTTATTTAGCCACATTTGTGTATTCATTGCTGGCGCAACAATAATTGGCTTAATGTTGGCCATTAAAATGCTTGGAATTAATCCATCTGCATTTCCAGTTACCCATTTTGATAATGTTGTCGCTGTTAAAGGCGCAATGATTAAAATATCAGCCCAATTGCATAGTTCTATATGAAGAGGTGTTGATTGAATATTTGACCATTGATCATTTTCTAAAATGCAAGGGTTTCTACTTAAGATAGAAAGAGAAAGCGGCTTTATTAATTTTTCTGCAGTTTTAGATAATACGCACTTTATTTCATAATTTTCTTTCGCTAATTGGCTAACTAATAATGGAATTCTTACAGCTGCAATACTCCCTGTTATTAATAAAAGAACCTTTATTTTGGAGTTTCTATTATTAGTTTTCATCGAAAGGTTCCTGATCAAGTAGATGGATATAATTAGATGTTAATTCAGGTCTATTGATCGCAAGGGCTCTAAGTAGATGCCAGTCTTTTAAACCATCAAATGGTGTCGTGTAATTATCTTCTTCCAGCCTTTTTGCGAGCTCAAGGGTCATTTTTTCATCAAAAGAATTTACTAGTTTCTCACTTATTTTATTTTCAGAAATAAATTCCATATTGAATTAAGCCGATATATTCTAATAATAAAGCCTCAAGTAATTATTTAAAATTGATGATAGTTTTAAGTATATATTTTTAAAATTTGAAAATTTTCTAAAACCATTATTTTTTGAGGAGTTATTAGGTAATTTATCTTCATTCTCAATCATATATATGCAAAATCTCTTTATGAAAAATATTATTTCTTAAAATAAATTCTTTTGAGGTTAAATCATGTCAAAAAACAAGAGAGAGCAAGTTATTAGTCACTTATCTTATTTAAGGCAAGAACTAAGAGAAATGCATTTAGGTATTAAAGAAGATGATCTTTTCCCTGAACCAGGGGAAATAAGAGGATTAATGGCTCAGTTTGAGGCTTTACTTGAATTAGTAGAAGGAAACACTAGAATTCAATCAAATTCTGAAGCTGCTTAGTTAAAAGTAAGATGGTTTTTAGACCTCAAAAGACAAATTTTCAACTAAAGATTGTAGAAAATATTCAAACACTAAGTATATGGGCTAATAATCCATGGAGAAGATATTCAATATCTCTAATTATCCTTTTAATTGGTTATTTTCTAGGAAGTTCTCTTGGTATGGTAAGTGCCGTTGTGGAACTTATGGATCCGGTAGCTGCTTTATTATCGGTTTTTTTTATTGAAATTTTGATTGTTCTTAGAAGAAATTTTCGATTTAAAAGGAAAAAGAAATTTTTAGTCCTTTTATTAGATTCTTTAAGACTAGGATTATTTTATGGCTTCTTTACTGAAAGTCTTAAATTACTTTGAATTTATTTGTTGTATTTCTGTAATAGGTAAAGTAAAGCCATTCTTATTGGAATACCATTTGCAACTTGATTATTGATTAAGCAATTAGGATATTCATCTACTATTTTACTACTGATTTCAATACCTCTATTAATAGGACCAGGATGAAGAATTGGAATTTCTTTACTATTTAAACATAACTTATCTGTTGTTAAGCCATAATCCAAACTATATGAATCAATGCTGCTTAGTAAATTCTCCATCATTCTCTCTTTCTGGAGTCTTAAAACAATAATTGCATCTGCAATTTTTATTGATTCTTCTAATGATCTAGAAATTGTTATGGAGCCTCTTGATTTAACAGGATCTTTTATTTCATTTGGAGCTGGAGTTTTTAAAAAATTGTTAAATTCATCAGGTATTAATGTTTTAGGACCACATAAGATTATTTCTGCGCCAAATGCACTCAAAGCCCAAAGATTTGATCTTGCAACCCTTGAATGATTAACATCTCCAATAATTAAAATTTTTTTTGAATTTAAAACCATTGGATTAAGTGATTCTTTGGAAAAGAATTTTATTAATGTATAAATGTCCAGTAATCCTTGACTGGGGTGACTATGTAATCCATCTCCTGCATTAAGAACAGAAGTCTTGGAATTTAGTGCATCAAGTTTTTTAGCGATTTCAAAGGTTATGTAACTCGATGAATGTCTAATAACTAATGTATCTGCACCCATCGCAGAATAAGTTATCGCTGTATCAATAATTGTTTCACCTTTCGTTAAAGAACTAGATGATGGAGCAAAGGTTTGTACATCCGCAGAAAGCCTTTTCGCTGCAAGTTCAAAGCTATTTTTTGTCCTTGTACTAGCCTCAAAAAACAAAGACGTTACCAACGTCCCTTGTAAGGCCGGTATCTTTTTTGTGCCTGCATTTTTTAGGGCATCAAATCTATTGGCCAATTCAAATACTGATTTGTAATCTTCAATTGAAAAATTAGCTAGTGTATGAATATGTTTATGAGGCCAAATTTGCATTACGCTTAAAAAGATAATTGATTATTTGAATTTAGGTGTTCTGTCACCGGTTACTCTTTTACTTACACTTCGAGTATTTTTTAGATACCAACGCCATTTTATATTTTTTGCCTTGGATATGCCAATTCTTGTAGTTTGAATAAGATCTTTTTGTTCTAGAATTAAGTCTCTTTGAGAAATCCATAAGAAATTATTATTCAGAACTTCAAGTGAGTTTAATGATATGTCTATACCAAATGTCTTAGTAACTAGACCTGGTCCAGAAGCTAATCTCTCATTCTTTTGAGGGATAGAAACTGCCCTGATTAATACACCACTCGCAAAATTTTCTTTATCAGTAACTATATTTAAACAATGATGAATGCCATACGATTTGTAAATATAAAATGTTCCGGGTTTTCCAAATAATGATTTATTTGATTGAGTCATTTTGTTGAAGCCATGACAGGCCTCCTCTTCCTGTGAATAAGCTTCAGTTTCAACAATAAGCCCCTTAATTTGATCTTTCTCATTATTCTTTTTTATGAGGTAACAACCTATTAAATCTGGTGCAACAAGTTTAGAGTGCCGATAAAAAAAATTTTTTGGAAATAAGTTTTTTTCTATTTTTCAATATTTATCTAATATTATTTTTAGCCGAGAAAGATACTTAAGGCTATTAATTGAAATTGATTTTCAAAAAGATGTGATTATTAGTTTTTTTTATTGGAAATTTAAAGGATATATAAATAAAATGTTCTGGATACACTATTATTTAATAAATAAGAATATTTTAAGTATGACAAAAATCACTAAAGAGGAGGTAAAAAAAGTTGCCCACTTAGCGAGATTGGAACTGAACGAGGATGAAATTAATAATCATGCAGAACAATTAGAAAAAATATTGGAATATATTAAACAACTTGAAAAAATTGATACAGATGATGTGCCTTGTAAAACAAGAGCTATTGAGGTTATTAATGTCTTTAGAAAAGACGAAAAGAAAAATTCTGATTGCACAGAAGAGCTTTTAAAATTGGGTCCATCTAAAGAAGATAAATACTTTAAAGTACCCAAAATTATTAATGAATGATTTAGTTGCTTCCAATAAAAGTTTTATTAACTATCTTTAATAAAACTTTTTTTATTTTATAGCCTGGATACAAATTTATAATTTTTCTTATCTTTCCCCTCCTTTTGCTATGACTTCTTACACCTATTAATAAATCATAAATAAAGTTAAAAATGTCTTCTCTACTTTCAAAAATTCCAACTCTTTGAGGGGAGCCTTTCATATCCAATAAAGGTTTAGTTTTTTCATATGCTACTTTGTATTCAAACCAAGGAATCGAAGGCCAAAGATGATGAATGAGATGGTAATTCTGGCCCATTATTAATAAATTCATAAATTTGCTTGGATAAACTCGAGAATTTATCCATTTGTTTCTTGATCGAAAAGGTCTATGGGGCAGATAATCAAAAAATATTCCTAAAGTAACTCCCACCATTAATGCTGGTCCGAACCATAGATTATAAACTAGATTCATGAAGTCAAACTTTATACCGGCAAAGATTATGGTTATAAAGATTGATCTTTCAATTCCCCATTGAAGTAATTCATATTTTCGCCAAAGTTTTCTTTGAAAGAAAAATACTTCATGATAAAAAAATCTTGGAGCAATTAGCCAAATTGGACCAAAAGTACTGACGATATGATCTGGATCATTTTTTGGATGATTTACGTGAATATGATGTTGTAAATGTACTCTTGTAAAAACTGGAAAACTAAATCCTAAAAGAATTGCTGAGCCATGACCCATTGCTTGATTTATCCAAGGAACTGGATGGGCCGCTTTATGACATGCATCATGAATGACAGTACCTTCAATATGCAAAGCCAAAAAAGCAGTGGCTACAAGTAAAGGTAGAGGCCAAACACCTCTATACCATTGCCATATACTAAGAAAAGCGAGAAAATAACCTCCAAAAAAAAGACCTAACGTTGGATTCCAAAAACTTGGCGGATCTACGTAATTTTTTATCTCCTTTTGCCAATTTAATGTTCTTGAAGAATTAGTTAATGTTGTTTTATTTTTATTGGTTAAGTTTGAAATTGTTTCTTATATTCTTTAAATAATATAACTAATATTTATGTATGATTAAATACTAAGATTAAAAAATTTTTTTTTAGAGATATTTAATTTAAATTTTATGTGTCAAATTAATCATCTTAAGTTAAAAATATTTTTAAAATAAACCTCTTTCAATTATTATTTTATTTGAGCGGTCGTGGCGGAATTGGTAGACGCGCGAGTTTTAGGTACTCGTATCTTCGGGTGTGGGAGTTCAAGTCTCCCCGACCGCACTTAAGGGAATTCTGATAGTAAGTTTGTTTATCTATTTCAACTTCTTATAATTTAATTAATTAATTAATTAAATGAATAATTTGATAGTTTATTTGGGATTTTTCTACATAGTTGTTGGGACTATATTTTTATTAGTACCTTTAATTTATCTTGAGCTAGGTAGACCAAAAGACTTAATAAAAGCTTTTTTGAATTTATTAATAGGTTTCTTTTTGATAATTAAAAATAAAACTATAGATGAATCATTATTTTTAATTTTCCTCTTGTTTACTGTAGTAGTTTTTTTATATCTAGTAGAGCTTTTTTTATCTAGATGGAATCAATTGACAGATAAAGAAAAAAATAAATTAACTACCTTTCTGGAATTCAAAAATAATCTTTCGAAAATATTAGAGGCTATTAATCTTGGACTTAGGAATTTTGCAAAACCTTTAAATTTATTTAATTTTGGTAGGAACAATCAAAATACAAGTCCAAAAAAGTGGGTAAGAAATGATAAAAATGATAATATAAAAGTCTGAAACCAAATCATATTGGTTATTTGCAACATGCCAAAAAAACTACAGGTCAATATAAGAAAGAATATAGTAAATTAGATTTATTCAAACAATTCTATTGATCACCAATATCGCCTTTACCGTTGTATGAAATCTCAAAATAGCAAAGAAAAAAAATCAGACTTTTCTTATAAAGAGACTTTAAATTTACTTAAAACTGACTTCTCAATGCGTGCTAACTCAGTTGTAAGAGAACCTGAGATTCAAGATTTTTGGGCTAATAATAATATTGATTTCGAACTAGGTTCAAACAACTCAGGAAAAACATTTACATTGCATGATGGCCCACCTTATGCAAATGGAGCGCTGCATATGGGTCATGCTCTCAATAAAGTTTTAAAAGACATAATAAATAAATACAAAACCTTGAGAGGATTTAGAGTACATTATGTTCCTGGTTGGGACTGCCATGGATTACCTATTGAATTAAAAGTACTTCAGAATTTAAAATCTGATGAAAGAAAGAATCTTGATACTCTAAATCTAAGAAAAAAAGCAACAGATTATGCATACATACAAATAAACAATCAAATGGAGGGTTTTAAAAGGTGGGGCATATGGGGAGATTGGGATAACCCTTACTTAACTCTTAAGAAAAGTTATGAATCTGCTCAGATTGGTGTGTTTGGGAAAATGTTTTTAAATGGCTATATATATCGAGGTCTTAAACCTGTTCATTGGAGTCCAAGTTCGAGGACTGCACTCGCAGAAGCAGAATTAGAATATCCTGACGAACATTATTCAAAAAGTATTTATGTCTCCTTAAAAATTACTAAAGTTTCTGAACACATTCTATTAGAATTCTGTAAAGAAAACCCCAATATTGAAAAGGATATTTTTCTAAGTAATTCTTTTATAACTATTTGGACCACCACACCCTGGACCATACCCGCAAATGAAGCAGTTGCAGTAAATCCAAAAATAAAATACGTTTTTGCTATTGATGAAGAGAAACGAATATACCTTTTTGCAAAAGAATTATCTTCTGAAATTAGTAACAAATTTAATAAAGATCTAAAGAATCTTTTTGAGGTTAAAGGGGCTTCCTTGGAAGATATTGAATATCAACATCCTACCAAAAATAAAAATTGCAGAATAGTGATTGGAGGTGATTACATCACTACAGAATCAGGAACTGGAATTGTTCATACTGCACCAGGTCATGGGATAGATGATTTTAATGTGGGGGAGAAATATGATCTACCTACAACATGTGTTGTTGACGAAAAAGGGAATTTAAATGAATATTCAGGCCAATTCAAAGGATCAAATGTCCTTAAAGATGCAAATGATTTAATTATTGAATATTTAAAGGAAAATAATTTGCTCCTATTACAAGAAAATTATAAGCATAGATATCCTTATGATTGGAGAACCAAAAAACCAACTATTTTTAGAGCAACAGAACAATGGTTTGCATCTGTAAATGGCTTCAGATCATCTGCATTAAAGGCAATCGAAGATGTTGAATGGATGCCAGCAACTGGAAAGAAAAGAATTTATTCTATGGTCGTTGGTAGAGGGGATTGGTGTATTTCCAGGCAAAGGTCTTGGGGGGTGCCAATTCCAGTTTTTTATAAAAAAAATGGTAACGAAATTCTCCTAAACAGCGAGATAATTAATCATATACAAGAACTTTTTAGTGAACATGGAGCAGATATTTGGTGGGATTGGGATGTTAAGAATCTATTGCCAGAAAATTATGAAAAAGATTCTGATTTATGGAAAAAAGGAACAGATACAATGGATGTTTGGTTCGATTCAGGATCTAGCTGGGCCGCAGTGTGTGAACAAAGAAGTGAATTGAAATATCCAGCAGATCTTTATTTAGAGGGCTCAGATCAACATAGAGGTTGGTTCCAGTCTTCTTTGCTCACATCTGTTGCAGTCAATAATAAACCTCCATATAAGAAAGTTTTAACTCATGGTTTTGCGCTAGATGAAAACGGAAGAAAAATGAGTAAATCTTTAGGTAACGTTGTTGATCCAAATATAATTATTAATGGAGGTAATAATAAAAAAACGGAGCCTGCTTATGGAGCTGATGTTCTAAGGCTCTGGGTAAGCTCGGTAGATTATTCAGTAGATGTTCCAATTGGTTCAAATATACTCAAGCAGCTATCAGACGTTTATAGAAAAGTTCGTAATACAGCAAGATATCTTCTAGGGAATATTCATGATTATGACCCTAATATTGATAGTTTTGAAATTGATCAATTGCCGCTCTTAGATCAATGGATGTTAGGCAGACTAGTTGAGGTTACAGATCAAATATCAAATGCTTATGAGAATTATGAATTTTCAAAATTTTTTCAAATATTACAAAGTTTTTGCGTTGTGGATCTATCAAATTTCTATTTAGATATTGCTAAGGATAGGTTATATGTAAGTTCCAAATCACAATTTAGGAGAAAATCATGTCAGTTTGTAATGTCTAAAGTTGTTGAAAATTTAGCTGTTCTTATTTCTCCAGTACTTTGTCATATGGCTGAAGATATTTGGCAAAATATTCCATATTCAACTAAAGAAAAATCAGTATTTCAAAGAGGATGGCCAATTTTTTCACAGTCCTGGAAAAATGAAACTCTTAATGAACACATCACAAATTTGAGAAATTTGAGAGTTGAAATTAACAAAGCTATAGAAGGATGTAGAAACAAACAAATAATCGGAGCAGCTTTAGAAACTGAAGTTAATTATTTACCTGAAAATAAAGTTGTAAAAGATTCTCTGACTTGGCTAAAAAGATTTGGTAATGAAGATGTCGATTTATTTAGAGATTGGCTTATAGTTTCAAATTTCCAAGTGGTATCCGATTTAGTTGATAATTCTCTAATTATCGATAAAAATGAACTTGGAAAGATCCAAATCTTAAAGGCTGATGGTGAAAAATGTGATAGATGCTGGCATTATCAAAAAGAAACTTTTAGTGGAATTCAAAATACAAGATTATGCAAAAGATGTTCAAATATTATTAATCTTTAATTTTCCTAAATCCAATTTTTTTGATTCAAAAAGAAAACTGAGTTTTGATTTTCTCTTATAAAGTTTTCTTTGGTTTCCTCTAAGGGTGCTTTAAAAAGTTTAAACTTTGTAAGTATATATCTAAATTCAATAACTTTTTTTTCTAAATCTATTTCAATTGGATGAGTGGTAGAGCTACTGAAACCTTTGAAAATAATTATTTCTAACTGTTCTTTATGATTTTCTTTTAGAATATAACCCTCTATTTTGAGTGCCCTATTAGGTATCAAAGAACTTATTTTTTCTAAGTTATTTAATAAATCAATATCTGCCATTTTCCGAGAAGGAAGAGTTTCTTCCATTTTTAGGTAATTTAATTATTGACCATTGAATTAATCCTAAAGTATAGATTAATAATGAAAATAATCCTAAAAATTTTGCTATCGGCTGAGTAAAGCTAGCTCCGAAGAAAAAATTAAATAAATTTTTGATAATAATATATAAATTTGAAGAAGGCTGAAGCCATATCTCACATGCAGCAGAATTAATAGAAGAAAAGCAGTTAAAGTTTTGCAAACTTTGGATTAAGAAATTGAGAGATATAAAAGTAAGAGACCATCTCCACACTTTTGTCGTTGTAGTAAGGGGGTAAGTAAAGTCATATTCTTTTAATTCATCATTTATATCGTTCCAAAACCAAACTGAAGTTGTCATTAATAATGTTGAAATATTTGTTACGAGAAGAGCATAATTAAACTTACCTATTAAAAGTAAAAGGCTTATAAAAAATAAAAGGGATATTTTCCAATAAATTGATAGAAGTTTATTAACAGCTTGATTTCTTTTTTTAATTGACCAAAAGATTAAAATAATAGGAATACCAAGAAGGAAAATTATTGAGAGTTGAAAAGATAGCCAAATATAAAGTTGATTAAAAACGTTCAAAACTTTTTCTTTTTACATACATAATAATTAAACATCAAACTGTTACTTTTTAACTTAGTATTGTCATAGTTATGAATATTATGAATCTTTATATTATTGCCGAGGAATAGATTAATACTTGTATGAGACAGCACGTAAATCCCCTTAGTAAAAATTTCAATGAAATTGAGAGAATCCCTTCTTTGATTGAAATGTTTGGTGATCCTAAATTGAATCTGCATTTGGATATAGGTTGTGCTGCGGGTGAGTTTCTACTTGATTTAGCTTTAGTTAATACCAGTTGGAATTATTTAGGAATTGAAATACGTGAGAAATTAGTTAAAACTGCTAAATTAAAAGTGCGAGAAAGAGAAATTAAAAATTTATATTTTGTATTTGGCAATGCTAATAATATTTTTAATGATGTCCAGAGTAAATTTTTTATAGAGAATGTAAAAAGTATTTCTTTTAACTTTCCAGATCCATGGTTTAAGAAGAGACATTATAAAAGGCGTGTAATTCAGACAGAATTTATTAATACTCTCTCAAACTCATTACAAAAAGGATCCCTAATTTTTATAAAAACTGATGTAAAGGATTTATTCGATTATATGGATTGCACTATTTCAGGAAATTCTAAGTTTAAAAAGATGGATAAAAAGGATTTTAATTATTCCGAAACTTTTAATCCAAATAAAGTTAAAACTAATAGGGAGAAGTATGTGATTGTTAACCAACTTGATATTTTTGATAGGATTTATATAAAAATCTGATTAATAATTAATTCATTATTTTATTAATTTCTAAAGAGAGTTTGTTTGTTATTTCACTTGATAAAGAATTGACTTTCGTCTGATTTTTGGCCTCAATAAGAACTCGCATTAAGGGTTCTGTACCACTGGGCCTTATATAAACTCTAAAATTATCTGAATTGTTTGCCTGGTAAATTTCTATAGTTCTATCAATTAAAATTTTTGTTTTTGGATTTATTTTATTAATATTAAAATCTAAATTGATGTTGGTTAGTTTCTGAGGAAAAGGGTCGAAACTGCTTTTAAACCAATCATTTAAAGTAATATTTTTCTTTTTACAGTATTTAGCAATTTGAAGTGCAGTAAGTATCCCATCTCCAGAAAAGTTATTAATTTTTGAAAGTATATGACCTGACTGCTCACCTCCTAAAACAGCTCTTTTTTCCTTAATTGCGTCATGAACGTATTTATCTCCTACATCAGTTCTATATAAAATCCCACCAATTTTGTTCCAGGCCTTTTCAAAACCTAAATTTGCCATTTGAGTTGATATTAGTAAATTATTTGTAAGAATCTTTTGTTCCATCAGTTCTCTCCCCCAAAGAAAAAGAATATGATCTCCATCTATTACATTGCCTTTAGAATCTAATCCAATTACTCTATCGGCATCACCATCGAAGCTAAATCCCATATCTGCAGGATTTTCTTCTAATGCTTTTTTTATTGGTTCAAGGTTAGTAGAACCACAGTTCATATTAATTTTCAAACCATTCTTCGAGTTATTGATAACTCTTACATCAGCTCCAAGATTCTGAAAAATTTTTTTTGCGCAGGTTGTCGCTGATCCATAGCATGTGTCTAATATTATTTTCAATCCGCTTAAATTTTCTCCACCCATTGTGTGGATTAAGCTTTTCATATAAATATCCATAAGTTCTTTATTTGTTTGTAAAGAGAACTCTTTTGTAGGAACTGATTGATTTTGATGTTGTTCTTCAACTAATTTCTGAATTTTATTTTCAACTTCTTTATTAATTTTTTGACCATTATGATCAAAGATTTTTATGCCATTGTATTCTGGTGGATTATGACTAGCAGATATCATTATCCCGCTACTCATTTTTTCTTTTTTAATTAAAAAAGGGATAGCTGGGGTAGGACATATTCCAAGGTTTATAAATTTTCTTCCACTTGCATTTATACCTTTTGTTATTGCCTGAAGCAGAATATCTCCACTAATCCTTGTATCTCTTCCAATTAATATTGGATTATTATTTTCTAAATTTGAACCTAAAGCATATCCAACTTTATAGGCTAGAGAATAAGTTATCTCTTTATTAAATCTTCCTCTTATCCCATCAGTTCCAAAGATTGATTGCATAATTAGATTTCAGGAATCAAATATATTTTGATCATTATTTGGTTCTTATTTTATCAGTTGATTAAAAGGAAACCGATTTTAAGTCTCTTTATTTGTTTAACTTATTTAAAATATATTAAGTGAGTAAAAATTTATAATGCAATCTGAGGGTAGAGAGCCACTATTAAACCCAAACTTTCAAGCAATACTCGCTTTACTTATTGCTGTTGTTATTATTTCTTTGATTTTATTTAGAAATATCATTTTTCAATCAACTTATCTTCTTAAGAGTTTTGGAGATTTATCTGTTGATCCTGAAATAGCTTTTAAAAACAATAAGCCCACTTTCCTTGAATTTTATGCTGAGTGGTGTGAAGTTTGCAAAGAAATGGCTCCAAAAGTATCTTTATTAAAAGAGGAATACGAGAAAGATTTTAATTTTGTTTTTTTAAATGTTGATAATCAAAAATGGGATAATTACATCCGAAAATTTGATGTTAATGGGATTCCTCAAGTTAATCTTTTTGATAAAAAAGGTAATTTAATATCTACTTTTATTGGTAAACAAGAAGAATTTATAATACGAGATTCTATTGATCAAATAGCAAAAGAAGCAAAATCTCACGAAGAAATTATTAATAATGAATTTTCAATATTAAAAGAAAATAATAAAAATAAAGTTAGTCCTCGCAGTCATGGATAATTTCTACCAATCTAGAGATTTTGATACAACCGGAAAACTTTGTTTGAAAATAGACTTGCAATTTTGGGCAATAGACTTGTGTTCTTCTTGAGTACCATGAGCTGATCTTAAATTAATGTAATGAATCCATGATCTGCATGATCCAGACATGTAGATTCTCGTTGGAGTTGCTAATGGTAAAACAAATCTCGCACATTCTTTAGCTATTCCTTCAGCAAGTAAATCTTCATATAATTCCGATGCAGCTTTAAAATGTGAAGCAATTTTTGCATTGAATCTTTTTTTTAACTCATCAGGGAGGTCGGGAATAGAATTTTGCCTATTTTTAAAATCTTGCCTTCTCAACTCAGGTAAAGGAATATTCCCCAATTGAGAACTATCTGCATATCTCTGTGAAAATTCCTGGAAAGTAAATGATCTATGTCTTAAAATTTGAGCTGCAATTCCTCTGTTTGTTTCTATTTGTACGGTCATAAATGACTGTTCAAATACACTCCAATGTTCATTTTTAATACAATAACTCAATAATTTTGAATAATCTTCATTTTTCTGATTGTTTGGATTACTCACTCTTGCAATGTAAGCCATTGTTTTTTCTGCATCAGGAGTTAGTGAAATAAGTTCAACTTTACTCATTTTAGATCTTTGCTAGAGTTACCTTTTCTGGTTGATTTTGATATTTACCTTTTCTATCTTCATATGTTGTGGAGCAAGGATCACCTTCAAAAAAGAGTAGTTGACAGATACCCTCGTTAGCATAAATTCTGCAATCCGCACCTGAACTATTACTAAACTCTAAAGTTAGGTGACCTTCCCATCCTGCCTCTGCAGGCGTTGTATTAACTATAATTCCTAGTCGCGCGTATGTACTTTTGCCTATACAAATAACAGTTATATTTTCTGGTACTTTCATCTTTTCTAAAGCCACTCCTAAACCATAGGAATGAGCAGGAAGAATAAAAAAGTCTCCATCATCATCATTATGCAGCACAGTTTTTTCTAAATTATCAGGATTAAAATTTTTGGGATTCATTACTGTGCCAGGAATATGTCTAAAAATTAAGAATTCCTTCGATGAAAGTCTTAGATCATAGCCATATGATGAACATCCATAACTTAAAACCGGCTTTTGTTGATTATCAGGTTCAAGATGCCTCACTAAATTTGATTGGAAGGGGTTTATCATTCCTTCAGACGCTTTTTGATTTATCCAGAGATCATTTTTAAGCATTGTTTTATGAGCGTAGTTCAGTAATTTGGTTGGCCATTAATAATAAATCTTTAGGAATAGCTGTACCAGTAAGAATTACATCTCCTGATATAAATCGGTTTTCAAGTGTTGAAATCAAGTCATCCTTATCGATAATCTTCATCTCAATAGCAAGAAAAATTTCATCAAGTATGATTTGGTCAATTTCACCAGAAAGTAATTCTTTTTTGCAAAAATTCCATAGTTCATAAGTAGATTCATGAATAGATCTTTTTAAATTTTCATTATTTTCAATTTCTTCAGAATTATATTGATCAAAAGAATGCGATGATCTTACCCAAGTTAAATTACCACAAAGCTTGACTGCATTAGCAATCCCTTGTTCAACACCTCCTTTCATAAATTGTACTAAAAGTACTTTCCTACCAAGAGCCGCGTTTCTTAGAGAGTCTCGAATAATAGAGGAATAACTTCCTCTAAAAGAAGATTGATAGATTTGGATTTGTCCGTTTTGTGTAAACCTTTTTAAGTGTTTTTTGTTGGCAGTACTTATTTTTATAACATCAAGATTACTTTTGGAATAATTATTAGATGAACTAATTACCATTATTTTAGATTTCTTTTCTACATGCAGTATAATTTGAATTTAATTACACTGCATATAGTGTAATTTTACTTAAAAAAACGTTTAGAATGTTTAGAGTAACCATGAGAAATTCATAGAAAAACTTATGAGAATCGAAAATTGTTACTGTTGATACAAGATATTTTAAGGTGTCTTCTTAAATTTTTTATCAGTGAACATATTTATGATACCTTCTTCTCGCGGATTCAGTCGCTTTAGTTCGCAACAGTCCGGACAAAGTAAAATTAACTCAGTTGGAGAACGTTTCCCAATCAATAGAACTTTAATGCAAGTAATTAAAGGTCTAGAGGGTGCCAGTACAGAAATGGTAGAGAGATCTAAAACAATTTTTTTTCCTGGTGATCCTGCTGAGAGGGTTTATCTGATAAGAAGAGGTGCAGTGAGGTTATCAAGAGTTTATGAGTCAGGTGAAGAGATAACTGTTGCTCTTTTAAGAGAGAATAGTCTCTTTGGTGTTTTATCTCTTCTAACAGGCCATAGATCTGATCGTTTTTATCATGCAATAGCTTTCACAAGAGTGGAAATGATAACAGCACCTGCGAATTCTGTTTTAAGAGCAATAGAGGAAGATGCATCAGTAGGACTATTATTGTTGCAGGGTCTTTCTAGTAGGATCCTACAAACAGAAACAATGATAGAAACTCTTACTCATAGAGATATGTCGTCTCGTCTAGTAAGCTTTTTAATGGTTCTTTGTAGAGACTTTGGAGTTGCAAGTGAAAAAGGTATCACAATAGATTTGAGGCTTTCACATCAAGCTATTGCTGAAGCTATTGGTTCAACAAGAGTAACGATTACAAGATTATTGGGGGATTTAAAGGATTCCGGACTACTTATTATTGAAAGAAAAAAAATTACAGTATTTGACCCAATCGCTCTTGCAAAAAGATTTAATTGATTCATTATTAACTATGATGGATTGAGTAATTGAAATAGTGTGGCCTGGGCTTTAATTGTTTTTTTAATATTACTTGGAGGATTAATTGCACCATTTGGGGACCTGCTTGGTACGAAGATTGGTAAAGCAAGATTTAGTATCTTAAAATTAAGACCAAAGAAAACGGCGACGATTGTAACCATCATAACTGGAGGCTTTATTAGTGCATTATCTATAGGGTTATTGATTTTAGTTAGTGAAGAATTTCGGCAAAGACTTTTTGTTGATATTCCTTTTTTGCAAAAAACTTTGGATGAAAGTAAAAAGGCACTTTTACCTTTGGAGGAAGAAAGGAAGAGTCTTGAAGATAAGATTAATAGTAAAGAAAAGGAATTAAATAAATTAAAAAGTGATGTTAAAGAATTTAGAAGAGGAAATGTAGTTTTTAAAAGAGGGCAAACTTTATTTATTGCAGAGGTTACTACTAATCCAAATATAAAATTAGATTTAGCAAAGATTTACAATAGTGCAGATAGATATGTTCAAAGAATCGTAATCCCTAATAAAAAAGAAATAAAAAATATTCTTATGTGGAGACCCACGGATATTTTGGAAATTGAGAGAGTTACTGCAAAAGAGGGGAATTGGATCATATTGATAAAATCAGCAACTAATGTTTTGAAAGGAGATAAATTTGTTTTTGTATTCCCAGAGTTGCTAGAAAATAAAATTATTGTAAAAAGAGGAGAAGTTATTTCTAGCGAAATACTTGAAAAAAATCATCTTAATTATAAAAATATCAATTCAAAAATTAAAACTTTGTTGAGAAAAACTAGAGACGAAATTAAGTTAAGAGGATCTATTGTTAACGAAATTAATACAAGAGGTGACTTTATTAAGAAAATTACAAATTCGTTAAAGATAAATTCAAATATTAAATATCGATTAGAAGTGGTATCTTTAAAAGATAGTAAAAAAGCAGACCCAATAATAGTAGAGTTAAATATTAGTAAATTATAATTTTATATGTGTAAATTAATATCTATTGACCCTGGTAAATATAAATGCGGGTTGGTATTGGTTAATATTAAAAAAAAAACAATTGATCAAGCAATCGTTCTCAATACTGAGTTTCTCCCGAAATATGTAAGAACTTTAAAAAGTGTTGAAAATATATCAAAAGTCATAATGGGTAATGGAACAACTAGTAAAGAAAATATAGACAAACTTAAATTTATCAAGAAAGATCTAATTCTTTTTGAGGAGAAAAACACAACTTATAGAGCTAAAAAAAGATTCTTTGAACTTTTTCCAATTATGGGGTTAAAAAATTTACTCCCAAAAGATCTTTTCATCATAAATAAAAACCTGGATGCCGTTTCAGCCTTAATAATTTTGGAAGATTATTGTAATGATAAATTTACTTTATCTAAAGATATTGACATTAAAACTTGGCTGAAATAGTAAATTTGTATTCACTTCCTGCTTCTAGCTCATAATCTTTTTTTAAAAGAAATCTTAATAAAGAATCTTCAATCAATGCTCTACCCAAAGGAGGATTCACTACTAATAAACCTTTATTAAAAGACCATTTAAAAGTCCATTTAAATTGACTAGCTTCCACAACTCCCTTAATTTGCTTTTTTGAAAAGCAATATTCTTTAACACTTACATTGGCTATTGTTTCAGGTTTTGACCGCATTTGTTAAATTAGGTCTTTATCAAAAGAATTTAATTCATTTATTATATACTCTTCTTTTTTAGTATTTAATTGTTCGAGGGATTCAATTATCCTCTCATATACTTTATCCAATATTGATTTTTCTTCTAGAGAAATATTGCCTAATACATGAGAAATAGTATTAAAAGTATTTGCTCCTTTAATTGACGTAGGAGAACCAATGCCAATTCTTATTCTATTAAAGTTTTGAGTTTGCAATTGTTCAATGATGCTTTTAAGCCCATTATGTCCTCCTGAGCTCCCTTTTTTTCTAAATCTTATTTTTCCAAGGGGAAGATCTTTATCATCAACTATTATAAAAAGCTGATCCAAATTAATTTTGTACCAATCTACTATTGCTCGGACAGCATCACCACTATTATTCATAAATGTATTAGGTAAAAATAACCTGTAGGTGGAATCATTAATTTTGAATTCTGAGCAGGAACTTTTAAGTTTATCCTTCAATAAAAAATTTGCATTATATTTTTTTGATAGATTTTCAAGGACCAAAAAACCTATATT
The DNA here is from genome assembly GCA_003214975.1 of Prochlorococcus sp. AG-412-C21. Lineage (GTDB taxonomy): Bacteria > Cyanobacteriota > Cyanobacteriia > PCC-6307 > Cyanobiaceae > Prochlorococcus_A. Next base: position 23,793 of record QCKZ01000002.1, read on the forward strand.
ATGTCTACTTTTTGAGTATTTTTTACCAGGATTTCCCAATCCAATTAAATATATTTCATTCATGATGTATTTCTAAATCTCTTTTCATTGAGAATTATAAATATACAAACAAACTATAACTAAGTAAATTAAAAGAAAAATTCCTAAAAAGGTTTTATAGGAATTTTCAGACGAATCAGATAACTTTTTGAGAGACTTTCAGAAAGTTAGTTGCCGTTCCAATCTACTGAGAAACCTTGTAATAGAAGGGATTGGTTATAAATTTGTAGAAGAATAACTAAAAAAACCAGAAGTAGTAGACCTATGACTGTCATCACAGGAACTGCTCCCCAGCCAGGTACAACTTTTCCTTGACCTGAATTTCCAATTGCTTTTAAAAGACTTCCTAATGCTGTTTTTTGACCCATGTTAAAATCACAAAATCGAATATTATTTCGCTATTGTATAAGAACTTATACATAAATTGTTTACAAACTTAGCAAAATTGATGCAAACTTTATCATCTGCTCCAGATCCTGCAGTTTCCATAGCAGTAATAATTCTGACAATACTTCTAGCTTTAACAGGTTTTGGTCTTTGGACTGCATTTGGACCTAAAGCAGCAAAATTAACAGATCCTTGGGACGATCATGAGGATTGAGATACTAATTTTTGAATAGTTTCCTAAAAAAGTATTTCAAAATCTACCAAAAATACAAAAAGTAAACTTTTTACCATGATTTAAATATAAATTAAATAGGATATAAATCTGTCAGTTAATCTATTTCCATGCTTGCCTTAAAAATTTCTGTTTACACAATTGTTTTTTTCTTCGTAGGAATTTTTCTTTTTGGATTTTTAGCAAGTGATCCAACAAGAACACCAAATAGAAAAGACTTAGAAAGTCCTCAAGATTAATCTTTATAATTGATATTATTTAAATTGATTTTAGGATTTTCAAAAAAAGTAATATTTTCTTCTTTTTTATTTATTAATTTTCTACAGCCATCAGAATCAGCTGAATTCACAAAAATTAATAAGAATATTAATAATCGAAATATAAAATTAACTTCTTCAAAAATATCTAATGAAGGAATTACATCATATTCTTCCAAAATTTATAATGATAATACTTATTTAAATTTATTAAAGAAAAATCTTGATTCACTTTTAGTGGCTAAAGCCGAAAAGCAACAAGAGTTAACAATCCAATCTGATACACAGTCTGAAATAAATAATGTTATTTATGCAAAAGGCAACGTATCCTTATCATTTAGAGGCAAACTTCTTAAAGCTGATAATTTAATTTACGATAAGTTAAATAAAAAAATTAGTGCCAAGGGAAATATAGTCTTGATATTAGGAGATCAAATCTTTAAAGTTTCACAGCTGGAGTACAGCTTTATAAGTAAAAAAGGTTATTTACTAGATATTGAGGGATCTATCAATACCAATACCTTGATGGATGACTTATCCTCAAATTTCAGCTCATCAGATTTTAATAAGATAGAAAAGTTACTTGTATTTAAAAAAACGAAAGTTTTACATACTCCGAGGAGGGTTGAGAATTGGCTATTTTCAGCAGATAAGATAAATATAGATGGAAAAAAATGGAAAAGTAAGAAGGCATTATTTACTAATGATTTACTTGAGTCGAAACAAGTTAAATTAGCAATTAATTCATTAGAAGTTACTTCTGAAGCAGAGAAATTACGATTTGATTCATCATTAAATTATTTAATATTTGAAGAAAAATTATCAATTCCATTTTGGCTTGGAGATAGAACTTTAACTAAGTCTGGAGAATTCTTGAAATTTCAAAACAGATGGAATCTAGGATATGAAAATTTAGATAAGGATGGCTATTTTATTGGTAGAAAATTTAACCCTATAGATATATCTGATGATTTTGTTCTTGATTTAGAGCCGCAATTCTTGATTCAGCGCTCACTAAAGGGTTATACAAAAAGTTTTGTAAAGAAGGACGAATCAATAACTTCTGAGAAGGTTAAGAGAGATGCAAGTTTTCAAGATTATTTTGCTATAAAATCCCAGATAAATGGCACAATAAATAATTGGAATTTAGAAATAGAGAAGAATTTAAATTCTTTTGATTTTGATAAATTTTCAGATGCATTAAGATTAAAAACTAAATTTAGTAAAGAAATTAATTTTTTAGATGCAAAATGGGATAAAAGTTTTTATGGGATTTATAGAGAGAGGGTTTGGAATGGGTCATTGGGGGAAGCGGAAATTTATTCAGGTTATGGTTCAAAACTTCAAAAGGAAACTAATTGGATAGTTGATGGTATTCAAAAGACAGAATTTTTATCTTTAGGTTTAGCTAATATTAGTGCTGAGGCTTTAAATACAAAAAATCTGATAACTAACCTAAAAGGTAATTTATTTTATTCTCTTGATCAGAAATTTCCGATTAGTATTGATGATCCTAAAAATAAATCTATTGACATTTCATATAGTTATATTCCTGAACCAATCACAAATGGATTAAGTCTTAACACAAGATTAGAAGCATCATATTTTTTCTATGAAAATGGAGATCATCAAGAATATTTAGGATTAGGTATGGGTCCAGAATTAATAATGGGCAATTTTAAAAATAAAACTTTTGACTATACTCGTTTAAGTCTTTTCCCTTTCTATAAATTTAAAAGTGGAGAAAGTGTTTTTAAATTCGACCAAATTTATGATTCGTTCACTTTAAATATTGCTTTTGATCAGCAATTATTTGGACCAGTTATTCTCAAAAGTATTGGAACTTTAAACCTTACAAGTGATTCTGATGATTATGGTGAATTTATAGATTCTAAAATCTCATTAAATTGGAAAAAAAGAAGCTATGAATTTGGTATTTTTTATCAACCTCATAATCGAGCAGGAGGAATTTCTTTTAGTCTCTTTGGATTTAATTAATTATTAGAGATGAGCATTAAATTTCAAATAGGGTAAATCTTTATATTTATTTGCAATTAGATTTTCATTTTCAAGTAGTGTTGAGGTGGCATCCCATTCTCCTGATAAAAACATTTTTTTTGAGCTTTCCTTAATTTCAAGTTTAAAATTTAAAAATTTTGATTTGCCTAAGGAATTTTTCAAATCAATTTCTAAGAATAAAAACTTACTAAAGTTATATTTTTGAATTTCTTGTATTGATTTTTTAGTAAGCGTGAAACATGGAATCCCAATTGCAATACAATTACTATAAAAAATATCGGCGAAACTCTCGCCTATAATTGCTTTTATGCCCCATCTCATAAGTGCTTGAGGGGCGTGTTCTCTACTGGAACCACATCCAAAATTGCTATTAACAATTAGTATTGTGGCATTTTTATTTTCCTCTAGATCGAAAGGATGCCTTCCCTTTAACGTTTTTCTATCGTCTTCAAAAACAGATTCACCCAAGGAATCAAAGTTAACACACTTCAAGAAACGCGCTGGAATAATTCGATCTGTATCAATGTCGTTACCAATCAATGAAATACATTGCCCGTTTATTTGTGAAATTTTTCCAATTGGTGGGGTAAACTCTGATTTCATTTGTTTATAAATTCTCGAACGTCACTAACTTTGCCATTAATTGCAGCAGCAGCAACCATTGCTGGACTCATCAGCAGTGTTCTACCGCTAGGAGATCCCTGTCTACCCTTGAAATTTCTATTACTAGAACTAGCACTAACTTGATTACCTATTAGCTTGTCTGAATTCATTGCTAAACACATTGAGCAGCCTGGCTCTCTCCATTGAAATCCAGAATCCTTAAATATCTTATCAAGCCCTTCTTGTTTTGCTTCATTGGCTACTTTCTCTGAACCGGGAACTACAAATGCTTTTACATTCTTAGATACTTTTTTGTCTTTTAATACTTTAGCTGCAACTCTTAAGTCACTGATTCTACCATTTGTGCAACTGCCTATGAAACAAACTTCTACAGGAGTATCTTTTATTGCTTGTCCTGGCTTGAAACTCATATATTCATAAGCCTCTTCAGCAACTGATTTGTCATTTGGGGACAAGTCATCTAAAAGAGGGATTTTTTGATTAATGCTTATACTTTGACCCGGAGTAATTCCCCAGGTTACGGTTGGTTCTACTTTAGAAGCATCTAATTTAATTACATCATCATAAATTGAATTTTCATCGCTCTTTAATGATTTCCACCATGTAAGCGCTTTATCCCAATTCTCATTTTTTGGAGCACATAATTTGTTTTTAATGTAAGTAAAGGTCTTTTCATCAGGGTTTATGTAGCCGCATCTTGCTCCTCCTTCAATAGACATATTGCATATTGTCATTCTTTCTTCCATTGATAATGCATTGATCGCAGGCCCTGCGAACTCATATGCAAAACCTACCCCACCCATCACACCAAGTTTATTAATAATATGAAGTACTAAATCCTTAGCATAAACACCATTAGATAATTGATTCTCACACCAAATTTGCCTTACCTTTAATTTGTTCATGGCTATGGTTTGGGTAGCAAGAACGTCTCTTACTTGGCTTGTACCTATTCCAAAAGCAATTGACCCAAAAGCTCCATGAGTTGAAGTATGTGAATCTCCACAAGCGATTGTCATTCCTGGTTGCGTTAGCCCCAATTCTGGAGCTACTACATGCACTATTCCTTGATTACCACTACCAATATTATAAAATTTTATTTTATGTTGTAAGCAATTATTCTCTAATGTGCTAATCATTTGTTCCGCAAGATTATCTTTGAAAGGCCTGCTCTGATTATCTGTTGGCACAATATGATCAACTGTGGCAACAGTTCTATTAGGGAATTTTACTTTTAAGTTTTTGTCTTTTAAAGCACCAAATGCTTGAGGACTTGTCACTTCATGGATGAGGTGAAGACCAATAAAAATTTGATCTGAACCACCAGGAAGACTTGAAACTTTGTGTAAATCCCAAACTTTATCAAATAAGGTATCTTGACTCAATTTGTAAAAAAAGTTACTTACTTTTTGATAATAGGATTAATCTGAGGCTGTTCAAACACACATTTACACTTAGTGTTTGAATTTCAATTCTATTGCGGGTTGAGTTAAATATTTTTTTGATGTTAGTAATATGATTATTCGGTCCTGTAATAGAAATATATACAAGTCCTACAGGTTTATCTTGACTACCACCGTTAGGACCAGCTATTCCACTTATTGCTATTGCCCAATCTGATCTTAATTTCTCTTTTACATTAATCGCCATGGCCTCACAAACTTCTTCAGAAACAGCTCCACATTTTGTAAGCTTTTCTTCTGAAATATTTAATAATGAATTTTTTAGCTCATTACTGTAGGACACAATACTCCCTTGAAAAACTTTAGATGCGCCTGATATTGATGTGATCGATGAAGAGAGTAGTCCTCCTGTACAGGATTCAGCAAAAACAATAGTTTCGTTTCTCTTGGCTAATTCTTTTATTAAAACGCTAGGGAGAGTATCATGATCCTCTCCAAAAATAAATTTCGAAAACTTTTTTTTTAATTTTTCTTTTACAGGTTTTATTATATTTTTTGCTTCCAATTCACTCTTTGCTCTAGCTGTGATTCTGAGTTTAACCTCTCCCAAGTTTGCATATGGAGCAACAGTCGGGTTTTTAAGATTTAGAAGATCGTTAATTTTTTCTGCAACGCTAGATTCTCCAATGCCTGAGAACTTAAGAGTATTTGAAAAGAAGGAATAACTATCTGAGAATTTGTTTTTAATAAATTCAAACGCAGTCTCTTCCCACATAGTTTTCATTTCACTTGGCACGCCAGGGAAAGTAAGAATAGTAAATCCTTTTATTGGCTCCCATATCATTCCTGGGGCGGTGCCCCTAGGGTTATTAATTATTTGTGCATTATTTGGGAAGAAACATTGTTTCCGCAAGCTAGAAGAGTTGTCCTGCAGCTTTGAGTTTGAAAGCTTTTGTTTAATTTCATCCCATAAGTGCTTTCTTTCAAAAAGAGGAACATTAAAAGACTTAGCTATTGCTTCAGTAGTTAAGTCATCTGGGGTGGGTCCCAAGCCACCCGTTGTAATGAGAAGATTACTTCTTTTCGATATTTCTTGAATTGCGTTTATAATTCGATCATAATTATCACCTACAGTTGATTGCCTAAAGTGATTTAAGCCTAATTGAGATAATCGCTCAGAAATCCATTGAGCATTTGTATTTACAATATTTCCTAAAAGTAGCTCAGTTCCAATAGAAAGAATTTCAACTCCCTTGGAATTAGGACTCATTTAATTGATCCTTCAAGTTTGCCTTCATAAAGAGGAAAACGATTACATAACGTTAATACTCTTTCTTTACATTGACTCTCAATCAGTGAATCATTTGGATTAAGTAATCTATCAGCAATAATTTCGCCAACTTCAGCAAAAGCACTTTCATCAAAGCCTCTGGTAGTTAAAGCAGCAGTACCCAACCTTAGCCCACTGGTCACAAAAGGTGATTCAGGGTCAAATGGAACAGTATTTTTATTTGCCGTGATATTCACTTCGCTTACAAGCAAATCAGCAATTTTACCAGTCATGTTTATACTTCTTAAATCGAGTAAAACAATATGATTATCAGTACCTCCACTAACAATATCAATGCCTCTACTTATTAAAGTTGAAGCCATAACTTTGGCATTTTTTATTACTTTTTGGGAATAATTAACGAAATCAGGTTGTAAGGCTTCTCCAAATGCAACTGCTTTAGCAGCAATAATATGTTCTAGGGGACCACCCTGAGTTCCAGGGAAAACAGATTTATCAAATTTCTTTCCAAATTCTGCATCTTTACATAAGATAAGTCCCCCTCTTGGCCCTCTCAATGTCTTATGAGTAGTTGTAGTTACTACATCACAATAAGGGATTGGATTTGGGTGAAGTTTACTTGCTACAAGCCCCGCAATGTGAGCAATATCCGCCATTAAGAATGCTCCAACTTCATCAGCAATATTTCTAAATGATTCAAAATCAATTGTTCTTGGATAAGCAGAATACCCACATATGATTAATTTTGGTTTCGTTTCTAGTGCTATCTCTCTTATTTCATCAAAATTTAATTCACTAGTTTCTTTATTTACACCATAGTGAACTGCATTGAACCACTTACCACTCATATTGACTGGAGATCCATGAGTAAGGTGCCCACCGTGAGATAAATCCATTCCCATGATTGTGTCGCCAGGTTTGAGTAGACTTAAGAAAACCGCGGCATTTGCCTGCGCTCCACTATGAGGTTGAACATTAGCCCAATTTGCATTAAATAATTTCTTAGCTCTCTGAATAGCTAATTCTTCGATTTCATCAACAAATTCACATCCTCCGTAATACCTTTTTTGAGGTAATCCTTCCGCGTATTTATTAGTAAGTACTGATCCTTGTGCCTGCATGACAGCCATTGATGCGAAATTTTCACTCGCAATTAACTCAAGGTGAGTTTCCTGCCTATTTTTTTCAGAATCAATTAACTTTGATATTACTGGATCACTTTCTTTAAGATGTTGAAGGATATTCATTGAATTTGATAAGTAATAATCTCAATATAGACGATATTTTTTAGAAAAATATAAAAAGAATATTTCATAATTTAAAACGCGCCTGGAGAGATTCGAACTCCCGACACCCTGATCCGTAGTCAGGTGCTCTAATCCACTGAGCTACAGGCGCATAAATTGTAATATCTCTGTTTCAGGGTCTCTTAGTCAACTAGATTTCGGGTAAAATATCTATTATTAACAATATCAATCTTATAAATATGCCTATAAAGTGGTACGGAAATGGTGATTTAGAGGATCCCACCTATAAACATTTTTCTAGAATAGTAAATTTTGTGATTCATTGTATGATATTTACTGCAGTTGTAAGTGGTACTTGGCTTTTTAAAGAAATTAAATATGAGATTGCCTTTTTTAATAATTTTGCAATTTTCTGGTCAATTATTTTAGCATCCCATTTACTTTTTGTAGTTATAAAAAAACCTAAGGATACAGCAAAACAATCAACTTAAAGCAACTTTTATTTATGAACTCTCAGATAGGAATAAGTGATCTAGAAAATATTATTTCAGAAAAGGTTTTTATAAAAATAGAAAAGTGGAATTTATATCTAGGAGATGCTGGTCTAGCTAGAAATCTTGCCATAGAGTGTATAAGTAATAAAGATAAAGGCCCATTAGAGGCTGCAAAAATAAGTTTGAAAACAATTAATGTGAAAGTAGGTGATGGAGTTAACAGTATTCCGCTTATTAATTTAATCACTACCTCACAAATTCTTGAATTAGAGGAGATTTTGGAAAGTTTTTTTTGATTTCTAAATTCTGTTTTGATGAATTTTCAATTTATTTACGTTCAGAAATTTTGTAAGTAAAAAATAAATTACAAAAAAAGTTAGAGATCCAAATATTAATAATAAAAATTCTCCGAAATTTGAATTAAAGTTATTCGTAGTTTTTAGAATCGTAAAACAAAGTGTGCTATCTATAAATGATGCTAATGACATGAGGGTAATTTTCTTAAATAAATCCAAGTTAGGCAAATGGATATCTTCATTTCGCAGATTGAAAGAAAGCAAAATACAAACTATAAAGTTTACTATTACTGAAGATAAAATTATTCCTACAACTCCAAAGTTATATGGTGAAAGATTCCCAAAATTCTTAAGTGGCGCACCAATTAAAAACCAATCAAAAAAAATATTAAATATTATCCCTGCGAATGATAACTTAAATGGGAATTTTGTTTTTTCTATTGAGTAGTAAGTTCTTACTAGTAAATCTCTATAAAGATAAAAAGGTATGCCAACGGCATAAGCAATTAGTATATTCTTCACTTTTAAAGTCGCTGAATAATCAAAAACTCCTCTTTGAAAAACTAACTGTACAATTTGATTATTGAATGTTACGAATAATCCAGTTAAAAAAATAGTTGTCAAGAAACAGTACTCTATTCCAGAGATTAAGTTTTTTTGGAGTCCTATTTTGTCTCTATAACTTCTCAATTTAGAAAATTTTGGAAGTAATGGCAAAATTAAAGAGTTGGATAATATGCCTAATGGGGCTTGTATAAGAAAGTTTCCGTAAGCCATTCCCGATGCTGCTCCTTGAAAACTGGAAGCGAAAAACATATCAATAAAAACATTGATTTGACTTAGACCTGATGTGATAGATGCTGGAATAATTAGTTTGAAAATCCTCCTCTCTTCATCTTTAAATAATTGGAAGGTTGACTCTAATCTAAAGAGGCCGATTTTATTTATTTCCCAAATTTGAACAATAAATTGAATAAAAGTTCCTGCCAAAGTTGCAAAAGCTAGTAATCCCGTATAAGTGAGGAAATTTGAAGATGTATTTTGTGGGTTAAAAATCCAACTAAATAAAATAAAAAAAATAGTAGTTATGCTTGTTATGGCTGGACTTATACTTGATAAAAAGAATTTTCTTCGGGAATTTAAGGCTCCAAAGCTTAAACCTATGAAGCCAGATAAAGGGATACAAGGTGTAAGAATTCTTAATTGGTAAGTGGCAATAGATTTAGCTTGGTAACTTAGATTGGGGGCTAATAATTCAATTAATAAACTGGAATTAAAGTAAATTAATATAGCTAAACCTAACAATAATATTGAAATTTTTATGCTTACTTGAGTTAGAACAATCCCCCCATTTTTTTTGTTAAGGGGAGTTAGAACTGCAACTACCGCATTATGTAAAGGGCCATTAATCCCACCTATTATTATGAGCAAAAAACCTGGAATTATATACGCATAATTAAATGCATCGTATGTTATACCAACCCCGAAAGCAGCAGCTATAAATATTTGTCTTATACATCCAGCTAATTTACTAAGACCAGTACCAAATGAAATTGAAAAAACATTACTTTTTAAAAATGTATGCATTTGGATTTATCTAAAAATTTTCAAGAAGATTAAGTTTCAATTATATTTGTTTTTTAACTAACGGCATATTTATGAATGATCGGATAATTGAATTTGATCCATTAATTGAAGGGGTTTTAATTAAGAGGTATAAAAGGTTTCTTGCTGATATTAAATTAGAGAGTGGACAGGTAGTAACTGCTCATTGTGCCAATACAGGTCCAATGAAGGGGCTTTTGACAGAGGGGGCAAAAGTAAGAATAAGTGTTTCCTCTTCTCCAAAAAGAAAATTACCTTTTACTTGGGAACAGATATGTGTTTTAAATGCAAAAAATGAGGAGGTTTGGGTAGGCATTAATACCCTATTTGCGAATAAGTTGATCAAAAAGGTAATTGAGAAAAATTTGCTAAACGAAATAATTGGAGAAATAGAGACAATTAAATCTGAAGTTCCTTATGGAAAAGATAAAAAAAGCAGAATTGACTTTTTTTTAACTCCAAAATCTTCAAATCCTGATAAACGTAACATTTATATCGAGGTCAAAAATACTACCTGGATTAAAGAAAATGTTGCTCTATTCCCAGATACAGTAACGAAAAGAGGCCAAAAACACCTCATAGAATTAAAGGCATTAATTCCTGCAAGTAAAAGTGTTTTAGTCCTTTGTATTACGAGAAAAGACGCTTGTTTCTTTTCTCCTGGAGATGAAGCGGATCCCTTATACGGCAATCTTTTTAGAGAATCTTTAGGCGCAGGAATGATTCCAATCCCATGTTCCTTTGAATTTCACAACGACCACATAACATGGAATGGAATTAAACCTTTGAAATAAATAAAAAAACTTGATATTTTGAAAATTCTAAAAAAAAATTTTTAAATCTAACAAAAAATTTTTTAGGGTGCAACTATAGAAATGGTAACAACGACTACTAGACACTAATTAGTTTTTTGAGCAAAATTGAATATGAAAGGAAACAGCACAAACTGTTTTTTTGCAGATCTAATTTTTTTTTATGACCACTGCTTTGCATTCGCAGCCAAGATCTAAGCGTTCTCGTCTTCAGGAAGTGAGTCTTCTTGAAGGGCCAATGCTTCTCTTGCGCAGCATTCGTGGCTTGAGAACAAACCAATCTTTGGTTTGGCTAGCCACAGTACCAATAGCTTTATTTGGCTTAAGTATTTTTACTTTTGCTGCTAAAGCAGGTACTTCCCTTAGTGATTTAACAGGTCCTCAGGCCGCTTCATTCCTAGCTGATAACCTTTGGTTGTTCGTAGCTACTATTCTTGTAATCTTCATGAACGCTGGTTTCGCCATGGTTGAAGCCGGTATGTGTAGATCTAAAAACGCTGTAAACATTCTTGCAAAAAATCTTTTTGTATTTGCCTTAGCTGTTACTGCATATTGGGTTGTTGGATACAACCTCATGTATGGTGGTAGCGCTCCTATTGATGGAGTATTTTATTGGGGCGGATTTTTTGTTGATCCTGATCCTTCAGCAGCTCTAGAGTGTGCTGCAGGTTTAGCTGGAGATGATTGTGTTCAGTTGGTACCTTCTGTAGACTTTCTTTTCCAAGCAGCATTCGCTGGAACTGCTGCTACTATTGTTTCCGGTTTAGTAGCAGAAAGAGTTAAGTTTGGAGAGTTTGTTATCTTCGCAATTGTTCTTTCAGGTATCATTTATCCAATCTCAGGAAGCTGGGAGTGGAACGGTGGCTGGTTGAACACTGTTGGTAAAGTAGAATTTATCGATTTTGCTGGCTCATCAATCGTTCACTCTGTTGGCGGATGGGCTGGTCTAGTAGGAGCAATGTTACTAGGACCAAGAATTGGTAAGTACTTAGATGGTAAACCTCAGGCAATGCCAGGGCATAGCATGGCTCTAGCAACACTTGGTGCATTAATCTTGTGGATTGGTTGGTATGGATTCAACCCAGGATCAGAGCTTGCAATGGATGAATATGTTGCATACGTTGCTGTTACAACCACATTGGCTGCTGCTGGTGGAGCAATTGCTGCTACTATCCTTTCAACTTTAACTGCAGGTAAGCCTGACTTGACAATGATTATCAATGGTATTCTTGCAGGTCTGGTAAGTATTACTGCAGGTTGTGGAAATATGGGATTTGTAGGAGCATGGGTTGCTGGTGCAGTAGGAGGGATTATTGTTGTATTCTCAGTAGCAGCTTTAGATGCTGCAGAGATTGACGACCCTGTTGGTGCATTTTCCGTTCACGGTGTATGTGGTGTTTGGGGAACAGTAGTAATTGGTTTATGGGGCGTTGAATCCATGGATCCTGGTGCTGCTGGTATTGGCCTATTCAATGGTGGAGGAATTGATCAGCTTGGTATTCAGGCTTTAGGTGCTGGTGCTTATGCTATCTGGACTATAGTCACTTGTTGGGTTGCTTGGTCTATTATCGGAGGATTATTTGGAGGTATCCGAGTTTCTGAAGAGGAAGAGACCCAAGGTCTTGATATCGGTGAACATGGAATGGAAGCTTATCCTGAATTTGCTTCAACTAAATAATTTAAATAATTGTTTTTTAAATAATAAAAGTCTGGCAAATGCCAGGCTTTTTTTTTTGTTATACATTAATTAAGTCATGTAAATTTGTAGTAAGATAAAAATATGGATACACAAGCTTTTAGAAGATCTCTTCATCATTCTGACAGATACAATAGAAGGGGTTTCGATTCTCCAACAAAAAGAGCTCAAGCGTTAGAAGAAGCTTACCAAAGTGATTTGATAAGTTCTATAAGAGATAATGGTTTTAGTTACACTAAAGGCAGACTAAATATTAAGCTTGCCCAAGCTTTTGGATTTTGTTGGGGAGTAGAAAGAGCTGTAGCGATGGCTTATGAAACTAGAAGACATTACCCTAATGAAGATATTTGGATAACAAACGAAATAATTCATAACCCCTCAGTTAATGACCATTTAAGAAAAATGAATGTAAAATTCATTTCAGCTAAAAATGGAATTAAAGATTATTCATTAGTTTCTAATGGGGATGTAGTTATATTGCCTGCTTTCGGAGCTACTGTTCAAGAGATGAAACTCCTTCATGAGAAAGGATGCCATATTATAGATACAACTTGTCCTTGGGTTTCTAAGGTTTGGCATACTGTTGAGAAACATAAAAAACATGTTTTCACATCTATAATTCATGGGAAATTTAAGCATGAAGAGACTCTTGCTACTAGCTCATTTGCAGGAAAGTATTTAGTTGTACTTGATCTAGAAGAGGCAAATTATGTATCTGAATTTATTCTTGGTCGAGGAAACAGAAATGAGTTTATGAACAAATTTGCTAAGGCTTGTTCTAATGGATTTGATCCTGATAAAGATTTAGATAGAGTCGGAGTTGCTAACCAGACAACTATGCTCAAAAGTGAGACTGAGGAAATTGGAAAAGTTTTTGAAAAAACTATGTTAAAAAAATTTGGACCAGAGAACCTAAATAGTCACTTTTTGGCGTTTAATACAATTTGTGACGCAACTGAAGAGAGACAAGATGCAATGTTCTCTTTGGTTGATGAAGATCTAGATATTCTGGTTGTTATAGGAGGCTTCAATTCTTCTAATACAACTCATTTACAAGAAATAGCAATTACTAAGAATATTTCTTCTTTTCACATAGATACGCCTGAAAGGATATCTGTAGAAGAAAACTCAATATTACATAAACCATTAGGATCAGATTTGGAACTTAAAAATAATTTTTTACCTAGTGGAAATATTAATGTTGGAATTACTTCAGGTGCATCTACTCCTGACAAGGTAGTTGCTGATGTTATTGAAAAATTAACTGATATAGCTTCCTAAATTTGAATTTTCATCTAAAACTTTGCTTAGTTTTTTTAATTTATTACACAGACATTTCCTAAAGATCTACTTTATTAACTAGAATAATGAAAAAATTTATGAAGTATGGAAGACAAAACACAGACTAATCAGGTTCAAACAGCCAGTATGAATAGGACTAAAGCTCCCCAAAAAGTTGAAGTTGTTGTTGCTAATTCATCTGCAGGGTCAGAAGTAAATATCCTTGGTGAACTATCAATTTTTGTTTTAAGAATTGGGTTTTGTGCTTTGATGATTCATCATGGGCTAGAGAAACTTCAGGATCCTCAGGGTTTTGCCCAGTTTGTAGTCGGTAAGTACTTCCCATTTTTGCCGGGTGATCCAGTTATTTGGACATTTGGAGCAGCTATTACTCAATTAGTTTGTCCCTTAGGATTGGCTTTAGGTATTTTTGCAAGGCTTTCTTCTCTTGGACTTTTCTCCACAATGGTATTTGCTGTTTATTTTCATATTCTAGATACTGGACTAGAAGGTTTTCCTCTGGCAGTTGTTGAAGGCCACAACTATGCCTTCGAATTGTCTTTTATATATGGTGCTATTTCTCTATACTTTCTATGCGCAGGACCAGGCAGACTCTCTTTATTTAGAAAGACTAATAAGATTACATATTATCCAAAATCAAATTAATCTAATGCAAAAAATGCCTTTTTTTTGTAAATACCATTGAGATCCCTTTTGAATTACACATATCAATACTTTCTTGGTCTCTTAAACTTCCTCCAGGCTGGATAATAGCTTTTATTCCATACTTATTTGCAAGTTCTACAGTATCTGCAAATGGAAAAAAACCATCGCTTGCTAAAACAGCTTCAGAGCATAATCCTTTAGCTGCTTTTAGTGCAATTTTTGCAGCTCCAACTCTATTCATTTGTCCAGCTCCAATTCCAATAGTTTTTTGGTCTTTTGCTATTACAATTGCATTTGACTTTACGTGTTTACAGATTTTCCATGCAAAATTCAGATCTAAGTTCATCTGATCGTTGGGATTCTTTTTAGTTACTGAAGTCCAACTTTCAGTTTTATCTTTACTATCATCTGTTTCTTGAACTAGTAATCCCCCCATTATTGATTTAGTAGAAGTTTGTTTCTTGTTTGGAAGAATATCTTTTGATAACTTTATAATTCTTAAATTCTTTTTGATTTTTAAAATCTCTAAAGCTTCTTCATCAAAAGATGGAGCGACAACACATTCTAAGAAAATATCTTTAAGGTTCAATGCAGTTTGACTATCAACATTTGAATTGAAAGCAACTATCCCTCCGAATGCACTAATTGAGTCGCATTCTAAAGCATTCAAAAATGCTTGAGAGGCGGAATTACTTACAGAGGCACCACAAGGATTATTGTGTTTTAGAATTATAGAAGCAAACTTGTTTGTAGTTAGAATATCTTTTTCTTCGTAGCCAAATTCTAAAACTGTTGAAAGCGCAGACTCAAGATCTAATAGATTGTTATAACTTAACTCTTTACCTTGTAATTGTTCTGCTGAGTTCCATCCAATGTTGCTTACACCATACCAAAAAGCCTTTTGATGAGGATTTTCCCCATATCTTAAGGTTTTGATTAGTGGATAAGATTCAATATATTTGGAAGATTGCAAATCTCTTTCTTTACTTATCCAATTGGATATTGCAATGTCATAGTCAGCTGTATGTTGAAAAGCTTCAAAAGCTAATTTTGCTTTATATGATTCATGTAGAGCATCTTTTTCAATTTGTTCAAGAAATTCTTGATATTGACTAGGATCTACTAAAACGGAAACGTCTTTATGATTTTTAGCTGCAGAGCGAATCATTGATGGCCCTCCGATATCGATATTTTCAATAGCATCTTCCCATTTAGATCCTTTCTCAACAGTTTTCTTAAAAGGATATAAATTGACAACTACTAAGTCAATTAGTTCAAGAGCGTTAGCTTCTATATCTTTTTTATGATCCTCATCAGTTCTTTTAGCTAATATTCCTCCGTGGATCTTTGGATGTAAAGTTTTTACTCTTCCTCCAAGTATTTCTGGAGAATCAGTAAAATCTGCTACTTTAATAACTGGAATTTTCGCCTCTATAAGATGTTTGGCAGTTCCTCCACTTGATAGAATTTTATAATTAAATTTTTCTACCAATTCTATACAAAATGGGATTATATTTTTTTTATCAGAGACACTTATTAAGGCTAATGGGGACATTATGGAAAAGTTTACTTACTTAAGAATATAAACATGAAATACGATATCGATCATGAATTTGTCTCGATTAGCTCTCAAACTGCAACTCATAGAATTATTTTATTACATGGTTGGGGAGCTGATGCAGATGACCTTTTAACATTTGGAAAGGAGATAACAGAAAAAATAAATCTTAATTTTGAGGTAATTAAAAAAATTTGATACTGATCAGATATCACTTAGAAAAACAATTTTGCTGGGGTTCTCTCAGGGGGCAGCTATGGCAATTGATACAGGATTTAAATTAAATTTAGGATTAATTGTTGCTTGTAGTGGTTATCCTCACCCAAACTGGGTGCCAGGAGAAAAATGCCCACCATTGATTGTTAGTCATGGCTTATTTGATGACGTGGTGCCTATAGATGCTTCTAGGATTATTTATGAAACGGTAAAAAGTAAGACTTCTAAATTTTGTGAATTAGTAGAATTTGATGGATTCCATCAAATTGATTCACAATTAATTGATTTTATAAGTTCAAATATGAGTAATATTTTTTAAACGAAAGCATATTCGTATTCTTCAATCTCTTCCCAATCATCTGCTGTAAGTTCTAGACCTTCAAATATTTTCTCTTCACCAATTCCTTCAACTACGACTTTTAGTGATGGAAATAAAAAATGGTTTTCTTCAGCATATTGTGCGCTAAATAAACCTTTTTCACCCCAAAAGAATCTATCAGTAGTATGTTCATTTCTTCGGACGTTGAATACCGAAGGAGCAGACAACGCATTTTCAGCTATGAATCTTCTTGCAGCAGTAACTGGTTTATGTTTGCCGGTTTCGATATGATAAATAGGTACATGGGCCATGACTCTTTGACCAGCCAATCTTCTTCTGCTGATTCTTTTCCTTTTTTTTGACATTGATTGGTACTCCTGAAATTATTAATGAGATTAGTTTTATTTTTTTTGCTAATCTTATATCTGTGATTTTAAACTCACTTCAATTACATAGAGGACCCATCAACCTCTGATGTAGCTTAAAATATGATCAAATGTTCATATTTAAGGCTGGCGAAAGTCAGACCTCTTTATATATCTTAATACTTTTTTCAGATTTTACAAGCCTTTTTCAGATTTTTCTCTAAAAAATTACTCACAATTTCATTAATCATGAATCTCTCTAAGAAATTTGAAGAATTAATTTTAAAACAGCTAGAGAGTTTTGGTTGTTCTTTGGGAGTAACTCATTTAGTTATGTATCTTGCTTCAGCTAAACAAGGAACCAAAGCAACTTTTGAAATTCTTGGTCAATGGCCACAAATTGATAGACTTTTAATATCAATAGAAGATGATCCTTCACTAAAAGTTTCTTCTCCTAATAGAAGGTGGTACCCTCTTCAAGAAAACGATATTTTACTTGGTGTTCTTAGGGTAGAAACTGATTTAAAAGAGGGAAATTGGCCTGTATTGCTTGATACTAGATTAAAGGCGCTATCAATATCTTTAGCTAAATGTGTAGCTATAGAATTAGAACGTCAAAATAAAAATGAAGAAATCAATTTTTTGAAAAATCAGGTTAATGTTGTAATCCATCAATTAAGGAACCCATTGGCTGCTCTTAGAACATATGCAAAATTACTAATAAAAAGACTTGGTTCAGATGATGACTCTATTGAATTAGTCGAACGCATGATGATAGAGCAAAAACAAATTAATCAATATATGAGCTCTTTTGAGAAATTAAATTCACCTATTCAACTTCCTTTAGAAATAGCAGAAGAAAGATTATTATTGCCCCCAAATTTAGATAATAAAAAGGTAATAACTGTTCAAATTTTATTGAGGCCAATTTTAGAAAGAGGAAAAGCTAATGCGAAATTAGAGAATAGAGATTGGACAGAACCTTCTCTTTGGCCAGATTGGACTTTGGCTCCAGTAAATGCAAAATATGTTGTAATTGCTGAGATTGTTGCCAATTTATTAGAAAATGCTTTTAAGTATGCTAAAAAAGACGCTGAGATTGGAATCGCCATAACGAGTAAAGGTCTTTGTATATTTGATGATGGCAAAAAAATATCAAAAAATGAGAATGAGAAGATTTTTCAAAAAGGTTTTAGAGGATCTGCTTCCAAGAAGAAGGATGGCACTGGTGTGGGACTTTTTTTAGCGAGAAAATTAGCACAACAAATTGGGGGAGATTTGAAGTTGCTTGAAAAGTCCTCAATTAATGTTGTCGAGGAATTAAAAAATCTTAATAAGAAAAATATTTTCTATTTAGAACTTCCTACAAAAGAATTGCATGCATGAATAATATTGCAGTTTCTACAAGTACTACACTTGCACCACAAGCATCTCCATTGAAACCTCCAATTTTATTACCTAGCATATTTGGAATAAAATAACTTAAAAAAATACTAATTAAAATAAGAAATAAAAATTTAATTAATATTGCCTTGGATGTAATTGAAACTAATTGGTATGCAATAAAAATTAAAAGAAAAATAATGGAAATAAAAGATTCTTTTTTAAATCCATTCCAAAATTTTTTATGACTAATAGATTTTTTCTTATAACTAATATATTTAAACCTTTCTATAAAAAATAAATTTGAAAATCTGCCCCAAAATAAGCATATCGGCAAAACAATAATTATTTGGTTTTGAATTTTGAGTAGGCAAGCAATTTGAATTAAAGTTATAAAAACTAAAGATTGAATGCCAAAGGCCCCAACTTTACTGTCTTTCATGGCTTTTAAACGTTTCTTTTTGCCCGCAAAAATACCATCGAAAGTATCCATTAAACCATCTAGGTGTAGACCACCAGTAATTAAATATCCTGAAGCCAAACAAATTAATGCAGATGCGTAAATTGACCAAGAGTTTGCTCTTAAAAAAATAAAAATATAACTCTGTATTGTTCCAATAAAAAATCCTAAAGGTGGCGCAAATTGTGCAATATTTTTAAATTCGGGATTAATTAAAGGTATCTTTGGAAATGTCGTATAGAAAATCCAAGATCCTGCCAAATTGTTTATTAAATATTTTTTGATGAGATAAAAAATAGATTCAATATTAAATAATAGGCTAGATTAATAAAAAAGGATCAAAAAATTTTATAATTTATCGTGTTTGAATTTGAAATTACATCGAATTGCAGTAATACAGGTGCAAGAACTGGTATATTTCATACCCCAAATGGTCAGGTAAACACTCCAAGATTTATGCCTGTGGGTACTTTGGCAACGGTTAAAGGAATTTCATCTAAGCAGTTAAATTCTACAGGATCAGAAATGATTCTCTCAAATACCTTTCATCTTCATCTACAACCTGGAGAAAAATTAGTTAAAGAATCTGGTGGAATACATAAGTTCATGAATTGGCCTAAGCCTATTCTTACTGATTCAGGTGGATATCAAGTTTTTAGTTTGGCTAAATTAAATAATATTTCTGATAAAGGTGTGGAATTTAAAAATCCAAGAGATGGTAGTCATGTATTTTTATCACCTGAAAAAGTAATGCAGATTCAAATGGATCTTGGCTCGGATGTTGCGATGGCTTTTGATCATTGTCCTCCGCATACAGCTAACGAAAATGATATTGAGGACTCTTTACAAAGAACTCATTCATGGTTGCAAAAATGTGTTGATACTCATCAGAAATCAAATCAAGCATTATTCGGAATAGTTCAAGGTGGTAAGTATCCTAGATTAAGAGAATATAGCGCGAAATTTACAAGTTCTTTTGATCTCCCTGGAATAGCAGTAGGAGGTGTCAGTGTTGGAGAGGCAGTCGAAGAAATACATAGTGTAATAAATTACGTCCCTAAATTCTTACCAATAAATAAACCAAGGTATTTAATGGGAATTGGCTCTTTAAGAGAAATTTCTTTAGCTGTTGCTAATGGATTCGATATCTTTGACTGTGTTTTGCCTACAAGATTAGGAAGACATGGGACTGCATTTTTTAATGATGAAAGATTGAATTTGCGAAATGCTCGATTTAAAAATGACTTTTCTCCGATTGACAAAACTTGTAAATGCGAAACCTGTAAGTCCTATTCTCGTGCATATTTGCATCATCTAATTAGAAATGACGAAATATTAGGCCTCACCCTCATAAGTTTGCATAATATTTCTCATTTAATAAGATTTACTAATGCAATTTCTACTGCAATTAAAGATAATTGTTTTACAATTGATTTCGCTCCTTGGAAAACATCCTCTATTGCTCACCATACGTGGTAACGTCTTATCATAATTAATTAAATTATTAAAAAGGTGCTCATTCTATTTAATACATTCGCTGAATTGCCTGAGGCTTACAAAGCCTTTGCTCCAACTGTTGATGTTCTTCCACTTATTCCTTTATTTTTCTTTTTGTTGGTATTTGTTTGGCAAGCTGCAGTTGGATTTAAATAAAATTCTTTTCGTTTAGATAGTTTGTCTTAGAAGGGATTTTCAAGTAAGATCGCATCTCCAGAATTTTCTACAGCACACTCTATAAAATCAGCAATTTTTAAAGCTCTTGAGGCTTGCTCACCATCTACCTCAGGGCTTTCTTTGCCTTGAACGCATTTAAGAAAATGCTCCAGTTCTGCATAAAGAGGTTCAATGGAGGTTGTACTAACTTCTTCTACATATCCATCATTTCTGTAAACTAATTCTCCATGCTCTGCTGAGTATGATTCATGAGACTTTCTATGGATTTGTAATGAGTGATTTAAGAAATCAGTTTCTACTAGCCCATTTTGGCAGTGAGCGCTTAAACTTCTAATTTTTTTGTGACTCATTTTGCTGGCAGTTAAGCTTGCAATAACATTATTTTTAAAAACTAAAGTAGCATTGACATAATCTATTAATCCTTCGCTATTTCTGCCTCCAACAGCTGCTAATTTTTGTATTTTTGAGTTTACAAGCTCTAAAACAAGATCAATGTCATGAATCATTAAATCCATTACTACAGACACATCATTTGCTCTGTCTGCATGAGGACTGTGCCTCCTTGCTTCTAAAACAACAATTTCTTCATTATGTACTATTTTATTTAATTCTCTAAAAGCAGGATTAAATCTTTCAATATGCCCAACTTGTAATAGACAATTACTTGCATTAGAAGCCTCTATTAAAGACTTTGCTTCTAACTCGTTAGCTGCAATTGGTTTTTCAATTAGAACGTTGATACCTCCCTTGAGACAATCTAGTCCTACTTTTTGATGAAGTAGTGTTGGGACAGCGATACAGATAGCATCAACTTTCGGAATTAAGTCCTTATAATCTCTGAACCATTCACATTGAAATTGCTCAGTAGCTAATTTGCCCCTCTCTTCATTTGGATCTGCAACTCCAACGAGATTTGCATCTTTGAGTAAACTGAGTACTCGGGCATGATGCCAGCCCATATTTCCTATTCCTATGACTCCAACCTTTACTGGTAATGAGGTTGGTTGCATAACTTTAAATCTATATATTAATTATTATTATCCTCTATGGGAAGCCGTATTTAGCTTTTGGGAAGTATTATTTTAACACGATCAATTTTGGGACCTGACATAGAAATAACTTCAAATCTAATATTATTGAAATCTAAAACGTCGCCAATTTTTGGAACCATTTGAAATTTTTCTAGCAGAAATCCAGCAAGTGTATGATAGTCAGAACCTTCTGGAATAGAACATGCTAACTTTTTATTGATATCTATAATTTCTGATTTTCCAGCTATTGACCATTTTTTAGATAAATTATCTAACATTTTCATATCTGAATAAATTCTATTATTGATCATTTCTTCTCCAACTATTTCGCCATTTAGATCAGCTGCAGTAATGAGACCCTCAGTTCCACCGTGTTCATCAACTACTAGTAAGAAGGGATTGTAGTCTCTTACTATTGGAAATATTTCTGCTAGTGAACATGTTTCTATTATTTTTGTTACTGGTAAAAGGAATGGCTCTAATAATGTATCGGCTTCCATTTCACCTTTTGATATTGGCTTAGCTAGATAACGCAAATCTAATACGCCTAATACATCATCTAAAGACTCACCAATCACAAAGAAGCGAGCATGTCGAGTTTTATCTACTTGTTTCATAAGTTCTGAAAAGGTTATATTTTTTGGCAAAGTTACCATTTCAGATCTTGGAATCATCACTTCTTTAACCTGCGTATCTTTTAAAGCAAAAACTCCTTCAAGAATATTCTTTTCATCTGGTTTTAAACCTGTTACGTTATCTGTTTCTATAAGAGTTTCTAATTCTCCAGCAGATAAACCCGAATTTAAAGAATCCCATTTGTTATTTAAATTGAACAAGCCTAAACAGGCGCTAGCAAAGAATTCTATTGTTTTCACTATAGGATTCATAGCTTTTCTTACGGCATCAAATATTGTGGTTAACCTTAATGCAGCAGATTCTGGATTGTTAATGACTAAAGCTTTTGGAATTAGTCCAGAAACAAGAGTAACAACTAAAACAACAAATAAAAATAATAGAAGATCATAAAATCTATTTGATAAAATATTGCTTTTCCAATAATCATTAGCCAGGTTATTGCTGAGCCATCCAATAGCAATTAATGAAATTGTTACTCCAAATTGAGAAGCAATTAATGAAGATCTAAAGCGTTTTTGAATTTTTAAAATTGAGAATGCTCCTTTCTTTTTTTCTTCTATTAACCTTAAAACTTTACTTGGCCTTATTAATAAAAAAGAGAGTTCACTCGCTGCGAAAAAAGCTGGTAATAATAAAAGAAATAAAAGTAGAGTTATTTTCATTCAATGACAAATGAATAATGGGGGTGGCGAGGATCGAACTCGCCTTAGCCAAATTATGAGTTTGGTGCATTCACCAGATTGCTACACCCCCAAGGGAATTTATGTAATTTTAATTACATTGAATTTCAATATACAATATAAAAATAATATTTCAAAAAACACCTCATTAGGAAGTTTTTGTGAGATTTCTTTTTTTTCTTCTAATCTTTAAATATAAATTTAACTTTTACTAATGGGCAAATTTTCGGATGAGTATAATTTAAATAAAGCAAAATTGTTAAAACAGTTAATTGAGAAATCTTACAAGAAAGGAAACTTCACTTTATCTTCAGGAAAAAAAAGCAGTCATTACTTGAACTGTAAACCAGTGTCATTAAATGGCGAAGGCTTAAACTTAATAAGTGATTTGTTTTTAGAGTTAAAGGACTCAAGGTCAAAAGCTGTAGCAGGATTGACATTAGGTGCAGACCCTATAGTAAGTGGATTAATTGTCAAAGCAGCTTTGCATGGCCTAGACCTTGATGGTTTAATAATTCGCAAAGAAATCAAAAAATACGGTACCAAAGCTGGAATAGAGGGCCCTACATTAGAAGAAGGAACTTTGGTAACTGTTTTAGAGGATGTCGTTACAACTGCTGGTTCAGTGATAAAAGCTATAAAAAAGTTACGCGAAAATAATTATGTTGTTGAGGAAGTTTTGTCTATAGTTGATAGGCAAGAAGGGGGATTAGAAGCCCTTGAAGATGAAAATGTTAAATTAAAGAGTCTTTTTACAATAAAAGACTTTTTATAATTATTTCAAAATGCAAGATATAAAAAAAAAGTTTTGGCTTGAAAAATTTGATTGTTTTTCTATTACTGGAAAAGATGCCAGAAAATTTTTGAATGGAATAACAACTGGTAATATTCTTGATTCAGAAAATAAAGTTATCAAAACTTGTTGGTTAACTCCAAATGGAGTTCTAAGGTCATTAATTGAAATTATTTTTTTAGAAAGAAACTTAGAAGTAATTATCTTGGCGGGTAACACTAATGAAATAATTGATTACTTTAATCAAATTATTTTTCCAGCGGACGATGTACTTCTAAGTGAACCTTTCTTGATAAATAGAATTCAGGAAATTGATGAATCTAGTTCATGGAGAACTTACCAGCCTATTTTCTTCAAAACAGAAGATAAAGAATTTGAAATATATAAAAATCAACTAAATTTACTAAATTCCAATGATTTAAAACTTTGGAAGATTAATCAGGCAATACCCTCATTAGAAATGGAAATAAACGGAAAAAATAATCCTCTTGAGCTTGGATTACAAGATCTTATAGATTTTAATAAAGGTTGTTATTTAGGACAAGAAACAATGTCAAAAATAAAGAATGTTTCTTCTTTAAAACAGGAAATAAGAATTTGGCAATCATTTGAATCTGATTTGAATTTAGACGTTGAAGATAAAAATTTATATATAAATTCTGCCAAGGATATTTCTGTAGGCAAAATCACTAGTTTTTTAAAATCAGATTCTCAAATAAAAGGTTTAGCAATGATAAAAAGAAAATATTTAGAGGAAGGAAGTTATTTTTTTTCTGAAATTTTTGGAAAAATTATTATTAATAAATCTGTAGGATCAATTTTTCTTTAATTGATTTTTGATTAAATATTCTGCAATTTGTAGAGTAGCCAAACAATCATCTTTGTTATATTGGATGATTTTTTTTAAAAATATTTCGTTTTCTGTAATTTGATATTGAATCCACCAATAAAGGGCTTTCGATCCGCTTACATTTTTCTGCATCCATTCAAATCCAAGCCAATTAGAAACAGTTTTTAAGCCATAGTTTTTTAGTGGTAATATCCAAGACTTTCTTATTAAGGTATGTAAGTCTATAAATCTTGAGGCAAGTGAATCAATTTCTTCAACACTAAAATTTAGGTGTTTAGCAATATTAATTATTGCTATCTTTTCAGTTTCTCCGTAGTGTAAAACTGGCCATTCCTTCTTTGAAAAAAGGATTTCAATAATTTTCCTGTAAGATTCTCCTTTATTGTTTTTGAGATCTAAAATTGGTTTATAAATAAGATCTTCTTTTTTTGTAAACAAATTATTTATTTTTAAAAAACCATATAAAAAGTCATGTTTATCATCTGGATTTGACTCAATATCAAATATATAAAATCCCGAACATGTTTTTTCTCGTAGATCGTTAGTATCATTTTTATTCGAAATGCGATATGGTTCCCCAGAAATATAAGCTTGTGCTTGCTTTACAAATACGGACGCTTTTTCATACTTTTGATCGTTGAATTTAGATAATTTTTCTCCAAGTTGTTTTTCGCTATACGAAGCTAATGTTTGGGTATCGGATATTCCATTTGTGATGAGTAATGAGGCCGTTTTGGATCCTATTCCATCTATATCTGTTAGATATCCATTCTCTTTTGCTTCTTTGTCACAAAATTTTTGCCATGAACAAATAGTACATTTTTTCCTGTCTTGCGTTATTTCTGGCATAAATCCCTCCAAGCATTCATTCAAACTTATTAAAACATTCAAAACTTTTTTTCTTAATTTTTTATTTAAATAAATTTCTTCAACATTAACTTTTTTATCAAAACTTGAAATTACTAATCCTTTCTCGATTTTAGATTCTTGAAAAGATTCCAACAGCATAGAACTAAAAGCTAAGTCGAATAAATGTTCTTTAGTGGTTTTGTGACCTAACTTATAAACTGCAGGTAAATATTTATATTGTCCCCATTTACTTTTACCTTTAGTCTTTACAAGTAATTGTGGACGTATCTCTGCGTTAATATTTTGGAAAAGATTCCCTTTGATTTTTAATCCAATTACCCCTTGATAACCATTTTCAAGGGCTTTTAATCCTGTATATATTTCACTATTACAAAATTCAGAGAAAATTTGAAACTGATTAATTTTATCTATAGCTTTATGGGGAGACCAAACTTCATAAGATTTTTTACCCTTAAAATCTAGCCATGCTTTTCTTTTGCATCTTGTAAAACTTTTTAAATGAAGAGAATTCAAATTATTTTTTAATTGCGGTTTTAAAATTTACTCATATAAATTAGTATAGATAATTAGAAAAAATCAAGGAAATTTTAAATTTGACAGCTGATAAATTAGATAAGATAAAATTTGGAACTGATGGGTGGAGAGGAATTATTGGATTTGATTTTAATTTATCCAATCTTTCAAGAGTTGTTGTTGCTGCATGCCAGGAGTTGCATTATCAATACTATAAAGAAGTTAATTCAAAGAAAATTATTATTGGATATGATCGTAGATTTATGGCTTGTGAATTTGCCAAGCAAATAGTGCCTTTTGTGAGAGGATGTGGTTTCGAGCCGATCTTATCTAATAGCTTTGTTACAACACCCTCTTGTAGTTTCTATGCGAAAGAAGTCGGTTGTCTTGGAGCGTTAGTAATTACAGCAAGTCATAATCCATATAATTGGCTAGGTCTGAAAATAAAAAGCTTTAATGGATGTTCTGTTGACGAATCTTTTACAAGTGAAATTGAAAAAAGATTAATGCTTGGAAATTCAATTGAAAAAGTAGATGGTGTTAATCAATTGGTAGATATTAAGAAATTTCATTTAGATAGAATTAAATCCCTTTTTGATATTGACTTTATTTCCAATAGATTGAAAAAAATGAAATTGAGAATTTTTGTAGATTCTATGCATGGTTCAGCTGCAAATTGTATGGCTGAGATTTTTGCTTCTAATGATTTAGAAGTTATTTCAGAAATCAGGAAAGATGCTGATCCCTTTTTTGGAGGAAAACCTCCTGAACCTCTTTTAAATTATGTAGACGATCTAAATCAAATACTAATGAAAAATTCAACAAATGAAGTGAAAACTCTAGGAATTATATTTGATGGTGATGGTGACAGAATTGCGGCGATTGATGAAAAAGGAAGATACTCTAGTACGCAAGATTTACTCCC
Organism: Prochlorococcus sp. AG-412-C21; assembly: GCA_003214975.1. GTDB lineage: Bacteria > Cyanobacteriota > Cyanobacteriia > PCC-6307 > Cyanobiaceae > Prochlorococcus_A. Next base: position 50,415 of record QCKZ01000002.1, read on the forward strand.
ATACTTTATTAGCTATTTGGGCGAAATTAAAAATAATTCTTATCCAGTTTTAAAGACTGTTAGTGGTTCAGATATTATTAAAAATATATCAGAGAGTCAAAATAGAGATGTTTTTGAACTTCCAGTTGGCTTTAAATATATTGCCGAAAAAATGATTAAAGAGAAAATATTTATTGGAGGAGAAGAATCTGGGGGAGTTGGTTTTGGTGACTTTATGCCTGAAAGAGATGCTCTATATGCAGCGATGGTTTTATTAAATGGAATTGCTGAAAAATCTCAATATTTATATGAAACCTTAGATGAAATTCAAAAAGATTTTGGGCCGAGTTTTTATAAAAGAATTGATATTAAATTTCCAAATCAGTCAGAAAAAAATAACGTAAAAGAATTTATCATAGATAATATTCCTGAGAATATTAATATTCACAAGTTAAAAAGTATCTCAAAGATTGATGGAATAAAGTTGAGAATTGATAAAAATTTTTGGCTTCTTTTTAGGTTTTCAGGAACGGAACCTCTTTTAAGGTTATATTGTGAAGCACCAAAAGAATCTTATTTAGATGAGTTATTAGAGTGGGGTCAAGAATTTATAAATTTGGCAGGAAAATAAGGATGAAAAATTTATATTTAGCGAGTAAGAATAAAGGTAAAATTGAAGAATATAAAAAATTGCTTGCTGGAGTTAATTGTAAATTATTACTCCAGCCAGAATCATTAGAAGTTGAAGAGGATGGACTGACATTTAGAGATAATGCAATTAAAAAAGCGAGTGAAGTTTCGAGAAAAACAAATAATTTCTCAATAGCAGATGATTCAGGCATTTGTATTGAAGCACTAAATGGTAGGCCTGGCATTTACTCATCTAGATATGCAGAAAATGATCAGAAGAGAATTGAACGAGTTTTAAAAGAACTTGATGGAGTTCAAAATAGAATTGCTTTCTTTATTGCCAACATTTGTGTTTGTTCCCCAAATGGAGAAGTGATTATTGAATCTGAGGCCAAATGTCATGGCAATATTATTTTAAACCCGAGAGGAAAAGGTGGTTTTGGGTATGACCCAATTTTTGAGGAGAGTTCTACCAGATTAACTTTCGCAGAAATGAATAATGATATTAAAGACTCTTGTAGTCATAGAGGTAAAGCATTAAAAAAAATTATTCCGGATTTAATTGAAATTTTTTCTTAAATTCAATTAACCCAAGATCCATGAAGGCCATGAGGAATTGAAATGGGTAATTCATAAACAGCTAATTCTTTTAAGTCTTTTGCGTCTAATATCACTAGATCGCTTCCTTTTCTTTCTCCGTTCCATAGAAGTATAAATAAAAATCCCTCATCTTCTTTTGAAGATTTTTCTGATGGTACCATTATTGGTTCACTTACGAATCCACTTGGACCTGCTGACCAAGAAATCTCTTCCTTAGAAGTTAAATTTATTTTTTTTATTGCTTGAAGTGGAGCGTTCCCCACCTTTTGAGATGTGCTTGCCATCCAACTAAAAGTTGCTGTTAAACCTAAGTTTTTAGGATTAACAACAGCAAATTCACAACATTGTTCACTTAAAGTTTCAAGTTTACTATTTTTTTTCTTTAGATCGATAATTGATCTTTTCAGTTTTCCTTCTGGATATTTATCAAAGTCAATATCCCTAAAATTCTCGTCTGGACCAACTGATGGGAAATCATCATAAAAAATACTATCTAATACGATTTTGGAATCTTTTTCAAATGCATTTACATGATGAAAAACGAATCCTTCTGGAGCATCTATTGTTAACGGTGGCTGACCTCTAAATAATCCACTTTCTCTGGGGATGATAAAAAACTTTGCCTTTTTATTTGGGTTTGACTTTAGACATTGCGCTGCACCTCTTTGACCTATTAGAAATGGAAGAGGATTGAAATCAATAGCATTCTGTAAGAATATTGCCCAATTAGTTGTAATTGCGAAATCATGAAGGAATGCAAAGCCATTAAAGGTATCTTTTCTGTCGAAAATGAGCTCTCCAGAATTTGTACCAGCATTATTAAATTCCATTAATCTAATGGTACTTTTTGGCCCGGTTTGTACTCCAAAAGTGACTAAAAGTTCTGAAGATGCATTTGAGTTTAGGTCTGTTTTGGGATGGGCACTGAATGCTTCGTTAGGCTTCAGTACCCCTTTTAATGTTGTTAAACCAATAGTGTCAAGACTGTCAGGATCCATTGCATGTGGACCGGCTGCTTCCCATAATGCGAGAATTTCATCTCCTAATTTAACGACATGAGTATTAGCTATATTCTTGAATTTTAGATCTAATGCATTATTTAAAATTCCTCCATTTTTTTGTGTCCCAAAAACACCTCTATAAATAAATTTATTTATTTTTTCTTCTTCCAAATAGCCTTTAGTTTTAACAAATCTATTTGTTAAAAATGGCTGACCATTTTCGAATTTTATGGATGTTATCATTCCATCACCATCAAATGGATGATGAACCCATTGTCCACCTCTCTCTAATATTCCTGGCCCATTTCTTAATAATGTTCCATTTAAATTTTTAATATTATTACCTTTGCTAATTTTTAGAGGCTCTTTGGTTAGCTCCTTTTCTACATTTTGATACGCACTTGACCAATCTTCTTTATTAAAACTTTTAAATTCATCAATTTTTTTATCTTGTAAATTAGTCACAACTAAATAATTACTTTATCTATCTTCGCCAAAAATCAACTGAATTGTGGCTGATTCGAAAAAAATTCCTATTTTATTGTTTTTCTAGCATTCCTTTACTGCTTGGAATTGAATCAGATCTTCTTATATCTATTTCGGTAGCCATTCTCATTGCTCGTGAAAAAGCTTTAAAGCAAGCCTCAACTATATGATGTGAATTGCTACCTCTTATTTGATTAATATGAAGAGTAATACCACTGTTATTTACAAAGGCAATAAAAAACTCTTTTACTAGTTCAGTATCATAATTGCCAATTCTAGGCGCTTTTAATTGAAGATCATAAGATAGATGTGGTCTGCCGGAACAGTCTAAAGTCACTTGAACTAATGCTTCATCTAATGGGGCAAAGAAATGTCCAAATCTACTTATTCCTTTTCTTTCTCCCAAGGCTTTTGAAAATGCTTTGCCTAACGCGATTCCTACATCTTCATTTGTATGATGATCGTCAATATGGGTATCTCCAATTGCTTTTATTTTTAAATCGAATAAACCATGACTGGATATTTGATGAAGCATATGATCTAAGAATGGTATCCCGGTTTCAATCTCGGAAATCCCATTCCCATCTAAGTTTATAAATACAGCAATATCTGTTTCATTCGTTTTTCTTTTTATTTCTGATTGCCTTGGAGATGACATTTTTATGCAAAAAATTTAGTTTACATTCCATTAATGCAGTAACCCGCATCAACATAAATTGTTTGGCCTGAAATGCCGCTAGAGAGATCACTTAATAAAAAAGCAGCAGTATTACCTACTTCCGTTTGAGTGACCGTTCTGCGTAAAGGAGCCTTTTCTTCAACATTGTGAATCATATCTAAAATGCCACCTATAGCAGAACTAGCAAGTGTTCTTATAGGTCCAGCACTTATTGCATTAACTCTGACTTGTTTTTCGGGCCCAAGTTCTGCAGAAAGATATCTTACTGAAGCTTCTAAAGCTGCTTTTGCAACTCCCATCACGTTGTAGTTAGGAATCGCCCTCTCTGATCCTAAATAAGTTAATGAGACAACGCCAGCACCATCACTAAAAAGTGGTTTTGCTGCTTTACATAAAGGTGCTAACGAATACGCACTTATATTAAGAGCCCTATCAAAACCCTCTGAAGTGGTAGCACTATAATCTCCAATCAATTCGTCGCGTCCTGCAAATGCTAGGCAGTGAACTAATCCGTCAATTTGCCCCCAATTGTTTTTTATATTTTTAAAGATTTCTTCAATTTGAGCTGGATTTTGAACATCAAGAGGCAAAAATAAAGATGGGTTTAAGGGTTCAGTTAGTTCTCTAACTTTAGATTCGAATCTTCCCTTATCATCAGGCAAATATGTGATTCCAAGTTCTGCGCCAGCTTTTGAAAGTTGTTGAGCAATACCCCATGCTATTGAACGATTGTTGGCAATTCCCGTAACGAGAATTTTTTTGCCAGTTAGATTTAGAAGCATTTTGTTTATTCTTTCTATATATTCTCCTATATAGAAGTACCTATCTTTACGGATTACTCCAAAATATACAATAATTTTCAAATATAAGAAATATTTATTTTAAACATGGGCAGAACAAATTCTATGATTTTGGAATTAGGTTTTCAATTACCTAATTTCAAAATGTTAAATGCCAATTCTTCAAATAATGAATATTTTAGTTCTCATAATCTAGATAATAGGCATTTACTTTTAATGTTTATTTGTGCCCATTGCCCATTTGTTAAATATATTGAAAATCAAATTTTCACCTTAACAAAAGAAATTAAGAATAAAGTTCAAACAGTTGCGATTTCTAGTAATGATATTGTCACTCATCCTTCAGATTCTCCTAAAAATTTGAGATTACAAGCACAATCACAGGGATGGAGTTTCCCTTATTTATACGATGAAAATCAAAATTTTGCTAAGGCGTTAAAAGCGGCTTGCACCCCAGATTTTTATCTTTTTTCTAACGAAGGAGATGGTAATTTTTTATTGTATTATCATGGCCAATTAGATGATAGTAGACCAGGTAATAATATCCCTCTATCTGGTGAAGATTTGCGCTCTGCTGTAAGAAATTTAAATCAAGATAATTCTTGTCCTTCAAATCAGATGCCTTCTTTGGGCTGCAATATTAAATGGACTCCAGGTAAAGAACCGAGTTGGTTTAAATGAATTAAAATGTTTTTTTTTGATAGAAATATGGTTTAGGGTTAATATATTCACTATGCAGATACCTCCATTTACTTTAAATAGGCAGTACCAGGAAATTGGCTCTGAAATTGAGAGTGAGGTTTTTAAAGTTTTAAAAGGGGCACAATATATTGGAGGAAAAGAGATTGCAAAATTTGAGGAAAGTTTTTCTAATCTGATTGGTGTTGAAAATACTATTGGATGTAACAGTGGAACTGATGCTTTAGTGTTGGCTTTGCGAGCATTAGATATTGGTATGGGTGACGAAGTTATTACATCATCTTTTAGCTTTTTTGCGACTGCAGAGGCTATTAGTGCAGTTGGTGCTAATCCAATTTTTGTAGATATAGATCCTGAAACTTATCTCATTAATACTGAACTAATAGAACAAGAAATAAATCCTAATACCAAGGCAATTATGCCAGTTCATCTATTTGGGAATGCAGTGAATATGACCTTAATAAAATCATTGGCTGACAAATATGACCTAAAAGTAATCGAAGATTGTGCTCAAGCAACATGCACAATGTGGGAAAATTCCAAAGTTGGAAGTATCGGCGATATAGGTTGTTTTAGCTTTTTCCCTACTAAGAATTTAGGAGCTGCTGGAGATGGTGGAGCAGTAACAACATCAGATCAGAAGATTGCCAAAAAAATTAGAGAACTCGCTGTTCATGGTAGCCCTATAAGATATCACCATACTCACATTGGATATAACAGCAGACTTGATACTATTCAAGCTGCCATATTAAATATCAAAATTAAATATATTTCTAAGTGGATTAATAATCGCCAAAGAATCGCTAAAAATTACTTTGAGTTATTAGAAAAAAATCCATTTATTACTTTTCCTAAAATTAGCTCTAATTCAATTTCCCATTCTTGGAATCAATTTGTCATCAAATTAAGAAACGATAAATATCTTTTAAATGAAGATTTTTCAAATTTATTTGATACTGATTGCAAAAAATATTATTCCTTAAGGAATTTGGTAAAGAAACAACTTTTTGAAAAAGGTATTAACTCAATTATTTATTATCCAATTCCAATTCATGCACAAATAGCATATAAAAATAAAAAATTTTCAAGAACTAAACTCATTAATACAGAGAGAATTTGTACAGAAGTTCTTAGTCTTCCAATTTTTCCAGAAATTTCTTATGAAGAACAAGTTTATGTGGCAGAAAATTTAAATAAAGTTTTAAAAAATTGTATACAGGAAATTCAAATTTCTGCATAAAGTGATTTAAATAATCTTTGTTGGATATTGTGATTAACAATAGGACTTGAATAATTATTTTTTTCTAAATTAGATATTTCCCCATTTAATAGATCTGAATTTGACACTTTAGATAATTCAGGAATCCAGAATTTTATATATTTACAAATAGGATCAAATTTTTTTGCTTGAGTATATGGATTAAAAATTCTCAGTGGTTTTGGATCCATACCGCTACTTGCACTCCACTGCCATCCACCATTATTGGCAGCTAAGTCTCCATCGACCAATATCTCCATGAATTTTTCCTCACCCTTTTGCCAACTGCATATTAGGTCTTTTACCAGAAATGAAGCGACTATCATCCTACATCTGTTATGCATCCAGCCACTACTATTTAGTTGTCGCATTGCAGCATCAATTATAGGAACACCAGTTTCGCCATTACTCCAATGCTGAAACCATTCATTATTATTCTCCCACGGAAATTGAGCCCATTTTTTTCTATATGGACCACTCTCTAGTTCTGGGAAATGGAATAAACAATGCTGATAAAACTCCCGCCAAACAAGTTCTTTTTGCCAAGTTTCTATTGATAAGTAATTTTCTTGATTTTCAAAATCCGAATGTAAATTTAATGTAGCGTTCCAAACTTTTCTAATGCTTATCGTGCCGAATCTGAGAGAGGCACTTAAAAAAGATGTTCCATTGTAGGAAGGCAAATCTCTTGCAGAATTGTAAGAAAATATTTTTTTTTCGTTAATAAAGTTTTCTAATAATATTTTTGCAGCCCTCTCACCAGGTCTACATGGACAAATCTTGGATCCAGAAAATTTAATATTTTTAAGAAATTTCTCTAGTACTGAATTAGATGATTTTATGTTCTGATTTTCTTTAAGTTTATTATCGATATCTTTAAAATGGAAAATAATTTTATCTTCATAAAAAGAACCAAAAAAATTCATTTTTGATTTAAGGTTTTTATAAAACGGACCATAAACGGAATAAGGTTTATTATTTCCTGTAAATATTTTGGAAGGTTCTATTAATAAGTGGTCCCAAGATTCAATAGATTGAATGTTTATTTCTTTTAAATTATTTTTTATTGCTAAATCTCGATTAATTTCATAAGGTTCAATTGATTTGTTCCAAACAACAATTTTAGCATCTATTGTCTTTGCTAATTGAGGAATTATTAATACTGGATCTCCTTCTCCTATAACAAGCCTGCTACCCATTTTTTCCCAATTATTTCCTAATTCTTTAAGCGAATTACCAAGAAACCAAGCTCTTGAATTTGCATTAAAATCGTGTGAATAATTTTTATCTAAGATATAAGTTGAAGTAATAGCATTTGATAAAGAAAATGCTTTTATTAAAGCTTGATTATCAATTATTCTTAGATCTTTTCTATGCCAGAAAAGTATTCTAGGGTTATTCATAATTCATCTAAAAATTGTTTTGCTCTAAACCAAGCAGTAACAGTTTTTGAGTCAAGAATTTCATCCCCACTAGAAATAAGATTATCTAGTTCGTCGGGATCTAAAATTAATACTTCTATATCTTCATCTAAATCTCCTTTGACCTCAGACTTTAGTTTGCTCAAGTCGCGAGCTAGAAATAAATAAATTTCTTCATCTGCATAACCAGGCGCTGGGACAAGAGTTCCTAATTCATCCCATTTGTCTGCACTAAATCCAGTCTCTTCTTGAATTTCTCTTTTGATTGAAGTAATAGGTGTTTCGCCTATTTCTAATGTGCCGGCTGGAAATTCTAATAAATATCTTGAAACAGCAAATCTATATTGCCGAAGAATTATAACTTTATTGTCTTTTGTAATAGGTACAGCTAAAGCAGCGCCAGGGTGCTTAATGTATCCATATTCACCTTCATGCCCATTTGGAAGTTGAATTCTATTGATTTCAAAACTAAATTTTTTTGACTTTAACTCAGATATTTTTTCTTTGAAAATGGATCTTTTTATAAGATGTTTATTGCACATATTTTTAAAATAAAAACAGCCTAGCAGTTATATTTTGGTTTTGTAAATTAGGCAATAGTCCATCTCGGGTCATCAAATGTTTTGATTTTTTGGCTTCTGCTTAAGATCTCAGATAATGGCGTAATAACGAAATTACGATTCATCAATCTGGGGTGAGGTAATGTTAATTTCTTATCAATTGTATGAAAATCTTCCCACCATAGAATATCTAAATCAAGACATCTTGATAGCCATTTCTTCCCCTGTGGAGTCTTTTCTCTTCCAAAAAAAACTCTCTAAGTTTTTTAGCTTTTTTAAAAGTAATTTTGCATTTTTTATGGATGGTTTTGGAAAATAATTACTCTTTACAAGGACAAGAGTATTAAGATAATTTGGCTGTTCATTTTCAACTCCATGAGGTGCTGTCTCATATATTGAAGACCATAAAAAGTTTGGTTTAGATTTTTTGTTTTCTTCTTTTCTAGTAATGCATTGATCTTCCCACTCTTTTATTATTTCTTGTACTTTTGGTTTGCAAATTAATAAAGTCTCTAAAGGGCTTCCAAATTTACTATCAATATTTGCTCCGAGGGATATACATAGTCCATTTTTGATATTAAGATTTGATAATTCCACAACAAAAAACAAAGTTATTGGATAAATTCTATATCAGGCATTTTTAAAGTGATTTTGAACCAAGAGTTAAAAGGAAAAGAAGAAATAAAAGATTTAATGAAATCAAAGGACTCTTTTAGATCTTTTCCTTTAGCGGCAATTACAGGTCATAGCTTATTAAAATTATCTTTACTCCTTGCGGCAGTAGACCCAAGTTTAGGTGGAGTTATTATTGCTGGTGGTAGAGGTACTGGTAAGTCTGTATTGGCAAGAGGGTTACATAATTTGATCCCTCCTATAGAAATATTAGATACTGAATCAGTACTGAACAAGTTAACTCAAGATAGTAATGTATTAAGACCTATTGGTAGGAACCTAGATCCAAATAGTCCAGAGGAATGGGATATTAATACTAATAAATTGTTAATGGAGATAATTGGAAGTGATTACTTAAATCAAACTGAAGAAATCCCTAAAAAAGTAAGAGAAGCACCATTTATTCAGGTACCTATTGGAATAACTGAAGACAGACTTGTTGGATCAATTGATGTTGCAGCATCATTAAATACTGGGGCACAAGTTTTTCAGCCTGGAATTTTAGCTGAGGCTCATAGAGGTGTTCTTTATGTAGACGATATAAATTTATTGGATGATGGAATTGTAAATTTAATTCTTGAAGCTATAGGAAGAGAGCAAAATAATATTGAAAGAGATGGTTTAAGTCTCTCTCATCCTTGTAATTCACTTTTAATAGCAACTTATAATCCTCAAGAAGGTGCTTTAAGAGATCATGTTTTAGATCGTTTTGCGATTGTGCTTTCTGCAGATCAATCTATTGATAATGCTCAAAGAGTTGAAATTACAAAATCTGTTTTATCACACGCGGAAAATAATATTAAATTTTCAGAAAAATGGTCCGAAGAATCTGATAATTTATCCACTCAATTAATTTTGGCAAGGCAATGGTTAAAGGATGTGAAAATAACAAAAGAGCAAATAACATATTTAGTCAATGAAGCTCTTAGAGGGGGTGTAGAAGGGCATAGGTCAGAATTGTTCGCAGTAAAAGTTGCTAAGGCGAATGCAGCTCTTCGAGGAGATGAGAATGTTAATTCTGAGGACCTAAAAGTCGCAGTAAGATTAGTTATCCTTCCACGCGCAAATCAAATACCACCTGAAGATGAAGATATTCAACCACCGCCTCCTGAGGATCAGAGCCCACCACCACCACCTCAATCAAATAATGATGACTCTGAACCTGAGGCAAATGAGAATGATGATAATCAAGAGCAAGAAAAAGAAGAAGATAATTCTGATGGAGAAGAAGAATCTACTCCCGAAATACCTGAAGAATTTATTTTAGATCCTGAGGCATGTATGGTCGATCCTGATTTGTTACTTTTTTCATCAGCTAAAGCAAAAGCCGGAAATAGTGGAAGTAGATCAGTGATATTTAGTGATAGTAGAGGGAGATATGTAAAACCTATTATTCCAAGAGGTAAAGTAAAAAGAATTGCGGTAGATGCGACTTTGCGAGCTGCAGCTCCTTATCAAAAATCAAGAAGATTAAGGAATCCTAATAAATCAATAGTTATAGAAGAAAATGATTTTAGAGCTAAGCTTCTTCAAAAAAAGGCGGGTGCTTTAGTCATCTTTCTTGTTGATGCTAGTGGATCAATGGCTCTTAATAGAATGCAAAGTGCTAAAGGTGCAGTTATCAGACTTTTGACTGAGGCATACGAGAATAGAGATGAAGTCGCTCTTATTCCCTTTAGAGGTAATCAAGCAGAAGTTCTTTTGCCGCCAACAAGATCTATAACTGCAGCGAAAAGAAGGCTAGAAACAATGCCTTGCGGAGGCGGATCGCCTTTAGCACATGGACTAACACAATCAGCAAAAGTAGCAAAAAATGCTCTTTCTACTGGAGATATAGGTCAAGTTATTGTTGTTGGGATTACCGATGGAAGAGGAAATGTTCCATTAGGATTATCTCTAGGACAAAATGAGGTTGAAGAAAACGATAATTCAAATGCCAATTTAAAGCAAGAGGTTCTTGATATTGCAGCAAAATATCCAATGCTTGGGATAAAACTTTTGATAATTGATACAGAAAGAAAATTTATCGCAAGTGGATTTGGTAAAGAATTAGCGGAGGCAGCTCAAGGAAAATATGTTCAACTGCCAAAAGCTACAGATAAAGCAATCGCAGCTATGGCCCTAAATGCTATAAATGAATTCTAAATATTTCTTATGGATAAATTTCGTTAAGGAATTTTGAAAGTCCAATAGTTAAATCTCTAATAGCTTTAGTTAATTCTTTATCTTGAGTTAATTTTTCAAAATCTTCACTCATATCATCTATTTTGGTTGAAATAGACCTAGCAGCATTAATTGTCAATTTAATGTCATTAAGGGTTTCTTTGTCATCGATAGTAGACAAAATGTTATTCAAATGATTAGATGCTGTTGTAATTTGTTTGATTAGAGGTTGGATTCTTAGGATTTCTTGTTTCGATAAATAAATTAATTCATCAAGATTTTCTTGGGTTTTGTCAAATTGGTCAATTGAATTAACGACGTTCTCAATTAAGTTTTCTTGATTTGTTTCTTTTAAAAGTTGACTTATTCTATTAGTTATATTTGAGAGACTTGAAAGTTGTTTGCCTGTGATAGTGTCTCCTTGACAAATAATTAATTTGGCATCACATTTTTCGGATGTAGGTTTTGCGATATTTTTAGGAATGGTTTTTTCACTTGTTTCTAAAGCAACTTGCACATCTCCTCCAAGGAAAGAATTAGTTACTACCCTTGCAAATGCTGGCCTAGTAAGAATAATTTCAGGATTATTTAAAACTATTTTTGCTTTAATTGATTCATTAGTAAATAAGATATCTTCTATTGATCCTACTAAAATTCCTCTGTAAGTAACAGGAGAATTCTTTGATAAACCACTTGCGTTATTGAATTCAGCAAAGAGGTGCCAACTTTTTGAAGATAATCTTACTCCTCTTAGCCAAAAAGAAAAAAATGTAAATATTAAAATTCCTCCTAATAAGGAAAATCCAACTATTGAATCTCGTAAGCTTCTACGCATAATTTCTAAATGTCTTTGGGTTGCATTGGACCATCAAGTTTCCCATACCTAAATTGAAATACATAGGGATCTTTACTCTTTTTGAATTCATCAATAGATCCTGCCCATCTAAATTTGCCTCCGTAAAGCATTAAAACTTTATCTGAAGTCCTCTCTATAGTACTAAGAACATGGCTAACCACAATAGATGATCCGTTGGCTTTATTATTTGTCTTATTAATTAAATCTTCAATTCTTGATGAGGCAATTGGATCAAGACCTGCAGTCGGTTCATCAAAAAGTAATAAAGGTTTAGTCTTTGCATTTAGAGTGTGATCTGTAATTAAAGCTCTAGCAAAACTTACTCTTTTTTGCATACCTCCGCTTAATTCATTAGGAAGTTTATTCTCAATATTAAATAATCCTACTTCAGCTAAGCATTCACATACGATTTCATGGATTAATTTTTTAGATAGGTTTTTATTTTTTTTAAGGAGAAAACCTACATTTTCTGCAATTGTTAAGGATCCTAATAATGCTGGGTTCTGAAAAACTAGTCTTACATCAGGAGGATTATTTTGATCCAGTCTCAGATATATTTGTTTCTCACCAAATATTCTTAATTCCCCTTTAGTAGGTAAAATGAGGCCTGCTATTATTTTTAAAATAGTTGACTTACCAGAACCTGAGGGGCCAACAATAGCTAATTTCTCTCCATCATTAAGTTTTAAATTTAGTTGATTAAGGACATTAACTCCCCCCCAACTTATTGAGAGGTTTTTTGCTTCAACTGCATGCTTTGATTTTTCCAAAACTTTTATAAAGAAAAGTCATCTTCTATTACATATTGCCTATTTTTAGCAATAAAAAAAGGATGTGTGAATTTGATTTATAATGAATATATGAGGTTTTTAAATTTGATAAAAATAATTTAAGAGGTTTTTAATGAATAAGCGTAAAAAAAGAGTAAGAAAATATTATGAGTACTATAAAAAGTCCAATTTTCTCTTATTCAATAAAATCTTAAGAATTTTGAGTTGGCTTTTGCCAGGACTAGTAATAAAAAGATGGATGATTACTTCTGCAATAGGATTTTTGACTTCATTATTAGGACTGGCAATTTGGACAAATTTAAGGCCACTTTATTGGCTTCTTGAGGTATTTTTCTTGTTGATGAATGGTTTAACCAGTTTCTTATCTGTTTCATTAATGGGACCATTAATTTTCATTCTTGGACTTTTATTGATCGGGATTGGGCAAAATAGAAGTATCAATTCTATTCAAAAAGCCCTTGTTCCAGAAAAAAATACATTTTTAGTTGATGCATTAAGAGTTAAGAGTAAATTAAACAGAGGTCCTAATATTGTTGCAATTGGTGGAGGCACAGGCTTATCTACTTTATTAAAAGGGTTAAAAAATTACAGTAGTAATATTACAGCAATTGTAACTGTATCCGATGATGGTGGAAGTAGTGGAATTCTTAGAAAACAATTAGGTGTGCAACCTCCAGGAGATATTAGAAATTGTTTGGCTGCCTTATCAAACGAAGAACCCACTTTAACGAGGTTATTTCAATATAGATTTCCAGGAGGAAGTGGCCTCGAGGGACATAGTTTTGGAAATCTATTCTTATCTGCTTTAACAACAATTACGGGTAGTTTAGAAAAAGCAGTACAAGCCTCTAGTAAGGTTTTAGCGGTACAAGGTCTGGTATTACCTGCAACAAATGTTGATGTTATGTTATGGGCCGAACTAGAGGATGGTGAAAAAATTTTTGGCGAAAGCAAGATTAGTAAATCTCACAAATTAATCTCAAGGATTGGTTGCTTTCCAGAAAATCCTTCTGCTCTCCCAAGTGCTCTCGAATCTATAAAAGAAGCTGACTTAATTGTCCTTGGTCCTGGCAGTCTATACACTTCTTTATTACCAAATTTGCTTGTTCCAGAGATTGTAGATGCGTTGTTGCAAAGTAATGCCCCCAAAATTTACATAAGTAATTTGATGACTCAGCCTGGAGAAACAGATGGACTTGATGTATATAAGCATATCAAATCAATAGAAAAACAATTATCAAATTTTGGAGTTAATAAAAGAATTTTTAACGCAATTTTATCTCAGATTCAATTTGAAAAGTCTCCATTAGTAGATTATTACGAAAGTAAAGGAGCAGAGCCTGTTAGATGTAATAAAGAAAAATTATTATCTGAGGGTTATTATGTTTTGCAGGCACCACTATACTCAAAAAGAATAACTCCAACTCTTAGGCATGATCCCAGGAGACTAGCAAGAGCATTAATGTTTATGTACCGCAAATTAAAGAAATTAAACTAATAAGCATCTTGAAGCTCATAGAAGTCTGGCTGAATATAGTCTTTTCTTAATGGCCATCCTCTCCAATCTTCAGGCATTAAGAGTCTTTTGGGATTTGGATGATCAATAAAATTTATTCCATACATGTCATATGTTTCTCTTTCTTGCCAATCACTTCCTCTGAAAATTTTATACAAACTAGGGATTGATAAATCAGAATCTCTTTTTAAGAAAACTTTTAATCTAACCTCTCTAATCTTTTCGATTTTTTGTAAGTCATCAACAGTTATAAAATGATAGAAACTAACCAGATTCTTGCCTGGCCCTTCATCATAACCTCCTTGACATTGTAGATAGTTGAAACCGTAATTTTTTAAAGCCAATACTGTTTCATATAATTTGCTTGGTTCAACTGAAATATTTTCAATTCCTAGGTGATCATTAGCTAATGATTGATTTGAAATTCCGTCTTTAGATAAATTTTGACTTACAAATCCTTCTTTTTCTATTGAAGTATCAGAGGAATTGGTTAAACCATCTTTTTCCATTAATTTTCTTCACTATTGGTGATATTAGCTTTTTCGCTAATCTCAGATAGTTCAGTTATTCTTTCTTTGTTGGAAGAAGGAATCATATCAGTTGAAGTTTTGTTGAGATATTCACCAGTATTTTCGGAAAAAACTAGATTCATTTCGTGATTAATTGTTATGTATCTATGAGTTTGTTCAGTTTTTGTCCGCTCTAAAATTGATTCGTTCCCTACTTTTTTTCGTAATTTTATTACAGCATCAAAAATTGCTTCTGGCCTTGGTGGGCATCCTGGAAGATATAAATCAATAGGTATCAATTTATCAACGCCTCTTACAGCAGTAGTAGAGTCCGCGCTAAACATTCCACCTGTAATTGTACAAGCACCCATCGCAATTACGTATTTTGGTTCAGGCATCTGCTCATAAAGTCTTACTAGAGCTGGAGCCATCTTCATTGTTACTGTTCCCGCAACTATTAATAAATCTGCTTGTCTTGGAGAGCTTCTGGGTACTAATCCAAATCTATCAAAATCAAATCTAGATCCAATTAGGGCAGCAAATTCAATAAAACAACAAGCTGTACCGTATAGGAGAGGCCAAAGACTACTTAATCTTGCCCAATTGTGAAGATCATCTAAACTTGTAAGAATAATATTTTCGCTTAAATCTGTAGTTACTTGTGGAGCACCAAGCGGATTACAAGTTCCTTCTCTAATTTCTCTAATTGCTTTTGGGGATAATTGTTGGTTCAATTTTTTAGCTCCATTCTAAAGCACCTTTTCTCCAAGCGTAGGCTAAAGCAATCAATAGAATCGCTATAAAAATTAAAGCTTCTATAAATGCTAATAAGCCTAATCTGTTAAATGCAACAGCCCAAGGATAAAGGAATACTGTCTCAACATCAAATATAACGAAAACTAGTGCAAACATGTAGTACCTAATATTAAATTGAATCCAAGCTCCTCCGATAGGTTCCATCCCTGATTCATACGTTAGTTTTCTTTCGCCAGTTCTGCCTTTTGGCGCAACTATTAAATTAGTTACTAGCGCTAAAATAGGTACCGCGGCAGCAATGATAAGAAAACCTAAAAAATATTCATAGCCGGTTAGTAAAAACATCTTAAAAATTAATTTTGAATAAAAGTCGCTTAATTAAGCAAAATCTTTTAAAGTTCTTAAAGAATAATAATAAATCGTGAGTGAAAACATTCAACCAACCTCTGAGGAAAACAAAATAGTTGAAAACTTTGAGAAAGAAAAACTTTCTGAGAACTCCTTAGGAGTAAATGTTGAACAACCTTCCCTTAATTTAGAACAAAATAGATTCGAATGTAGAAGTTGTGGATACATTTATGATCCGTCTGAAGGAAACAAAAAATTAAATATACCCAAAAATACGCCATTTTCAGAATTGGACGGTAATACATTCGCTTGCCCCGTTTGCAGAGCTGGTAAGAATTTTTATAAAGATATAGGTCCCAAATCTAAACCTAGTGGTTTTGAAGAAAATTTAACTTACGGATTTGGTTTCAATAGCTTACCTCCGGGGCAAAAAAATATATTAATTTTTGGAGGTTTGGCATTTGCAGCTGCATGTTTCCTTTCTTTGTACTCTTTGCATTAATATATATAAATGAAAAAAATTATTACTAGTATTCCTAATCTTCTTTTAACTCTACTTATTTGCTTTGTATTGAGCAGTTGTTCATCTACAGGAGTGAAGATGAGTGATAGCAGCCCTTGGCAAACAATTCAGTTTGAGGATCAAGCAAATGCTTTAGATGTTGATTTTATAGATAATAAAAATGGATTTTTAGTAGGTTCTAACAGACTTATTATGGAATCAAATGATGGAGGAGAAACTTGGGAGAAAAGAAATTTAGATTTACCAAGTGAAGAGAACTTTCGACTGCTAGGTATTGATTTTAAAGGTGAAGAGGGATGGTTAATAGGCCAGCCCTCATTAGTTATGCATACACTTGATGCGGGAAAAAATTGGACTCGTCTATCTCTAGGTAATAAATTACCAGGCCAACCATTTCTAATAACGACTGTAGATGATGGGGTTGCGGAATTGGCGACGACTGCAGGTGCAATCTATGAAACATCAGATAGTGGTGAATCATGGAATGCAAAAGTTGTTGACGCATCTGGTTCAGGAGGTGTAAGAGATTTAAGAAGAACTAACGAAGGAGGTTATGTCAGCGTAAGTAGTCTGGGTAATTTCTTTTCTACTCTTGAAAAGGATAGTGATTCATGGATAGCTCATCAAAGAGCAAGTAGTAAAAGAGTTCAAAGTATTGGTTTCAATCCCGAAGGAAGTTTATGGATGCTTTCTAGAGGGGCAGAAATTAGATTTAATGAAGATACTAATGACTTGGAAAATTGGTCAAAGCCTATTATACCTATCCTTAATGGATACAATTATCTAGATATGGGATGGGATCCAAATGGTGATATATGGGCAGGTGGCGGAAATGGAACTTTAATAGTTAGTAAAGATCAAGGTAAAACATGGAATTCAGATCCCATAGCTACCTCCTTACCAACAAACTTTATCAAAATAGTTTTTCTTGACAAAGGCGAATTAGACAAAGGAAAAGGTTTCGTTCTCGGAGAACGTGGTTATATTCTCAAATGGAATGGATAAGGCTGAAAATGCAATAAGAAAGATAAAACAAATCTTAATTTTTCAGTAATTTAGCAACTGTCTGTAACCAAGCTGTTAATATCTTCGCAAACATATGATTTTACCCTGTAAGATCATAAGGTAAATAATTGTGATTATGGCCGCAGGTTCAACGGGTGAACGCCCATTCTTTGAAATTATCACCAGTGTTAGATACTGGGTTATTCATGCAGTAACACTTCCAGCTATCTTTATAGCAGGCTTCTTATTTGTATATACAGGTCTTGCTTACGATGCTTTTGGAACTCCTCGTCCGGATAGTTATTTCCAGGCATCTGAATCAAAAGCACCTGTCGTAACGCAAAGATATGATGCAAAATCTCAATTAGATTTAAGAACAAAATAACATGACTAACTCACAAGCTCCAATGCAGGCTGCTGAAGTCCGCGTTTATCCCATATTTACTGTTCGTTGGCTTGCAGTTCATGCATTAGCTATTCCATCAGTATTTTTCTTAGGTGCTATTGCAGCTATGCAATTCATTAGACGTTAACTTTATTTATTATGCAAGTAAACGAAAATCCGAACAAAGTTCCAGTAGAGCTTAATCGTACAAGTCTATATTTAGGCTTATTATCAGTATTTGTTTTGGGAATTTTATTTTCCAGTTACTTTTTCAACTAATTTAAAACTATGAGTAAATTAAAAGGCCCTGATGGCAGAATTCCAGACAGATTACCTGATGGTAGACCTGCCGTAGCATGGGAAAGAAGATGGACTGAGGGAACCCTGCCTCTTTGGCTTGTAGCTACAGCAGGTGGTATAGCAGTTATTTTCGTATTAGGAATATTTTTCTACGGATCTTACAACGGAGTTGGTTCTGCTTAAGTAACTAGAACCTTTTAAGTTGGTCAAATATTATCTAAGTCCAATAAGAATCTGTAAATATCTCTAGTTTTTCCTTTGTGGAACTGGGGATATTTTCTTTTTTGGTAATTAATCCATCCTTCAATGAAGAATGAGACTTGCTTTTTGGCCTTTCTATTTCAATTACTTTCGCTAATTCAATCATTATTTTATTAGCAACTTCAGTATTGTTTCTAAGATTATCCAGAACCATCTCAACAGATACTTCTTGATGAGTTTGATGCCAGCAATCATAGTCAGTAACCATTGATAATGAGGAGTAAGCTATTTCAGCCTCTTTAGCTAATCTCGCTTCTGTGTGGTTAGTCATCCCTATAATTGAGCAACCCCAACTTCTATATAAATTAGATTCTGCTCGAGTTGAGAACGCAGGGCCCTCCATGGCTAGATAAGTACCTCCTCTATGTAATTGCCTTCCCCCAGGAATATTTTGTTCTCCTACTTCGCTTAATATTCGACATAAATTTGTACAGAAAGGATCACCCATTGTTACGTGCGCCACAGCTCCCTCGTTAAAGAATGTTGAAGGTCTGTTTCTTGTCCTGTCAATAAATTGATCAGGTATGACTATATCTAGAGGTCTTATTTGTTCTTGAAGAGATCCAACTGCTGATGGTGCGATAATCCATCTTACTCCCATCGATCTTAGAGCCCAAATGTTAGCTTTGTAAGGAATTTCAGTAGGATTTAATCTATGTGTTTTTCCATGTCTAGGAATGAATGCTATTTCTAAATTTCCAAGCTTATATAATCTTATTGAATCTGAAGGTTTACCATAGGGAGTATTGATTTTTATTTCTCTTAGATAATCTATTTTATCCATTGAATAAAATCCACTCCCACCTATTACTCCTAATCTTGAATTTTCAATTGGTAATAAATGTTCTTTATTCATTGTGATGTAAATGACTTTTAATCATCTAGTGCTAATTGGAGGAGGACACACAAATGTTCTTTTAATTAAAAAATGGTTAATGAGTCCAAAATTAATGCCAGAGATTCCTGTTTCAATTATATCTAGAGATTCTCATTTGGTTTATTCGGCAATGTTCCCTTCTGTGATTGCAAAATCAATTTCTTTAGAAGAAAGTTTAATTGATATAAAATCTTTAGCAAAAAATGCAAAATTATCTTTTATAGAAGAAGAAGTAAAAGATATTGATTTCAATTTAAAGAAAATTTATTTAAGTCAGAGACCATCAGTGAACTATTCGCAGTTAGTTCTTAATTATGGAAGTCAAACAAGAATACCAACTGAATTTGAGACCCTAGTAAAAAATCAAAATGCTTTTCCAATTAAACCTTTTTTGAGAGCTTACGACTTTATACAAAAGGAAGATATTTTTGATTCAGTAAAAGAACTTCCTTTTGTAATTGTTGGGAGTGGTCTCGCTGCAATTGAAGTCTCATATGCTTTGAGAAAAAGATGGAGAAGTAGATCCTTAAAACTATTATGTGATTCAAGGAAAATTAATAATAAAATTCTAAAAAGTTTGCGTAATTTTAATATTGATTTAGTTGAAAACCTTAATTTTGATTATGGCAAGATTCTTTTATGTACTGGCAATAATTCTCCTTTATGGGCACAAAAAAAATTATTAGATACAGATTCAAATGGCAGAATCTTCACAAATCAGAATTTAAAGTTGAAAAGTTTTTCCGGAATCTTTGCTACGGGTGATTGCGCAGTTGTAGATTCAGCAAAAAGACCAGCATCGGGAGTTTTTGCTGTAAAAGTTGTAAATACATTAGTCCAAAATCTAAAAAAGGATATAGAAGGGGGATCATTAAAAAAGTGGTTTCCTCAAAGGATCGGATTACAAATAGTTAATGTATTTCCAAGCCATAATCCAAAGGCTTTTGCTATTTATCGCAATTTTGTTTTTGGCCCTTCTTTTCTTTTTTGGATTTTAAAGCATAAAATTGATCTGAACTTTATTAACAAGTTCATATCAAAAAGGCTAATTATGAAAAGTAGTGGAAAAAATATTTCATTGAATGATTGCAGGGGATGTGCAGCTAAAATTCCTCAGATTGTTTTGAATCAATCATTAATAAATTCTAATTTAGATTCTTTTGCTTCATCCCCTGAAGATTCAGTTGAGATTTATCAAAATGTTCAAGATATTATCTTACAAAGTGTAGATGGATTTCCTGCTTTGGTAAGTGATCCTTGGCTTAATGCAAAAATTACTACTTTGCATGCTTGCTCAGATTTGTGGGCATGCGGAGCAAAACTTTCATCCGCGCAGGCTTTAATATCATTACCAAAAGTTGAAAGGGGATTTCAGAGTTACCTCTTTTCTCAATCCCTTCAAGGGATTAAATCAACAGTTGAGGATCATGGAGGTGAATTACTTGGAGGCCATACTTTCGAGGCAAGAAGTTTAGTAAATAAACCTTATTCATTAGGAATAGATATTTCTTTAACAGTTCAAGGTATTTTAATAAATGAAGCAAAACCATGGCTTAAATCTGGAATGAATATTGGAGATATTCTCATGATGTCTAGACCTCTGGGGGTTGGGATTTACTTTGCCGGTCAAATGCAAAATATTAATATGCTAGGTATTTCTTCTGAAGTAATTAATAATTTAGTAAAGAGTCAGCAATATTTGATTGATGAAATTTATCTTTTTCAAAATCAATTTAAAGAATCATTAGTCAATGCTGCAACTGACATTACTGGATACGGATTTATTGGACATCTTAAAGAAATGGTTGAATCATCTAATTTATATAGGCAAAGCAATAATCTTGAGCCACTAAAAGTTTTATTAGATTTATTTGCATTTAAAGCTTATCCTGGAGTATTTGATTTAATAAGAAAAGATGTTAAAAGTACTTTCTTTGAATCTAATAAAGAAATTTTTGACAAAATTTATAAAATAAATA
Organism: Prochlorococcus sp. AG-412-C21; assembly: GCA_003214975.1. Classification (GTDB taxonomy): domain Bacteria; phylum Cyanobacteriota; class Cyanobacteriia; order PCC-6307; family Cyanobiaceae; genus Prochlorococcus_A. The sequence goes on from QCKZ01000002.1 coordinate 71,469, forward strand.
AGCAAAAAAGAATAATTAATTTTTTAAACGAAAATTCAATAGATCAAGAGACTTTTAACGAGAGAATATCATTACTATTAGATCCTCAAACATGTGGACCCTTGTTAATTAGTTGCAATCGTAAATATGAAAATGTTCTAAAGGATAAATGGTACAAGGTTGGAGAGGTTGTAAAAATGTAATTAATTTCTATTTAATTTCTATTTAATTTGTCAATTTCCAAATATCTTAATCTTTTGATTTCCTTTCCCATCTCCTTCCCTGGCTCCCATCCTTCTTTTTTTAATGTTTCTCCATCTTTTTTTGATTTTATGAATTTGTAAATAAATAACCACTTAAACAAGTTACGCCAGTATGGTCCTCCATCACAAATTAATAATTTGACTGTCTCATCATTAAGGTTTCTGTCCTCAATAAATTCTGTCCAACTTGATGGAGAAAAATGATTGAAATTTTTTTGGTTTGTATTTAATATCTTTTTGATATTTAAATAATCTTCTAATATTTTTATCTCACTATTATTTACCAAAAATCTTTGACATGCTTTTTCTAAATCTTCTGAATCTTTTAATAAGTAAAGCATATGATTTCCCTTCAACTTCTTAATCCAATTTAGTCCTCTTAAAAACCTGTTATCGACTTTAATATATTCATTTAAGATTGAGATAATTTCCCATTTATGAATTATCGAAATTACATTAGTCAAATTATCGTGTTTGCATATTTCAGCTAGTTCCATCCTTATTCGTATGCCTAGTGCAGGAGGGTAAATCATTTTCTGATGAGTTTCTGAACTTTTCCATGGCCATTGTCTAACTGTTTCTTGAGATTGTTTGAGGGAATTATTTGAAATATTGAAATCTAACCTTGAAGCATATTTTGCACATCTAATTAATCTACTTGGATCATCTGAAATACTATTACTGTGAAGTAAGTTCAATCTTTTACTTTTTATATCAGAAATTCCTCCATAAAGATCATAGATTTTCCTTGTCGAGACCTCGAAGGCTATTGAATTTATAGTGAAATCTCTCCTCTTAAGATCCTCCTCAATAGTACTTTTATTTACTGTGGGATTTAAGCCTGGAGCAGAATAAATTTCTTTTCTTGCAGAAGCAATATCAATTTTATAGTCATTAATATTTATTTCTACAGTGTTGTATAAATTAAATTCCTTGATTAAACATAAATCTACATTTACAATATTTTTTTTATAAATTTTGCAAGAGAAATAGAGGATCCTTCAATAACAAGATCAATATCTACAGGTTTAGAAAACGATTTTTTGTGGAATTTACTAATTAACAAATCTCTTAAATAACCGCCAACAAAAGCCACTTTAGTATTGTGATTAGATTCTATGTATTTAGTAATAAGGTTATATAGATTAAATGGAGTTTTGATTAATTCCCCTTGGATGTAATCAGAGATATCGTTCATGAGTTTTAACTTACATAACGAATTGGAGCTAATCTGGGATCTAGAATTTTACTTCCTTTATCACCAAATTTTACTGCTAAAGATATTTTTTCCCCACTCCCAAAAATATGTATAATTTCACCTTTCCCAAATTTTGAGTGAATTAGCTTATCTCCAACTATCCAGCTTTTTCCTTTACTTGGCCCTGAATATAGTTTCCTTACTGCATTTATTGGTTTGTTAACAAATTCATTTGGATTGTTTCGATCAACTCTTGTTAAACGATCAAGATGCAAATCTCTTCTAATTGAAGCACCACCAGTCTGTGGTAATTCGCCATCCATTAAATCTTCAGGTATTTCCGAAAGAAATATTGAAGGAATTGTTGCTTCACGCATTCCACCCCATAATCTTCTTTCTCTGGCATGACTTAAGAAAACTCTTTCTTTAGCTCTAGTAATACCTACGTAGCATAATCTTCTTTCCTCTTCAAGAAGTGAGGGAGTATCTATTGATCTATGGCTAGGGAAGAGACCTTGTTCTAGTCCAGTGATAAAAACATTTTGAAATTCTAAACCTTTACTATTATGCAGAGTCATGAGAGTTACAGAGTTAGGATTATTTTTCTTCGTATCATTATCAGTTGTTAAGGCTGCTGTAGAAAGAAATCCCTCTACATCTCCACTTTCTGTTTCTTCTTCATATTGAGTAGCTGCATTAATTAGTTCTTGTAAGTTATTTCTTCTATCTTCAGATTCTTCAGTCCCACTAGAGAGCAAGTCACTTAAATAACCACTTTTTTCTAATATAAGTTGTAGTAGTTGAGCGGGACCTGAATTTTCTAGGTAACACAGTAGATCATTCATAACTTCAGTAAATTTATTAATTCCTTTTGATGATCGGCCTATTGTTTCTTCAAGACTTTGCTTATCATTAAGGACCTCCCATAATGGGATATTTAACCTATTAGATAGTTCATTAAGTTTTTGAATAGTAGTCTTACCAATCCCTCTTCTAGGAACATTTATGATTCGTAAAAGACTAACGTTATCTGAAGAATTAACCAGAACTTTCAAATATGCTATTGCATCTTTAATTTCTCTTCTATCATAAAAACGCAATCCTCCAAAAATTGTATAAGGAATGCGCCACCTTACAAGAGATTCTTCTAATACTCTCGACTGAGCTCTGGTTCGATATAAAATTGCAAAATTTTTCCAAATTGGGTTTTGATTATAGTTATTGAGTGATTTTATTTTATTGGTAATTGCTTCTGCCTCGGAAATTTCATCATCACAGCTGAGTAACGTTAAAAGTTCCCCTTTTTCTTTAGTAGCCTTTAAAACTTTGTCAATTCTTTCAGAGTTGTTTTCAATTAGTGAGTTTGCAGCATCAAGAATATTGGAAGATGACCTATAATTTTCTTCTAATTTAATTAAAGATGATTTTGCATCGTCGTTGATTGAAGTTTTAAAATCTTCTTGAAAACCAATTAAAATTCTGAAGTCAGCTGCTCTGAAACTATAAATACTTTGATCAGCATCCCCAACTACAAAAATTGACCGATCTTCCCAATTGAAGAATTTTTTTGGTTCAGTATTTCCAGCCGTAATTAATTTTATAAGTTCATATTGTGTTCTATTTGTATCTTGATATTCGTCAACTAAAATATGTTTAAATCTTTTGTGCCAGTAATCTCTGACTATATCATTTTGCCTCAATAAGAAAACAGGCAAAAGTAGAAGATCATCAAAGTCTAAAGAATTATTTTTTGAGAGCGAAATTCTATATCTCTTGTAGGCTTCTGCAACTGTATTATCAAGATTATTATCTGCTTTTTCTAAAAGATCATTAGAAGTTAAGCATTGATTTTTAGCATTACTTATTAATCTTTTAATCTTTTTGGGATCATATCTTTTTGGGTCAAGATTCATATCTTGACTGATAATTTCTTTTACTAATGTTTGAGAATCTGTTTCATCGTAAATTGAAAATTGCCTTGTCCATTTTAGGCCTTCTGGATCAGTATATTTTTCAATATCGTATCTCAGAAGTCTTGAAAATAAAGAATGGAAAGTACCAATCCAAAGGTTCTGAAGCCTCTCTTGGTGAACGTTTGCTCTTAATTGATTTTGATCAATTTCTTTGAGAGTTGTCCAAGGCTGACCAAATTGATTAAAAGCTAATTCTTGGGCTAGAAGAACCTCTAATCTTGCTTTCATTTCTTTAGCAGCTTTGTTAGTGAAAGTGACTGCGAGAATGTTATAGGGATCTATAGAGTTACCCTCAATAAGGTTTGCAATTCTGTGAGTAAGAGCCTTAGTTTTTCCGCTACCTGCACCTGCAACAACTAATAGCGGTCCATAAACATGTTTTACTGCTTGAAGTTGTTGATTGTTTAGGGACTTAAAAAGGAAATTGTTGGTTTGAGGCACTTTTGGAAGGGTTTTTCAAAAATCAGACTTTACTATGAGATTCAGATTCCGTTTCTAGATCTTCTAACGCTTTTTTTAAATTTATAAGTTCATTATTGTTATTAATTATTTCTTCAAATTTATTTTGAGGCATCTTTAATTTTATACTTCTTTCTAGAATTTCTTTTTCCAATCTCTTTTTATATGAGGAAATAAGTTTTTTTGATAATTTTAAATCCTGTTGATCCAAAACTCTATTAAGAATGTATTTTTATATTAGCGGAAAAAAAATTTTTATTTGAATTATTTCAACTATCACTTTGGAATGAAGTTATTAATTAAGAAGCGTTGCGTTAAGTTTGAAATTGTATTGTTTTTACTAGCTTTGTATTATTCTTAAGATCGGTCTTTAAATTTTTACTTCAGGAATGTCAGTTTCAAGGAATAATCAACTATTTTCAGCCGATAAGAAATTAAATGATTTAAGCAATATAAAAGAATTTATTAATAGTGCAAACTCAAGATTAGATGCAATAAGCTCAATTACTAATAATTCACATGCAATTGCAGCAGACGCTGTAACAGCAATGATTTGCGAAAATCAAGATTCACTTAATTCAAAAATATCTTTAAATACAACTAACAAGATGTCCGTTTGTTTAAGAGATGGAGAAATAATCCTAAGGATTGTTGCTTATCTTTTAATTTCTAATGACGAATCAGTTTTAGAAAAAAGTTGTTTGAAGGATCTTAAAAATACTTATCTTGCTCTTGGGGTACCTTTAAGAAATGCAAAAAGGGTTTTTCAATTAATGCGTGATTCAACTATCTCTGATTTAAGATCTACTGTTAATAACATGCAGGGAGAGAAATGCTTTCTTCCTAAATTAATATCTGAAACAGAGTTTCAATTTGAAAGGATAATTAATCTTTTAAACTAGCTAAATTCCTTATCTCTGAAGTATGTGAAGTCTGTATAACTGAGTTATTTTCCAGATTTCTAATAGTAGAAAATCTGGATCTTACATGAGTGGATAAAAAGGAAATTCTTTCTTCGGAAACTGTTGATTTATAAATAGTTTTAATGTGTAAATTATTTTGTTCATCAACAAAATAATTGGATGATGAAATAAAGGATTCTGTATAACCTTTATTTCTTAGAACAATTCCTGAATTTTCATCTTTCGGTAAAAAAATCAGAATAGTTTCATCTCCCTCACTCATATAATCATCTTCCCAATCACTAATAGCTTGCCAGTTTATAGAAATGGCTATGCTCTCTAGGTTTAAACTGAATTTATAATTTTTAAAAATTTCAACGACTTTTTTATTTTTTTTGTTGATATGTTTTATATATATTTTACTAGTTGAGTTTTCAAATTCCTGAAAAGCTAAAGTGTGAGAACTTCTAATAGATTTCCACTCTCCTATACTTTTATCAATGAATTGATTAATTATTGTTAGATTCTTCGTCAAGTTTATCTTCTACGGAATGATTTTCTGCTTTTTGTATCATTCTTACCATTGAATCCACCATTAATCTCTTTGCAGAAGTTACTTTTAATCCAGAAGGAGTAGTTGATATTTGTTCTCCAGGGCGATCATATGAAGTTGGTCTAAATGGAGTCATCTAATAACTTTAAAAATTAATCGATTTCTATTCTTGCATGAATCATTATTTATATAGTTATTGTTTGCGAAAATGTCATATCTTTCTTTAATAATTGCAGAGTTATTAATTATGAGCTTATTTAGGAATTTTTCTTTTTGCTAACCCGGAAATAGTAGCTAAAGCAAACATCCCTAAAAGAGCTATTAAAAGAAATAATCGTGCTCCCTGGCTGACCCCTGCTCCAAAAGCAACAATAATAGAATCAGTTATAAGAAGACTAATTAATAAAGCTGGAGTGAATATTTTCCAGCGAGTTCCTCCAATACCAATTGCGTAGCTTAGAAAATCAAAAAGACCTGTCATAAGAAGACCTGTCATTAGGAAGAAATTTCCTTCTAATTGTTTTTGATTAAAGCTTTCAATTCTTTTCATTGCTTTTGTACCTACTAAACTACGAACAGGGCCGCGACCAAAATATCTTGCTATGAAGAAGGCTGCTTGGCAAAAAACGACATCGGAAACCACTATTGTTATGTATCCTTTCTGAAACCCTAATAAAGAGCCTGCTAGAAGAGAGTAGGCCGAACTCGGCAGAGCCGGCAAAATTATGCTTACTCCTCTGAGTAAGAATATTCCCAGAGGTGCCCAAATCCCCATACTTTCTACTTTGTTTCTAAGAGGTTCAATCCCATAATTTTGGATTAAATAAATCAGTACAACAAATATTGCTATAAAAAAAACTACTGAGAGAAATTTCTGTAATTTATTCATTATTTTTCTAATAAATTTATTGGAAGTAAATTCTGAATTTAATATTTGATTCTATCTATAATAGAAATACTAATCAATAACAATTTTTACAAATTTTTAATCTTATATTTCCTACAAATAAAACATTTGTATTCCATAAGTAGTCATGATTAATTCTAAGAATAAAATGAATTCAATATTTTTTAGAAATATATTTAATTTAGTCCTTTCGATTATTGTTTTCTTTTGTATTTCAATAAAAAAATCAGAAGCTTTGCTTCATGAATGGGTTGGAGTCCCTAAAAGTGAATACGGAGAGCAGTTATGGGATAGGAAAAGTATAAAAAGGAATGAGGATGGTTCTGTAAGAGTATTGAGTAAATTTATTCCCAAAACAAAAAGTGAAATTACTAAGGATATTCTCTATACAATGGATATAAATTGCTTTGAAAAATCATTTAGAGATGTTGATGTCTCAATAGATGAAGCAAATAGTAATTTCAATGATTTAGCTAATTGGCAAGATCCAAATGGAGATAAACTGATTTTGGGTGTTATTGGTCAAGTCTGCAGATTCGAAAACTAAAAATTTTAAGTTATAAAAATACGAAAAAATAACGAGTTCTCAATGATTTGAAAGTATAAAACCCTGTCCTAGACAAGGTTTTAAAGGTGCCAGGACCCAGATTTGAACTGGGGACACGGCGATTTTCAGTCGCCTGCTCTACCAACTGAGCTATCCCGGCTCTACCTATATACTCTAAATTAAGATGTGTAGTTTGTGAAACCCTTTTTATTAAAAATTTTATATCTTGATCTAATATCCTGAAAAAAACTATTGTGTTGCATTAATCGCTAATAAGGCAGTGCCAAATGAAGTAGTCTTTCTGCATGAAACTATTGGTATATTTATAATTTTTTCTCTTATTTTTCTCCACTGAGGGTTTTTTGAGCCCCCACCAACAGTGATAATTTTTTTTGGAAGCGAACCAGTCAGCTTGTGAAGTTTTTCCCACCCTTTCAATTCAATGTTAGCTAGACCCTCGAATAATGCATGCAAATAAAGTGAGTCGCTTACTGGCCTAGGTCCAAGAATTGGCTCTAAATTTGCATTATTAATAGGAAATCTCTCTCCCTTACTATTTAGAGGTAAAAGATTTAAAGAAGTGTTTTTCGATGTGTTTATTTGTCTACTAAGTTCTTTGATTTCTTGATCAGAAAAGAATTTAGATAGAATTCCACATCCTGCGTTTGATGCTCCTCCACAGATCCAATCACCACTTACTCTATGGGTTGTAATTCCTTTTTCTTTTATTGGATTATTAGTAATTTTTTTTACCACAATAGTTGTTCCTAAAACTGTTAGACCATCTTCTTTGCCTAAACCTGCAGCTATTAAACTTGCATTAGAATCAGTGGTGCCTGAGATTAAAATTAATTTCTTATTCAAGTTAAAACTTTCTGCTAAACCAGAATGAACTTGGCCAATAATTTTTCCGCTTTTTATTATTTGAGGTAAGCATTTTTGCCATGCAGTATTGAGATAGCTTTTTGGCCACGATTCTTTTATTAGATCCCAACCAAGCTTGAAATTATTACCTTCTTCTCCATGAGTCCAATCTTTTAAAAACCAGCCCGTTATCCAATCAGATTGATGTCTTAAAAGTATATTTGTCCCATATTTATCGATTAGTTTTAATGCTTTAGCAAGACTGCTGTATGGAGTTCGTAAATGATCTTCTTCAGAAGTCATCGTTTGAATAAGGATCTTATGTTCATCACATGCTTGGTTATAAGGTATTGCTTCTCCTATAGGCTCACCTTCTAAATTGCATGCTGTTAAAGTTCCCGAGGTGCCAGATATAGCCAATTTATTAAGGCTTCTTTTTATCTCAAT
>QCKZ01000003.1 GCA_003214975.1 Prochlorococcus sp. AG-412-C21
CAGAAAATTCTGTAAAACCTCCGCTCTTACGTATTGCATCTATTACAGTTGGATGCAATTTGGCACTATTGTATTCATAATTGCCTCTATATGAATAAGGATCTTTATCATCATTTTCAAATAATTGAGAATATTTAATACCACTTAAAGTACTTCCTTTAATTAGTCCATTAATATCAGTTTCTTTTTCAAAATCAGTAGAATTAAATTGCTCCGATTGTAATATCTTAACGCCAGGAAAATTAACTTCTCCTCTAACTATTACTTTTAAAGGACGATATGCTATAACAGTGGTTTTGACAGAAGGGGATTTTATATATTTAATGTAGGCTTCATTTAATAAATTATTTAACTCTTCAATTGTTAAACCTTCTACATAAACTTTATTTAATCTTGGTAAAAAGATAGTCCCGTCATAATTTATTGTTACTTGCTTTGTTAATTCTGGATAATCGTAAGATACTTCCACTTCTATAAAATCTCCTTTACCAAGAATATAATTATTAATAGAAGATGGTTTAAGGTAATCTATTCCTAAATTTATTTTACTAGCATCATAATCTCTTTTGTCTTGTAATATTTCTTGAGATGACTCTAAAGGAAAATAAAAGCCATTGATAGAAAATAGCACAAAAAGTATTTTAAAAATAAGCGAACTAATTTTCAAAAAATCGATAATAGATAACTAAATAATATTACATTATGAGAAATTTTAAAACTAAATTTTCTAATTAAAATATTTATCTAATGATTAAGAAAATATTTTTTTATCATAGACAACATATTTTAAATATTAAAAAAAAACTTAAAAAATAAATATCACCAAACTACCAAAAAATAAATTTAAAAGTGTAATAGTTTTAACTGCCTGCGAATCTGTCAAACCTGAATCAATTAGTTTATGATGAATATGATTTCGATCAGGGAAAAAAGGTGACTTAAAATCCAATAACCTTAACGTTATAACTCTAATCATATCAAATATTGGTATAAATAGTAAAAATAAACAAGCAATTAGATTAAAGTTGATTATTTGAAGTGGAAATTGAATTTGATTTATATTATTTGAGAAAGATATTAAAGAAAGAAATACAATATTAAATCCAATAAAATAAGATCCCCCATCTCCCAAAAAAACAGAAGAAGGATACTTATTATGAAAATAAAAACCTAAACAAGAAGCAAATATAATCGCTGAAAGAATTACCATTAGGATATTTCCAGATACAAAAAATTTAATAATAAAAACTAAATTCAATACTAAAGACAAACTAGCTACCAAGCCATCAATACCATCTAACCAGTTTATAGAATTTATTATTGCTACTACCCAAATCAAAGAAAATATATAGGAACAAAAGCTATTTAATTCAATTGAAAAATAATTTCCAAGAAGTGATTTAAATGAAATACTTTCTACAATAAAACCATTATTTAAAAGAAAATATGTAATTAGGAATTGTGTAAATAATCTTAAAAAAGGGGAAAGATTGAACAAGTCATCTAGAAAACCCAAAAGAAAAAAAGAACTTGAAAATATTAGATAAATATCCAAAATTTGATTATGGATAAAGAAAGGGAAGTCAAAAAATCTAAAGAATATCAATGAAATGGAAGAAATAAGATATATCCCTAAACCACCTATCCTTGGGATTGCTTGTTTATGTTTCTTTCTTTCATTAGGTTTGTCTAAAATATTAAATTTAAAAGATAAATTCTTTATAAAAGAAATAGAGTAATAAGTAGCTATTAAGGTACCTAATATCAATACTAAATATAAAAGATTCCAGACAAATAAACTTTGCAACTAACTGTTTATTATTTTTATTATTTTAAATTCTTATCAGAAATTTTATTTAATAGTTTTCCAGAAATATTTAAAAATTGAAATATATATTTTATTCCCAACCTAAATTAACTAATATTATACGATAGTAAATTATACGAAGAATTGAGACCATATTTAATTGCTGCTAATAGTAGTTGGTATTTAAAACATTATAGAAGCAGTCTTATAAAAGAAGTAAAAAGATATTGGAGACATCAAATAGCATTATGTCCTTTAGATCCATCATCTATAGAGCTTGAAAAGCTGTTATTATTTATTCCTTGGAAAACAAACAGATCAAAAGATAGTGATTTTTTTAACCTCCTGATTTCACTTATTAGAGTTACCTTTTTAATAAGGGCTCTAAAGCCATCATTAATACATTCTCACACTCTTAAAGCTAATTTTCTTATTTCAATTGCAACATCAATTTATAGTACTAGAACTGTTCTTTCTTTTGCAGGTCTTGGACAATTTTACAGAAGTAAAGGCTATAGAAAAATAATTTTCGAATTGATAATAAAATTTATTCTCTTTTCAAGTAAAATTGAAAGAAATAAAGGTTTTACTTGGAGAATAAATAATAAAAGAACAAAATTTATTTTCCAAAATCCAAGAGATAAGTATTTAATTGAAAAATTTTTACCCGAATATCGAAAATCAAATAGTTATCTAATAGAAGGATCTGGTATTCCCAAAAAATATTTTAGAAATATCAGCAAAAATATAGTTCATAAAAAGGGAAAGATAAGTTTTATATTTTGTGGAAGATTATTAAAATCCAAAGGTATAGAAATATTTATTAAATTGGCCAAAATATATAAACAGGATGATTTTATTATTTATGGGGGAGTTGATCCTTCAAGAAATGATTCACTAAGTAATAAAGATATAAAAAAATATGAAAATATAAAAAATGTACAATTTCGTGGAAACGTCAAAGATCCACTTTTAGAAAAAAATATTTATGAAAAAGTTCTAATAATTCCTTCAGTTTATGGGGAGGGACTACCAAGAAGTATTGGAGAGGCACTTGCTTTGAATATTAATGTAATAGCTTCTAAAAAAGCTTGTTGTCAAATATTCAATGAAGAGATGATATACGTGGTTCAAGAAAATTCATTAAATTTGTACAAAGAAACAATTAATCTATTAAAAGCAGAAATACTTTCTTCTAAAGCTAATTCCAAAAAAACAAAAGGGTTCGAATTCGCTAAAAATTTTTTATCAGAGGAAATTATTAATGATAAGACTATCAATGTATACAAAGATTTATTAGAAATTGATAATTGAAATTTATTACTTACATAAAGAGAATTGATTTGTAAGGTAAATAATGAGTTGCGTTATTTGCAAAGGTAAACCAAACCATAAAGATCGAAAAAGAATAAGCTGTAATTAATATTTTCTTTAATTTCGGAGAAATATTCATAAAATAACTTTTTACTATGTAACAAAACAAAATTATCTGTAAGGGAGAAAAATATAGTGCAATTCTATCTATGGGAGTAGATAATTCTGGAAATAAATTCAATAAAAAAAATAATATAAAAATAAAAATACTTTGTATATAAAGTTGGATTTTTAAATTTTGATTTACTAGAATTTTATTTCTTAAAATAAAGAATAAAATTGCCGGAAATAAATTCATCAGTATTCTTATGTAAGCCCCTTCCGATTCATAGTAAATAGATTGAATATAGACTTGATAATAATTTGAGATAGTAAAGGAAGCGAACTGTTGTATAAAAACAATCGTAATAACCAGAATAAAAGAAAAGTAAATAAATCTATTAATAATATATTTTGATCTAATTAAAGGGAATAAAAAAAAGATATTTATTATTGAAGAGACATGAAATCCTACAGCAATTAAAAGAGATATAAGAAAATTAGAATATTTTTGTTTTGTTAGATATATTAAACCGTACATAACTAAAGACAAAGCGACAGCCTGCCTGGTAAGACCCATTCCAACTACAAAAATTATGTAAGGCAGATTCAAATTAAATGCTAACCAGAAGTTAGGAAGAGATTTACAAAACTGGATTATGCAATAAGAAAAAATTAATGCACATATTGTATTAACAAAATATATGGGAGTTTCGTAACCGTTAAAAAACCAATTTATAATTCTAAAAATACCTTCTTTTTGAAATAAATTACCCCAGAAAGAAAAATTCGCAGTTCGATCAGGATAATTCAAATAAATATCCCAATCTGGTCCAACTTGATGCCTTGTACCAATGAAAATAGTTAGAAAAATAATTAATAAAATCCTCTCATAGGTTTTAGATTCTTTTTTTATTGAGAAACCCAATGCTCTGTATAGACTGTAAATATAAATAATTAAATAATAAATCACAATTTCATTAAGCTGACTAAAATCTAATTAATTCTAGCAAGCATTAATTTTGATAAACACTAATTAATATAAGAGGTTTAATTATAAAGTTAATCTTCAAAATAATTTATTTTTAATTTTAATAGAAAAAAATAAGTAAGAATTGCCATTGCATAATAAAAACTCATAACAACAAATAAAGAAAAATAGTAATTCTGATAAAAAATTATTGAAAAAAGTAAGGGTGATAAGAAACACAAAGTTCTGAATTTCAAAGTTTTTCTTAATTTCATTAAAAGTAATGATTTGCTTTCAAGGTATGATAAGCATCTGAAAGGAACATATATCAAACTTGATACTAGACATAGTGAAGATAAATAATCTATTTTTACCAAAAATATTACTGGTGCAAGAAACTTTAAAAAAGCAAGCCAGAAGAATGAAATCACTTTTAATTCCTTCTCATTTATAAGGTTATGAAATAAAAAAATTATCGACAAAACAACATAAAAAATTATCCATTCGTGTGAATTACCAAAAGGTAAAAATAAAGAGCAAGAAATAAAAACTAAAAGACGAAAAATAATCCAAGTTATTATAGTGGAATGATTAACATGTCTTGGACCTCTAAGACGACCATTCTTTTCAAATCTTACAGAATAAAAGTCATTAAAAATATATCCAATTTCATAAATAGAAATAAATGCAAAATAACTTGAAATTAAGTACTTTAAAGTATTAATTGATTCAAACTGGCTGTATATCAAAGAGATAATTAACCAAGGAATAAACTCAAATGCCAAATTAAAAATAATTGATCCGTCTTTTCTAATGCGAGAATAAAAAAAGTAGCAGAATGGTAAACTGAGAATTAATTTCAATTATCTAAATACAAATTCAACATTTGGTGCATTAAAAAGATCCTTGCAAAGAATAGAATTTTTTCTTTCCAATATAAACAAAGTCTTTAATGAATTCCTAGCATATCGCAAGTCATCAAAATTATCAGTTACTAAATAATATTTAATTTTATTAAGGTCAATATTAAATTTTTTTAATAATTCCGAATCCTTAGATTTTGAAATATCCAATAAAATCTTTCCATTATATATATTATTTACTACTGAAATTTTACTTGAGATAAAAGGTATATTTTCAATTAATGATATTGCTTTAACAATAGGGTCAATGCTCGCTGAAATAAAAACAGGAATGGAGTTTTCCTTATAAAAATTTATAAAATCAAAAACCTTTTTATTACATTTATTTCTATTTTTTAGAATCTTTTTAGCATAATTATTTGCACTCCTAGATAAATCCTTAACATGAACTCCTCTAAGAAAAAGTATTAATATATTCTTTAAAATTTGGAAGTTAGTAACTTTCTCTAAAATAATAATAATAAAATTTACTGGTGAAAATCTAAAAATAAAAAGACGAATTAAAAGACCTTTTAAGCTTTTAGAAGGAAAGTGATTCAGAATTAGTCCGAATGTGGTATTTTCTGTGACATATGTTCCACATATATCAATCAAAAGGTAAGTATTTTCTTTATTAATTGAGGTTTTCATAAACCGCTTTATACAAACTGAGTGCTTTATCTAGAGAATAAATTTTTCTAGATCTTTCTCTTAATGATATGCCACCGTTAGCAATTATTTGAGGTATTTCTTTTATAGTATTTTTTACATCAGTTTCATCATAAATATCAATGGCTTTTCCTGCTTTTAGATTCCACAAAATATTGTCGATATCTCCAACACCTCTATTACTAATTACTGGAACACCACATGCCAATGCTTCTCCAATTTTTGTTGGAGAGCAAGCCAATTGTGAAAAAGAATTCTTTCTAAAACTTAACATTACATCTGAGATCCCTAAAAGGTTAGGAACTTCTTCTCTTGATGCCGAAAAAAATAAAATTTTATTCAATAATTCTTTTTTCAGACTTTTATTAAGTCTATTTTGGATATCATTATTCCAATGTTTTGTTATAACAAGAAATATTGAATCTGGGAATTTCTTATTTATTTTTTTGAAGAAATCTACCATATCATCCCATAAATAAAAAGTGCCTAGAGAACCCAAATAAGAAATTATTAAATTATTTCTTGGTATTTTATATTTTTTTTTAATCTGTTCTTTTTCTAAAAGATCTAAAACTTTAAAATGTTTAAAGTCTGCGCAACATGGAATTACAGATATATTATTTTTATTGAAACTAGTAATTTCATTTATTATTTTTTTGGTTTGTGGAGTTAATGCAATAATATGATCAGACTGAATAAATAATTTTCTTTCAATAACTTTCCAATATTTATAAATCAATCTATAAAATAATTTTTCTTGTGGCCATCTATTCCCATCTAGCCTATCATCCACCCACAGGCCTCTCATATCAAATATCACTTTAACTGGTAAAAATTTTTTTATAAAGACTCCAACTTCAGCTGCTTGATAACTTCTACAGTGAATTACTTGATAATTAGAATTTAATGTAATTCTAATTGCACTTAAATACATTTTTAATAAATCAATAAATTTAAAAATAAAATTATTAGTATTAGAGAAAGAAAGAGCCAACCACTTTATTTTTTTTATTCTTAAAAAATCTTCCTTTTTTTTTATTTTTTGCTTGTTGTGTCCAGGTTTTTCAAAGCTTATAATACATAACTCATTAAACTCTGATCTTAACCCTTCAAAATAAGGAATTATTTGGCTCTCACCCAATGGATCTAACAATCCATCATAAGTAATAAACAAAACATTTGGCTTTATATATGTTCTATCTTTCATTTTTACTATGCCATAGTTGCCACATTAAAATAGACCATAGTTTTTCAGTATGATCATAATTTTGATAATTATGCTGATGAAATAATTTTTTTGCATAATTTAAATTAAAAAAACTATTATCTTGATCTATCAAATCGTAAGACCATTCTTTCAAAGGTCCTTTCAACCAATATCCAATTGGCAATCCAAATCCAGTTTTTGGCCTATTTATTATTTCACTTGGAATATATTTTTCTAATATTTTTCGGAGTATTATTTTTGTACCGTATTTAATTTTTGAATTAATTTTTAAATTATTTGGAAGTGAAAGAGCAATTTCAGCGACACGATGATCAAGGAAGGGGGCCCTAGTCTCTAATCCTACTGCCATAGAAGCACGATCAACTTTTGTTAGAATATCATTTGGCAAATAGCCAATACTATCAGCAAACATCATTCTATCTAAACTTGATAAATCATCCTGAAAAAATTCATTAACATTGTCCATTGGATTAGATAAATAACCCTTCCAATAATCAAAAGAACTTGAAATTAATTCTGAATTTTCAGGAAAAACTGATATTAAAGAAATATAAAGATCATCAATATCACGAACGTAAGCCATCCTGTCAGCTAATTTAATTAATTTGTGTTTACATTTATCTATAAAAATAACTTTTCCAATTAATTCAGCAATTTGATCAGGTACTTTTTTAAGTATTAGAGATAATAAAAATCTATAGTTAAATGGTAACCATGAAACAAACTTCCATATTTTTTTAGACCATAGATATCTGTTATATCCGCCAAATAATTCGTCTGCCCCATCGCCAGTCAAGCAGACCTTTAAACCTAATCTCCTTGCTTCTCTACATACCAAAAATGTTGGAATTTGAGAAGAATCTGCGAATGGTTCAGAGTAGATATTTGGAAGGTTAGGTATAATCTCAATTAAATCAGATGATTCTAGAATTGATGTATTATGTTGAGTAGCTAAAACTGAAGCAACTTTTTCTGCATAAATAGATTCATCAAAACTTTTTTCTTTAAATCCAATGGTAAAAGTATTAATATTTTGATCTAAGTTTTTATTTAACAAAGAAACTACTAATGAAGAATCAATACCGCCAGATAGAAAAGCACCCATTTTTACATCAGAGTAACTTTGTTGAATAATCGATCTATTTAATACGTTTTCTAGTTTTTCAATAGCTTCATTTTGATCATTAAATTTTGTGCCAATTGATTCTCTCGCCAATGAGAGAAAAGACCACCATTCTTTTTGTTTGGGTATTTTCATATGACTATCTATATCTATTTCAATCAAATGGCCTGGTTTTAATTGATAAGTATTTTCATAAATACTATTAGGTGATAATAAATATCCGAATTTTACATATTGAATAAAAGCTTTCTTATTAATATTATTAATGAAAAAAGGATGAGCTTTAAATGACTTAATGTCAGAAGAAAAGTAAAAACTTTTGCAGCTTAAATTCCTAAGAAAGCCATAATAAAGTGGTTTCTCGCCGAATCTATCCCTTACGAGAATTAATTTATTTTTTTCTTTATCTAATACAGAAAAAGCAAACATCCCAACAATTTTTTTTAAAGTATCCTGTATTCCAAGTACTTCAATACATTTCAGCAAAACTTCTGTATCTGATGTACCTCTCCATTCGGTTATTAAGAAGCTATTTTTTAAATAATCTCTTAGTTCAACATGGTTATAAATTTCTCCATTAAATGTCAGAATATATCTTCCATCTCTACTTTCCATTGGTTGCTTTCCAGTATCAGACAAATCAATAATTGAGAGCCTTTGATGGGATAAAGATATTCCCAAATAACCATCTGTCCAATTTCCATAGCCATCAGGTCCTCTATGAGCAATTAATTTTGACATTCTCCTAGCAATTTCTGCTAAATAATCACCATCAAAATCCTTATTTATTAGACCTGTAAAACCACACATAAAGTATTTATCTTTTTCTGATAGCCCTAACTACAGCTGATTTTCCACCGGGGAAATTTACATAACCAGCAAAAGAAATTTCACATCCTAAAGACTTTAAATAACTAGAAACATGTTTTATTGATTTTGGATTATCAAATCTAGGAGAGAAAGCATCAAAAGTATCCATAATAGCCCACTCCTTACGTTCCTCACTACTTAATTTTTTAGGTATTAATCTCAAATCAGTTATTGGAATAAATCTTGTAAATAATGATAAGCCTAAAAAGCAAAGTAAATCAAATAAATAAATACAAAGGGGTGCAAATAATCTTATTAGACCAAGTAGGATTTTTTTTGGCATATATGGGGTTATTAGTCTAAATATATACTTAGAATGTATAAACGTAAGAATACTTTTTACTGGATAAAAATCAACTACTAATTCACCTGATATTGATAATTTCGAGACTAATGCTTTTAATGATTGATCAAAATTTGGAGTATGTTGAAGCACTCCTAGACAAAAAATCTTATCAAAAGATTTATCTTTATATGGTATCTCATATAAAGAAGCTTGGGAAAGTCTTAATCTAGAACGAAATTTTGAGTTGTTTTGGTAATTTGCATATACAGCGTTTGAGAAGTCGAAGCTATGCAAATTAGCATTAGTTTTACTAAGGACTACTTCGGTAAACCTTCCAGCACCACATCCTACTTCTAAAATTTTTTTATTATTAAGATCTTCAGGAGACCAAGATGTTTCTAAATAAAATCTTTTTTCGCTTTGATCAGTACCACTAAATGAATCTATTTGATTCTTTGAAAAAATATTCCATTGATATCCAAAACTATTTGAATAATTATTTAAATCACAAAATCTTGGGATCTCATTAATGATAGGCCACTTCTTTTCAGAAATTTCACTTTTATAAAAGCCATCTTCATATTGAAGATTTTCATGAGTAATAGGATCAACAAAAGGAACAAACATATGACTTTTAAATAAGCTAATTTAATTATGAATTATGTTAATTTACTATTTAGCGTATAAATAGATAAATTCATATCTATATAAATATATCAACTAATTCATAATTATTAATCGAGTAATAAATAATTATTTAAAATACATAATCTGTTTGTTAATTAAAAAATAATTTCAATATCTATGAAAAATTTCATAATGAAATTCAACAAATTATTAATATTGTAAGATTACAAATATACGTTTTAATAGAAACTTATTAATTTGAAAATAGAACCTAGTTCATATATCCATTCAACCGCAATAGTCGAAAAAGGTGCTTCAATAGGAGCTAATTCCAAAGTTTGGCACTGGGTTCACATTTGTGAAGGAGCAATTATAGGAGAAAACTGTAGTTTTGGACAAAACGTTTTTGTAGGTAATAAAGTAAACGTTGGAAATAATGTCAAAATACAAAATAACGTTTCAATCTACGATAATGTTTATTTAGAAGACAATGTTTTTTGCGGCCCAAGCATGGTTTTTACAAACGTTATAAATCCAAGGTCGTCTTTCTCAAGAAAAAATGAATATGAGAAAACTTATGTAGAGAGAGGTGTTACTTTTGGAGCAAATTCTACCGTGATTTGTGGGAATAGAATAGGAAAACATGCTTTTATTGGAGCTGCCGCAGTCATAACAAAAGATGTTAAACCATATGCACTAATGGTAGGAAATCCAGCAAAACAAATTGGTTGGATGAGCATTTATGGAGAAAAAATCCCATTGCCAATTAATGGTAATGGGAGTTGGAAATGCATTAAAACAGATCATGTATATATTTTAAAGAATAGTGACTTATCTATTGAAGATTAAAAACTTTAAAAGACAAAAAACATAAAATATTTTTAGGAAGAATGATTACTTTTTAAAATAATTTTTTATCTACATACTTATTAAAAAGTTTATTTAATAATAAATTTAATTATATGTTATATTTTTTGTTCTATGAATTATAAAATCAATGGCAGAAAATTCATTAAATTTAATTCATTCAGAATTAATTAATAACTTAATACAAAAAAAATCGAAAATTGGTATTATTGGTCTGGGATATGTAGGCTTACCTTTATCAATTGCTTTCTCAGAGAGCGGCTATAAAGTAGTTGGTTTTGATATAGATTATGACAAGGTAAATAAAATAAATGATGGAAAAAGTTATATAAATCATCTACCAAATAGCACTATAAAAAAATTAAAAAAATCAAAAACCCTTTATGCCACTTGCGATTTTTCTCAATCGAAAGAACCTGATGCACTTATATTATGCTTACCAACACCTTTAAATAAAAATAGAGTTCCAGATTTAAGTTTTATTGAGAAAACTTTAGATTCCATAATTCCTTATTTAAGAAAAGGGCAAATAATAAGCTTAGAAAGTACAACTTATCCAGGAACAACAGAAGATATCATAAAAGAAAGAATAAGTCAGGCTGGTTTTAAAGTTGGAGAAGAAATTTTTGTAGTTTATTCTCCTGAAAGAGAAGATCCAGGAAATAAAGATTTCAATACTTCCAATATTCCAAAAATAATTGCTGGGATTTCGGAAAATTGCCTTAAGGCAGGCTTAGCTCTATATGAAGATCCAATTAAAAAATTAGTTGTAGTAAGTAATACAAGAACGGCAGAAATGACAAAACTTCTTGAGAACATTCATCGTGCAGTAAATATTGGACTAATGAACGAATTAAAACCTCTAGCGGATAGGATGAAAATTGACTTATATGAAGTAATTAAAGCTGCCTCAACAAAACCATTTGGTTTTGTACCCTATTATCCAGGACCTGGTTTAGGTGGCCACTGCATTCCTATAGATCCTTTTTATCTTACTTGGAAGGCAAGAGAGTTTGACATGAATACAAAGTTCATCGAATTAGCAGGAGAAATTAATACTTCAATGCCTATTTACGTGGTAGAAAAAACTATCGAAGCCCTAAATAGTGTTAGAAAACCACTAATGGGTAGCAAAATTCTAATACTAGGCCTTTCTTACAAAAAGAATATAGATGACATTAGAGAATCCCCAACTCTAGAAATAATGGAAATAATAAAAAAGAAAGGAGGTGTTTTAAGTTATAGTGATCCATTCTTTGAAAAATTACCAACCACTAGAAGATATCAATATGATTTAAGTAGCATTGATATAAATCAGAGCAATATTAGTAATTTTGATGTCGTTATTCTTACTACTGATCATGACCAATTTGATTATGAATTGATAGAAAAAAATGCAAAACTTATCATAGATACGCGTGGCAGATTTAAAGTATCCAACAAAATAATTAGAGCTTAGATTTATAAATTAAATATTTTAAAATTTTACAATAATCAATTTTTTAGACCATTTTTATTGAAAATATTATTACCAATATTTATAGAAATGAATCACAGTTCTAATAGTAAAAAAAAACTTATACAAGTAGCTCTTATCGGATGTGGCAGAATAAGTGAGAAGCATCTTAAAGCTTTAATTTCATTAAAAGACAAACTAAATCTAGTTGCTATTTGCGACTCAAATAATGAACGCCTAAGCAAGGCGGAGGAGATTATCAATAAAATTTCTATAAAAAAAGGTTTCGAGATTAAAGTCCCCTTAAAGTTTTCAAGTCTTGAAAACTTACTTCAACAGGTTAAAGAGAATATTATTGAAATTAATCTAATTGTATTTGCTACCCCAAGTGGAATGCATTCTAACCAAGTTAAAGCGGCTGCCAAATATGGCATTAACTGTTGTACAGAAAAGCCTATGGCTACTAATTGGGAAGATGGTTTATCGATGTTAGAAGCTTGCAAAAAAGCAAAAGTTAGTTTGTTTGTAGTTAAACAGAATAGATTTAATAAAACTCTTCAGCTATTAAAAAAACAATTAGATATTAATAGATTTGGAAGAATTAATTTAGTAACTATAAATGTATTTTGGCAAAGACCTCAAAGTTACTACGATCAAGATAATTGGAGAGGGACATGGACTTTAGATGGGGGAGCGTTAATGAATCAAGCAAGTCATTATGTAGATCTATTAACCTGGCTTATTGGCCCTGTCGATACAATTAGTGCAGAAACATCTACTCTTGGAAGAAATATTGAGGTTGAAGATACTGCTGCCATATCTTTAAAATGGAGGAATGGAGCATTGGGTACTTTAGCAGTAACTATGCTTACCTACCCTAAAAACCTAGAGGGTTCAATCACTATACTTGGCGAAAAAGGAACTGTAAAAGTTGGAGGGATTTCGGTAAATCAAATAGAAGAATGGAATTTTCAGGACAACACAAAAGATGATGAATTAGTTGATGCGGTATCTTATCAAGCATCTAATGTTTATGGAGAAGGTCACATTCCCTACTATGAAAATGTTATTTCTGCTTTAAATGGAGAATCAAAACCTATGTGCGATGGCGAGTCAGGTTTGAAAAGTTTAGAATTACTTGTTGCTTCTTATCTTTCCTCTCAGTCAGGTAAAAAAATAAAAATCCCTTTAGAAAGAGATTTTAATTAAAAATAAGAAATTGAAAATTTACTTTTTGCTTAAGTGTTATTATTGTTAGAATTAAATGTCAATTATGTCTTCATCAAAATATACAGAGGATAATGTAACTTCATTAAAAAGCCTTACAAATAGATTAAATTTAAATGCAAAATACTCAAAATTCGATTTTCACAGCTGGGTTAAAAAAAATTATGATCTAAAGCTTGGAATGAATGTTTTAGATGTAGGGTGTGGTAATGGGGCTCAAATTTTTGATTTCATAGATATTGTAGGGTCCCAGGGATCTATTTCTGGAGTAGATATTTCTGATGAGTCAATTGAAGAGATCAAACAAAAATCAGAAAATTTTAAAAATATTCAAGTTTTTGCTGCTGATATGAATAATTTAAACACAATTATAAAAAATGACTTTAAGGTCAAAACATATGATCTTGCTCATGCCACTTATTCCTTAGCTTATGCTTCAGATCCAACTGGAATACTTGATGCAATGAGACTTGCTCTTAACAAAGCTGGTAGATTAATCATTACGTCACCCATAGACCCTAATTCCTTAAGAGAATTAGCAAAGAAGATAGGTAACCCTCTCCCCAAATATGATTCTATTGGGAGATTTCCCAAAGAAGTTTTAGAACCATATTTTAGATCTTACTTCTACAATGTAAAAATAGAAGTAGTAAAAAATGTCCTCTCAATTACTGAGGTAAATGATGTAATTAATTTTTATCGCAATACTGGATATTACTGCTCAAAAACCGAAATGGATCTCATTAAATATGCTCAACTAGAAATAGAGAGTAAAGGTTTTTTCAGTTTCGAGAAAAATAATTTTATGATAATTGGAGAAAATCAAATTTTTTGAGAATTTGATCAATATAGGCTTTAAACTCTACTAAAAGGTTTTCTAAAATGTATGGTATTGATGAATATTCAAAATTAATTAAAGTTTTATTATCAAAAGGGTTTAATTTTCAGAATTTTCTAGATTACAAAGATAGCAGTACAGTATATCTCAGACATGATATTGATTTTTCTATCAAGGACGCCTATAAGATCGCATTATTTGAAAAAGATATTGGGATTAAAGCAAATTATTTTTTTATGATCACTTCCAATTTTTATAACTGTTTTAGCAATGAAAATTTTAATTTAATTAAAAAAATTTTAAAATTTGGCCATAGTATATCCTTACACTTTGATCCTACTTGTTATGAGAATCTGGAAGAAGGTTTTAAATTAGAGAAAAAAATTTTTGAGAGTAAATTTAACTTAAAAATCAATATAATTTCACTTCATAGACCAGGACCATTTCTTAATAAAAAAAACAAAAAAATTGGTGACGTCCATCATACATATGAAGATAAATTTTTTAAAGATATGGATTATTATTCTGATTCGGGAGGTAAAGATATTAGACATATAATAAATAAATTATATCCGAGAAAAGACTCAAAGCCTATTCAATTATTGCTTCATCCAATATGGTGGACTCAAGAAAATAATAATCCTACCAAAAGGCTTGAAAGTTTTTTAGAAAGCAATATGATTTTTTTAGAGGATCAAACCAGGAAAAACTGTAAAACTTTTTTAAAATAAATCTATATTTAATCAGTACTTATAATTAAGTTTAGATCAAAATAATTTAACTGCGTTTTATTAGGGTCTTAAGTAATAAACATAATATTAATTAGGAATAAAAAAAATTTTTATATTATGATTAGCAACTACATATTTTTTTAAAATAATTATTGGATAAGACAAATATTTTTAGTAAAGTAAAGTTAATAAATTAAACCTAAATTATAAATTGATTAAAAATAATTCAACAATATTAATACTATTAGATCTTTGGAGAATACTATCTAAAAAAAGAAAAATACATATTTATCTTTTGACAATATTAATTTCTATAAGTTCAGTCTTGGAAATCCTAACATTGGCATCCGTAATACCATTTATTTATACTCTTATTGGAGCTAGTAAAAGTAATTACATAAATAATTTCGCACTGATACCTTCTTCGTTAAATATTCAAAATGATCCAAAATTGATAAGTTTAATTTTTTGTTTTTTTATTATTACTTCAAGCATTATTAGGATATTCAATCTATGGGCTAATGGACAAATATCTGGGAGGATTGGATCTGATTTAAGCTATAGAATATATAAAAATATCATCTACGATGACTATGAAAAACAAATCCAAATTAAGAGTAGTAATATTATTTCCACGGTTACTAATGATGTATCTAGAGTTGTTTATGGAGTGCTAAATCCTTTTTTTAATTTAGTTAGCGCATTAGCAATATCATCAACAATAGTTCTTTCTATTTTATTTATCAATAAAAGTTTAGTAATTATTCCAGGGTTAATAATCTCAGTAATTTATATATTAATTGCACTTTATAATAGGAAAAAATTACTTTCTTTAAGTAAATCATCAAGTCTGCATACTACAAATCTTGTAAAGTCTGTTCAAGATAGCTTAGGTTCAATTAGAAATATAGTTTTAGATAATAGATATACTTTTTTTAAAAAAAAATTCAGAGAAAATGACATTGGATTAAGATTGGATTTTGTAAATGGAGCCTTTATAAGTGCATATCCAAGATTTATTGTTGAAGCGATAGGTATTGTATCTATATCGTTCGCTGCAACATTATTATTATTCAAGGATATTGAATCATCAATTCTTGTAGCTCAAATTGGATCACTTGCATTAGGATTTCAAAGATTACTGCCTAATTTACAAAGAATATATGAGGGTTGGTCTGATATTACAAATAACAGTTATTCCCTTCAAAAAGTTCTAAAGTTAAGTAGCTATAAGTATAGAAAGGAAATTTTATATAAAAATTCATATAAATATAATTTAAATTTTAATCAAATATTTTCTATTAAATTTGAAAATGTAAGCTACAAATTTAAAAATAGTAAATTACCCATACTTGATAATATTTCACTTACTCTTAAATCAGATGAGACTATAGGAATTATTGGTAAAACCGGAGCAGGTAAAAGTACATTTTTGGATCTTTTAATGGGTTTATTAGAACCCTCAAATGGAAGAATTCTTATAAATGGATGTGATTTATGGACTAAAAATGCAACTAACTTTAGAAAAGAATGGTATGAATATGTTTCACATGTACCTCAAAGTATTTACTTGGCAGATACAAGCATTAAAAAAAATATAGCTTTTGGCATAGATGATAAAAATATAGATCATAAAAAATTGCTTTATGCAGCTAAAAACGCTTTAATATCTGATTTCATAGAAGGATTACCTAATAGCTATGAAAATCATACTGGTGAGAGAGCCAGTAATATAAGTGGTGGTCAAGCACAAAGAATCGGAATTGCAAGAGCTCTATACAAGTCACCAAAACTACTAGTTCTTGATGAGGCAACAAGTGCGCTTGATAATGAAACAGAAAAAAAAGTTATTAATTCTTTAACTAAACTAAAATCAAAACCAATGATAATTATGGTTGCTCATCGATTAAGCTCTCTTTTCCTTTGTAATAGGTTTCTTAAATTATCAAAAGGTAAAATTTTGGAGCTTAACAAAGATGAAATTATTTAACTTTTATTCTAATATATATTTTTATTCTGGAAATAATTTTAGATGAAAAAATTATTGACCATAGGAATACCGACTTATAACAGGAAAGAATACTTATTAGGTCAAGTCAAATCTTTGGTTCAAATAGTTCTAAATAATAACCTTGAAAATGATATTGAAATTTTAATCTCAGATAATAATTCAGAATATAATATTTACAACCTACTAGAAGATTTCAAACAATATTCTCATTTCCTTTCAATAACTAAAAATGATAAGAATATTGGAATGGGGAAAAATATTGTCAAAACATTTAACTTAGCTAAAGGAGAGTTTTATTTCTTTATTGGAGATGATGACAGAATTTCAACTAATGGTCTTCTAAATTTATTAGAAACTTGTAAATTAACTGATGCATCATTAATAAATATGAGGGGGGACCTAAGTATTGGATGGGGAAAATATTTTCCAAAGGAAATTGACTATAAATCATATACTAAATCTAATATGTTGAATAAAATAGATATTTATTATTTTGCAAATGCAAATACTGCCGTAAGAAAAGCCTATGTAAGAAATGATCTAATCACTAGCTCTAAAGAAGCGGTGGAACATCCTATGTCGCATGCCATAATATTTTTATCTGCTCTTGTTAAAAAAGATAAAATGGTTTTTTGTAATTGCCCTATTTTACAAAATTCATATCCAAATGTAATTACTAGCTCTTATTCTTACATCCTATCAAGACTTATTTTGCATAAAACAGTTGAAGATATTTTTTCAAAGATTCATAAAATAAAACTTAATAAAAATACTTTTTATAAAAGACATCCAATGTTCAAATTCAATTTATATCCTAATCACATAGCTTCCTTAACTTATAAATTTCATATTGAAGATAATAAAGAAGAAAAATTATGTACAATAAATTTTTTAAGTAATAATGAAAGTAAATCAATCCCAAAAACTCTTCATTTCTTTATAACTCTATGTACTACAAAAATTTTCTTTGTCTTTCTTAAAACTCTTTTTTACATTTTAGGAATTTTCAAACCCTCACTTAGACTTTATGAAAAAAGATCCATAGATGCTAAGAATAAAAAGATAGAATCAAAAAAAAATAAATCAATGCATTATTGGGGATTGGGGATTGGAAACTAAAAATACAAATTTGATGAATTTAAAGAAAATTAGCAAGAATTTAATTTTTATTTGTGATGTCGATGGAGTTCTTACAACTGGGCATTTTTTGTATTCCTCTGAAGGTAAAATTATGAAAATATTTGGTCCAGATGATAACGATGCTTTAGCTGAATTATCCAATTATATGGAGATAAGATTTGTAACTTCAGATAAAAGAGGGTTTGAAATTTCTAAGGCTAGAGTAGTTAAGGATATGGGCTACAGACTTGATCTTGTGAGTTCAAAAGATAGACCAAGCTGGATTCAGAATAATTCTCTAAATAAAAACGTAATTTATATGGGTGATGGAATTTTAGATCATTTAGTTTTTGATGTTGTTTTTTACTCTATTGCACCCTTAAATTCATGCAAATCAGCAAAAGAATCTGCAAATCATGTTACTGCATCAAAAGGCGGGGATCGAGCTGTTGCAGAAGCTTGCAAGCATATAATTAGCAAATTTTTTCCTAAATCTACATCACAATAATTGAAATGGCTAAATCTAAAATCTTCAAATTTTTAAATAGCAAAAGGTGTACTTTATTGGGTGTTGGGCCAATGAGTAAAAACTGTATTGACGCTGTTATTGAAATTGCTAATGAATATGATGTCCCTATTCCGCTAATAGCAAGTAGAAGGCAAATTGATTCGATAAGTTTTGATGGAGGATATGTTTGTAATTGGGATACAAAAAAGTTTGCTGATTATGTATTAGATAATGACAAAAAAGGTAATGTTATATTGTCGAGAGATCACGGAGGTCCATGGCAAAATAATAAAGAAATAGATAAAAAACTAGGACTAGAAAGAGCTATCAGATCTGCCAAAGATAGTTTCTTAGTAGATATCAAATCTGGTTTCGAAATTATTCATATTGATCCTAGTATTGACATTTACTCAGAACCAGATACTAATACTTTGCTAGACAGGATATATGAATTATATGAATATTGCTTTTCAATAAGTCAGAGATTTAATAGAGAAATAATTTTTGAAATTGGTACAGACGAACAATCAGGATCAACTCAGTCATTAGAAGAAGTAGATTATGTTCTTAATTCAATTCATTTATTTTGTAATAAAAATAGTCTTCCAAAACCATCATTTATAGTTATCCAAACTGGAACAAAAGTAATGGAAATGAGGAACATCGGATCATTCGATTCCCCAATTAGAATTGCGAATGAGATACCATCAGAAATTTTAATACCAAAAGTTCTAGAGGTATGTGCAGCTTATAATATATTACTCAAGGAACATAATGCTGATTATCTAAGTGATATGGCTTTAAAGTGGCATCCAAAACTTGGAATTTCAGCTGCTAATGTGGCTCCTGAATTTGGAGTAACAGAATCAAAAACTTTATACCAATTATTAATTAATCAAGGATTAAATAATTATGCTGAAGAATTTATTAGAATTTCACTTAATTCAAATAAATGGGAAAAGTGGTTAATAAATAACTCTAAAGCTACAGAAATAGAAAAAGGATTAATTGCGGGTCATTATATTTTTTCAAATAATGAATTTATTGAATTGAAGAAAAAAATTTCAATTGATCTTGCTTCAAAAGATATAATAGTTGATGACGTTTTAAAGGAATCGGTAAAAAAAGCAATCCTAAGATATCTATTTCTATTCAAAGTAATTTAAGAAAAATGTATAAGCAAGTTGCGACTTTAATTTTAAATAGAAATTTACCAAAAATTACAAACAAATTATATGAACATATACAATGCTTTGATTCAGAGAATACAGATATATATGTGATAGAGGCTGGATCAAATATTGAAAATCTCTCAAAATATAAAACTTGGCATGTAAACACCAATGAGGTGATGGAGAAGGGTTTGAGATATTCAAGAGGATTTAATTTTGCGCTTTTTCAATTACTAAAAGAGGGTAAATTCAAGAAATATGACTATTTTTTCTTACTAACTAACGATACAGTATTCCAAAAAGATAAAACTATCGAGCCCCTTCTGAAGATTTTTGATAAGCATAAAAGGCTAGGACTTCTCTCACCATGCAATAAAGAATGGGGCGAATTAAAGCTTTTTGGTAATCATGATACAAAGTACTTTTGGTTTATTCACAACACAGCTTATTTGTTAAGAAGAGAATTTATTGAAGCAATTTATAATCCTACAAGTTTGAATTATTTTTTATTCGATGGAGATAATTTTAGAGGTTACGGCAGTGAAAATGAAATAATTGCTAAAGGTTATTGTAATGACTGGGCTTCTGCAATCACTAAGAAAGTATCAGCGAGTGAGAATCAAAAACATTTAATTGAGAAATCTGATTTAATAGGAACAGATCCATACGAAGTTAATTTAAAACTATATGTAGAGGAGGGGTTAAGTTGGATGAAAAGAAAATACGGATTTTCAAGTCATTGGGACATGCAACAATACTCTAAATCAACTTATGATAGATTCTTCTATATGCATCCTGAATTAAAATCTTACCTAATTTAAAAAAATGAAAATCATTGAAAAGCCCTGGGGAAGAGAAGAACTTCTTGAAAAAAATACAAAGTATATGATGAAAAGATTAACTATGTTTAAGGGATGTAGATGCAGTCTTCAGTATCATGAATACAAGACAGAAACAATACTTATAATAACTGGATCATTAAAAATCACTACTGGAAATAATATTAAAGAATGCGTAGATAAAAATTATTATCCTGGTGATTCAATAACTATAGAAAAACACATAATACATAGAATGGAAGCTATTGAAGAATGTGTTTATATTGAAGCCTCAACACCAGAATTAGATGATGTAATAAGACTAAAAGATGATTACGAAAGAAAATAATAATGAATAATCTAGTCTGTATTCCCACAGCTGGTACTGGCTCAAGACTACAAAATCTGACTTCAAATCTAAATAAATCTTTAATAACAGTTGCTAATAAACCCGTAATTTCTCATATCATTGAAAAGTTTTCTGAAGATACTCAATTTGTTATTATTCTTGGTTATAAGGGTAATCTTGTGAAAGAATTTCTCGAAATTGCATATCCTAAGAGAAAATTTATATTTACTTCAGTAGATTTATATGATGGAGAAGGATCCGGACTTGGCAGAAGTTTAATGACTGCAAAGCAATTTTTAAATGATCCTTTTATTTTTTGCTCTTGTGACACAATTGTTAAAGAGAAAATTCCAGTTCTAGATCGCAATTGGCTTGGTTATTCATACAGAAGTAATTGTGAATCATATAGAACACTATCGGTTTTAAATGAATATGTAATAGGGATAAATGAAAAAAATCAAAACTCAACTAATCAAGCTTATATTGGATTGGCAGGAATTTTCAATACAAATCTATTTTGGGAAGGGATGAGTAAATCCTTAAAGTATAAAAAAGATATTGGTGAAATTCCAGGTTTGACAAATTTGTTTGATTTAAAGATCTTTCCTCATCGTTTTACATGGTTTGATACTGGTCAAGTTGAAACTTTAAAAAAAGCCAGGGCAAGTTTAAAAAAGAAAAATGCACCTCAAATATTAGAAAAAACAAATGAAGCAATATGGTTTATAGAAAAAAATGTAATAAAATATTCATCCGACCCGCAATTCATTAGGAACAGAGTAAATAGATCAAAATTTCTAGGTAAATATATCCCAAAAATTAAAAATAGTAGCAAACATTTCTATTCCTATAGAGAGGAGCAAGGGGATGTTATCAGTTCAATTATGACAGAAAAATTATTTAAAAACTTTTTAAAAGAAGCAAATAAATTTTGGGTAATCAATAAGGATCAAGCTTTTCAAGAACAATTCTATTTAAAATGCAAAGAATTCTACTTTGATAAGACAAAAAAAAGAGTTAAATCATTTAATAACGAACTTATAAATTTAGATACTTACAAATTTATTAATGATAAAGAGACAAAACCTATCAATCAATTATTAGATAATCTAAACTGGAATCTTATAAATAAAGGATTAGCAGGCAATTTTCATGGAGACTTTCATTTTGAAAATATCATTTATCAAAAAAATAACAATAAATTTATTTTTTTAGACTGGCGTCAAGATTTTGGAGGGGATCTTAAATATGGAGATATTTATTATGACTTTGCCAAGTTACTGCATGGAATGATTATTAATCATAAAGTCATTAATGAAGGTAATTTTGTTATTAATTTAATAAAAGAAAAAGCATATTATGATTTTTACAGATTAGAATCATTAATAAAATGTGAGAAGCAATTTCTGTTATGGTTAAAAGAAAATCATTTTGATGTAAATAAAGTAATTATCTTAACGGCCTTAATTTTCATAAACATCTCACCTTTACATCATTCTCCATATGACAAATTATTATTACTACTTGGGAAAAGTATGTTAGGAGAAATAGTTAATAAAAATGATAAATAATTTAAAAATATCTTAACTAAGATAAAATTTATTAACTTAAAATTAAATTACCTTTAATAAAAATTTTATGAATAAATTAGAATTCATCAAAAAATATTTTATAAATTTTTCTGAAAAAAATATTTCCTCTCTTGAAGAAATGTTTCATGAGGAAATTACACTAAGAGATTGGGAAATATATGCTGAGGGTAAAAAACAAGTAATTAAGGCAAATGAAAAAATCTTTTCAAGCTGTAAGTCAATATATGTTAAACCTTTAAATATTTGGGAAAACTCTAATTATGTTATTGCAGAAATTGACATCCTAATTAATGGAGAAGAACAATTAAAAGTTATAGATTTGTTTGAGTTATCAAATGAAAAAATATTATCTATAAGAGCATTCAAAGGTTGACGTGTATGACTAAAATTTTTAATAAAGTTTCCATAATAGATCTTGATACCGGAAATATTAACTCAATAATAAATATGCTTAAAAAAATCGGGATAAAGAGTAAGTCTTATTCTGATCCTAATGAAGTAAAAGATAGTGATATTTTAATTATTCCGGGTGTAGGATCTTTTGATTATGCTATGTCCAGAATAAATAAACTAGGTTGGAATAAAATAATCCAAGAACAAGCAAATAAGGAAGGTCATATATTAGGAATTTGTCTTGGAATGCAATTATTATGCCAATCTAGTGAAGAAGGAGATTTAGAGGGACTTGGATTAATACCAGGTAAATTCAAAAAATTTAGTCAAGGAGAAATTTCAATAAAGATTCCACATATGGGATGGAACTTAGTCAAATATACAAATTCTTTTAGAAATCAAATAAATTCAAAAAATGACCAAGATCGTTTTTACTTTGTTCACTCCTATAGATATGTCCATAAAGCGAATTCATATATTTATGCTTCTACAGAATATGGCGAGAAATTCGCATCAATTATTGGTAAAAAAAATATAATAGGATTTCAATTTCACCCCGAGAAGAGTCATGTAAATGGCATGAACCTTTTAAACTCTTACTTTAAATCGATAAATATATGAAATTACCTAGAGTAATTCCTCTCTTATTGATTGAGGATAATAAGTTAGTAAAAACAAAAAATTTTTCAAATCCAAAATATGTTGGTGATCCGTTAAATATAATTCGAATTTTCAATGAAAAAGAAGTAGATGAAATCGCTATTTTAGAT
The DNA here is from genome assembly GCA_003214975.1 of Prochlorococcus sp. AG-412-C21. Taxonomy (GTDB): domain Bacteria; phylum Cyanobacteriota; class Cyanobacteriia; order PCC-6307; family Cyanobiaceae; genus Prochlorococcus_A. Next base: position 23,747 of record QCKZ01000003.1, read on the forward strand.
ATCTCTAAGAACAGAAAAGAACCAAATTTTAATTTATTAAAAAATATGGCTGAAGAATGTTTTGTGCCATTAGCCTATGGAGGTCATATAAAAACCTTAAATACAGCTTCAAAAATATTCAAATTAGGCTTTGAAAAGGTTATATTAAATAGCGAGTTTTTAGAAAATCCAAATATTATTAAGTCTATTTCAGATAAGTTCGGGTCACAGTCTGTAATCGTTAGTATTGACTTAAAGAAAAACTGGAGAAAAAAAATAAAAGTTTTTTCATATAAAAAAAATAAAATTTTGTCTTCACTTTTAATTAATGATCTATTTGAACAAGCAATTAATTTAGGAGCAGGGGAAATACTTTTACAATTGGTACATCTAGAGGGCACTGGTATTGGGAACGAAAAGATTCCTCTCGATAAATTCATACCAAAATGCTCTCTACCTTTAATAATTTCAGGAGGATGCTCATCTATGGAGCACATTGCTGAATACTTATCATTTGGTGCAGATGCTGTTGCTTGTGGAAACATGTTTTGTTTTTATGGTCCTCACAAAGCAGTACTTATTAGATACCCAAATAAATCTGATTTAGAAAAATTAAGATAAGTAATATCTTAAGTTTAAGTAGATATAATTTTAAAATTCATTCTAAAACATATAAAATACACAAAAATAATCAATAAAAAAATGTGAAATTAAAAAAGTTTTTTTCTTAACCGAGATCTAAATATTTGGCTACCTCCTCAGAACATAGCAAAAAGTTCCAAAAATCACTTTTAGAAAGTTTATTAACTTTTCTTATACCTCCATTCTCATTTATATTAAAAAACAAATAATTATAATTCTCTATATATTTAGATATTAACTCAGCACATTCATTAGTAAGAATTTCTACTAAAATAGTAGGCTTATATTTCTTAATCGTTTCCTGCATACCTTCAAAAACAAAAGGTTCATACTCTTCAACATCTATTTTAATTAAATCAATATAATCTATATTATTTTTATTTAAATATTCATCAATAGTGATTGAATTAACAATTAATTTTTTGCCCTCATTAGAATAATCATCAATCTCACAAATACCATTATTATTTCCAACCGCAATTTTTTCAGAGGTTATTGACGAATAGAATTTATTTAAAAATATATTTTTTTTAAAAATATTAAAATATAACTCAACAGGTTCAAAAGCATATACTTTCGCCTCTTTGTTAATACCTACAGCAGATATAGAATAAATTCCTGTATTAGCTCCAATATCTAAAATAGAGTTACTATTTTTAGCAAGCTTTATCCATATTTTCAAAGATTCTTTTTCCCAGGTTTTTGCAAATCCATTCCAAAATATCTCATTTTCGATTATGGTACTATTATAAATTTTTATATATTTTTTATCATCAATTTCCGTCCTAAAATAACTTTCAAATCTCAAATGTTTATATATTTCTTTAGAGGGCAAATAAACTTTTTTTAGAGCAATAAATAATATCCTTTTAAATGGCAATGACCAATATATTGCTTTCAATATTTTTTTTAAAACTAACTTGTTTTCAATCATTATTTTTTAGATTTAAATAGAGTTTCTGAAGAAATAATATAAATTTATTCAGGTTTTTAGTAAAGGTTTCCACCAGTCTTGAAAACTTGAATACCATTTTATCGTCTTAGTCAAACCATCCTCTAGGTTTGTTTTTTGACTCCAATTTAGTTGTTTTTGTATAAATGATGAATTAATAGAATATCTAAGATCATGTCCAGGTCTATCTTCAATAAATTGAATAAGTTCTTTATAATTGATTTTTTTATGAGATATTTTATACTCATTAGCAATATCACATATCAACTCAACCAAATTTAAATTATTAATTTCATTTTCACCACCTATACAATATCTTTCTCCTGGCAAACCTTTAAAAATAATCTTTTCAAGAGCAAATATATGATCGTCTACATAAAGCCAGTCTCTAATATTTAAACCTCTACCATAAACCGGTATTTGATATCCAAGAATTATATTTATAATGGTTTTTGGAATTAATTTCTCAGGATATTGGAAAGGGCCGTAATTATTAGAACAATTACTTAAAATAACTGGAAGACCGTAAGTATGGAACCATGACATCGCAAGATGGTCGCCAGAGGCTTTACTAGCAGAATATGGAGATCGCGGAGAATATGAAGTATGCTCATCAAAACTTTTCTCATCAAAGCCTAAGCTTCCAAAAACCTCGTCCGTACTAATTTGAATAAATCTCCAATTATCGTTAGAACCATTGCTTTTCCAATAATTTTTAAAAGTATCTAAAAGTACATATGTTCCTAAAATATTGGTATGAATAAATTGAGAGGGATTTGATATGGATCTATCTACATGACTTTCAGCTGCAAAATTTATAATAATGTTTATTGAAAATTTAATTAAAAGTAATTCTAAATTTTTTTTATCCGTAATATCACCCTCTATAAAACTAATTCTTTTATTATTTATCAGGTCCTTAATATTTGTTAAATTCCCCGCATAAGTAAGGGAGTCCAATATAACTAAATTATCATCAGGATGATTTTCACTCCAGAAATGAACGAAATTGCTTGCAATAAAACCTGCACCACCAGTAACGAGAATATTCTTTCTCAATAAAGTTTTCTAAATCTTTTCGAAACAATGCTATCATAGTTTGCATTTAAAAATCGTTATTTTCTATGCGCAAAGGGATTTTATTAGCTGGAGGTAGTGGTACAAGGTTATATCCATTAACTTATGGTGTTAATAAACATTTTTTACAAATATACGACAAACCAATGATTTATTATCCATTAAGCACTCTCATGCTTCTTGGTATAAAAGATGTACTAATTATTTCAACAGAAAAAGATCTTATTTTTTTCAAATCTCTTTTAGGTAATGGTGAAAATTTTGGAATTCATATTAAATATGAAATACAAAACAAACCCAACGGAATAGCAGAGGCATTCCTTATTGGAAAGAAATTTCTAAATGGAGATCCATCAGTATTGATTCTGGGAGATAATATTTTTCATGGTAATGAACTTATTAATAAATTCACTTCTCTTTCAAAATTTAATCAAGGTGCCACTCTACTAGCATATCCAGTTAGAGATCCAGAAAGATATGGGGTTGTTGAATTTAACAAAAAAAAAGAAATCTTAGGTATTCAAGAAAAGCCTAAAAAACCAAAAAGTAACTACGCCATTACAGGACTTTATTTCTACGATGGGACAGCCAGCGAAAAGGCCTTAAGTCTAAAGAAATCATCAAGAGGGGAATTAGAGATAACTGATCTAAATAATATTTATTTAAAAGAACATATGCTAAAAGTTGAAATAATGGGTAGAGGCATGGCATGGTTGGATGCTGGAACCTGCGACTCATTACACGATGCTTCTAGTTATATTAGAACTCTTCAAAAAAGACAAGGTGTAATAATAGGATGTCCTGAAGAAATAGCTTGGCGTAAGGGATGGATCAAAAATTCTCAGTTAATAGAATTATCAAAGCCTTTGCAAAAAAATGATTATGGGAAATACTTAAAAAGATTAACAATAAATTCAAAAGATTAATTACATTCAAACAAGTCTAGATATTTCAAAGTTTGTTTTTTTGAAGAAAAGTCAAGAGACCTTTTTTGTAAGAAATCAAAATCCCATTTTCTTGAAAGCGAATTGAGAATTTCTTTCCCAAGTAAGTAAGAATTATTCATTGGGACAAGGGTTCCATATTTACCATTACAGAGTATTTCATATGGACCATGGGGACAATCAGTCGATAAAACAGGGGTTCCACAAGATAAAGATTGTACAATAATTGTTGTTAACCCCTCATAATCAGAAGACATAATAAACAAATCTGCTGCTAACAGATAAGGGTAAGGATTAGGTTTGCCACCAGGAAGAAAAATTCTGTTAGTAAGATTTAATTCGGCAATTCTTTTTTCTAGAACTCCCCTTTCTGAGCCATCTCCAAGTATTACAAGGTTAGCATCCAAATCATTTGCAATATTTGCAAATGCTTCTACAAGAAGGATCTGATTTTTCTGAGGTTTTAGGGTTCCTATGGATAGTAAACAATATTTTGCTTTTGTTCCCCAAACATTTTCCCTAAAAGAATGATCACCTCTCATCTCTTTTGAAGGCAAAGGGAGATTTACAATAGGATTATTTATTAGTTTTATCTTATCTTCTTTTATATTCATAACTTTGGAAAGATCTCTCACAGTTCCTCGTGATATTGTCACGACATTAGTAGCTAATCTATGTGAAATAGAAATTATCATTTTCAGGATCCAGAAAGAATAGTTAAACTCTTTTTTTAGGTAATCTGAAACAGAAACTTGCTCTAAAACTGTTAATTTTGCTTTATTTCTGGAAAAAAGCCAAGTCAGAGTTATTAGAGAAGTATATGGCCACATGTGAGCGATTAATTGATCTGCAGAAAATTTCCTAAGAAAAAAGAATAGCTTTAACGGCAAAAATCGCACTCTTCTGCAGTTAAGAGATCTAACACAAACTCTTGGATCAAGGTTATTCAAATATGCACCTTTCTTCTCAAAAAGCCAAATTTCAGATTCATGTCCAAGTTTAATAAGTTCATTAGCTAAATTAACAGCCACAAATTCAGCTCCACCTATCCTCAAATCAGGTAGTATTTGAACTATGTGCATAAAGATTGCTCAACAAACTAAACATACTTTAGTTGATCACTTTTTATGATCATTAAATATGCGAGAATAAATTAATTATTAATAATTTTAATTAATGATAAAAGTATGCTCTAGATGTGTAATGGATTCATCTATAAAAGACTTAACTTTCTCAAGAAACGGATATTGCAGTTATTGTCAAGACTTTTTCAATAGATACTCATTTCAAGAGAACAAAAATATAGAAGAAATAAAATTAGAAAAATTAAACAAATTTTTAAAAGAAGCAAAAGCTATTGGTAAAGGTAAAAAATATGATTGTATTGTAGGGATTTCTGGAGGAGTTGATAGTGCTTGGACACTTGTAGAAGTTGTTAAAAAAGGTTTGAGACCATTAGCAGTACATATGGACAATGGCTGGAATTCAGAACTTGCTCAAAGTAATATTAGTAACATTGTATCCAAGTTAGGAGTTGATCTTTATACTCATGTAATTGAATGGAATGAATATAAAAATTTAATGGAATCTTTTTTCAAATCAAATGTAGTAGACATAGAAATTTTATATGACAATGCTTTTCTAGCATTGTTATACCAACAAGCACATAAATATGGTCTTAGGCATCTTGTTGCAGGTACTAACTCCTCTACAGAAGGAATGAGAATGCCTAAAGACTGGAATTGGTTTAAACTCGACAAAACTAATATTAAAGATATTGCATCAAAAAATAATGTAAGGATAAAAACAATGCCTATCATTGGAGTAAAGTTTTGGTTCTATTGTGAATATATTAAAAGAATAAGATGGATCTCATTTCCAGAATTCTTTTCTTATAAAAAGGATGAGGCGACCAAAATGCTTATCAAAGAATACTCATATAAACCATATCCATATAAGCATTATGAATCAATTTTCACTCGTTTCTATCAAGGTTATATTTTACCTAATAAATTCAATATTGATAAAAGAAAATTACATTTATCTAATTTAGTTGTAACTTCTCAAATGAATAGAAAAGATGCTTTAAAAGAATTAGAAGGCATTCCATATAATTCTGAAAAGGAGCTTAATGAAGACTTAGAGTATTTTTTAAAAAAGATGAATTGGTCTCAAAAAGATCTTGAAGTATATATAAATAAACCAAGAAGTGAACATTTTCACTATAAATCCGAGAAATGGTTATTTGAGTTTCTAAATACCAAAATCAAAAACCTAATTCCAAATAAACTTAAATCCTTCTTAAGAAACTCATACACCATTAGATAATAAAAAAGTAATTTTATAATGAAGAGCTATAGTATTCATCTTTTATTCACTGGTATAGGTTTTGGCGGGAGTGGCAAAAGATTTTTAGGAATAGCCAATTCAATCTCTTGCAATCGCAGATCTTTCAAAATTTATACTACTCTTGAAACTCATGAAAGACTAATAAAACAATTTGATATTAAGGCAAATAAGTATATATCTTTTTTTATAGTAGGTGATTATAAAAAAAGTCAGAGATCTTTAAATAAGTCTGCTTTGAAAATTCTTTCTGAAAATTATAAATCAGGAGATATAGTTCATATTCATGGGATCCATCCATTTTTACCTTTTTGGAAATACAAATATATTTATTCTTATATATGCATGTATCTTCCTTTTGAAAATAAAATTAAACTTCTATTTTCTAATAGAAGTAAAGCCACAGAAAAAGAGCTCCTCAAATCAAACAAGATAAGTTTTAAGAAATCAAAAAAAGAATATATAAAGATTATTTTTAAAAGCTTATATAGACAATCTGCCGAAATAATACTTATTATTTTTTCAAATTATTTAGATATTCTAAATCCTATTGTTTTTTTTAAAATAAAAAGTTTTTTATTTTTAAAAAAAATCTCATTTACAAAGGGGATAGCACCACCCTCAACATTTTTAGTTAAGACAAATACATTAAAAAGAGAAAACAAAATTGTATTTCTTGGTAGATTTGATACACAAAAGGGCGTGAAGTCTATTCTAAATATTATTCCAGATTTAAGTAAATATCTTGAGCAAAAAGAAATTAAATATAAGATAGATTTTATCGGAGAAGGTGATCTTCTCAAAGAGATCCAAAAAGTTCAAAAAAGTATTAATAAAAACTTCCTCGAAATTAGAATATATAGTTCTGATAATATTATTAAAGATATTAATAAAGCCAAGATATTTTTAAGTGTTCAGGATTATTCAAATTATCCATCTAGATCACTTACAGAAGCAATGTGTTTGGGATTAATTCCTATCGTTTCAGATACTGGGGAATCAAGGTTAATGTTACCCTACAATTACCCATACCTTTTAGACTATAAAAATCTTGAAGATGAACTTTTAAGAAGTTTGCAAACCATTATCATAATGAAGGAAAAGGAACAAATTGCTTTGTCAGATTATATATTTAACTTCTCTAAAAAAAGATTTTCACGCAAAAAACATATTACTTACTTCGAAAATATATATGAAAAATTACATTCTGGAACTTTATAAATTTAAAGTTATTATTCAATTGAGGTTAGAGAATCTTTTGTAAGAATTTTATCAATAAGACTTGCCGCACATATAATAAAAGGAGGATAAACCATAATTAAATATCTACTTAATGCGATACCATAAAAGCTTGGTACAAGCGTAACTAAAGAAGCTATTATAATAATATATAGACCTGAATTTAAAATCCTTTTCCAGAATAATGTGATTCCTAATAAAGCAAATATATTAATCGGATAAATAAAAAACAGTCCTGTAAATACTCTACTAAAAAAAGGAAATAGTGCCCTTGATGAAATATCACTATGAGCGTCTCTAATATCAGAAAGTCCTCCTACAAATTCCGATATTTTCCAAGCTAGGTAAAAAATTATTTTTTTAAAATCCAAAATAAAATTATCATTTTTGAATATTCTTTCTCTTATTAAATTTCGATCAATCCCAAAAAAAAGACCATCTTGCAAAATAAAAACTTTTTGAGCAAATTTTATATATTCTGTCGTTGCAAATAATTGGTTACAACAATATAGGAATGCAATAGTGAATATAAAAATTGAAGAATAAAAAATATTTTTATTAAATTTTATAATTTTATTTTTAACCTTCAATAAATAAATAAATAAAACTGAAAATAATATTATGATTGAAAATATTGCTCCATTTGGTCTTAAAGAAGAAAGATAAAATGTAGATAATAATAAATATAAAAACGTCTGTAAATAACCAAAACTATTTTTTTCGTCGCTAAATATACAAGAATTTGTAACCACATAACCTAACAAACAATTACCAAAAACCATATACATTGTGATTCCACCATTCAAAGAATAGAAAATTGTATAAGGACAAAGGATGTAAATCCAGCTGGAGATTTTTGAAACCTTTTCTCCAAAAACGTTAAATGATATTTTTTCTATTAAAAATAAATTAAAGATAGATAAAATTGAAGTCATCAAAATTACAGATAAATTCCATAATTTAGATCCTTCTCCACCATCAATTTCATTGCCAGTTAATTTCCCAAGGACTTCTAAAATAAATGGATATAAAAAAGATGGTTTGACGTTGCCATACCCATATTGAGATGCATCAAAATTATTGGTGAAATTAGGTCCATATTCCATATAGAAACCTCTATCTCCAATATCAAGCAATTTTGAACTTATCCCAACAGATAAATTTTCTATATCTGTTGGGATTGGATAGAAATATGAATATATAAAGCCAAAAGTTATTAAAAATAAAAGAATATATAATGGACGAATAATAGGAGTAGTAAACTTCCTAAAGAAAGTTATCATTAGGATTCAATTTAAAATTAATTTAAATTTAATTAATTATCTAACAAAATGTTTAATAAAATAACATAACTTAAAAATTAAGTTGTTTAAATAAAATTAACTCATTTAAAAAATTTTTAAAAATCAATTCAAAAAATCATTTGAATTTTTATTATTAATATTTAAAGCAATCCATTTAGTTAATTTAGTGATACGGCTTTCAGCTTCTGCTATCTTCCTAAACAATATAAAATTTATGGCTAATGAAACAATAATATATAAGTACAACACAGCATCTGGACCTCTACCTACTCCGAGTAAATTAGCGGAGCCAAAAACAAAAAATGAAGGCGCAATTATTACTGCTATCATCATTATTATCAAAGATGTAATTAATATTTTTTGAATTGCTCTAGTGCTATTATTGCGCTCAAAAATATAAGTTAGGCTATAAATTAAAAAGATTATTATAAAGAATATTGTCTTTGCGTAAATTGTCATTTTTTATTAGAGAAGATATTTTTAAATATAATATTTATAGAATTTAAAATAGTCTGAGAATTTACATTTTTATAATTTATATTTATAGGATATTCTTTAAATTTAAATTTAGATTTGCTTATTTTATATGAAATCTCAGTTGCATGAGCCATATCAAAGTTTTCTATATTCATTAAGCATTTCTCTACAATATCTCTTTTCAAAACTCTAAGTCCATTATGTGCATCAGTGAATTTAGATGAATAAAATATATTTTCATAAAATCTAGCCAAGATTAAAATATATCTCCTAATAAATGGAATATTCTTTTGAGTACTTTTTAACAAAAACCTAGAACCAACAATGCAAGAAATATCTTTATCACTTTTTATTTCTAATACCATTTCCAAAAGATCATCAACTGAATGTTGGCCATCAGCATCAAAAGTAGCTATATATTTAAAATTAGTATGTTTAATAAAGAAATCTAAACCTGTACCAAGAGCTGCTCCTTGGCCAAGATTAATCGGGTGTCTTAGACAAGTAAATTTACTTTTTAAGATTATATCTAAAGTTTTATCTGAACTACCATCATCAATAATCAAGATATTTTTGAAAAAAATTGATATTGAGTCAATAACTTTTTTTATATTCTCTTCTTCGTTGTATGCTGGAATTAATATTAAAAACTGATCAAAACTATTCAAGTTAATTTTTTTTCCTAATGTTAACATACATTAATTTTATATATAAATAATAAGCAATTAAAATATCAAAATATTAAAGAAATTTTAGAAATTAATAAATTTAAGATTCACAATTTCTACAATTAATAATTAAAAAGTTTTTTTTAAAAAGGTATAACATTAGTAGTTCAATCAATTAAATGAATATTAAAATAGAAATCCTTGGAAGTAATGGGCGCTTATCTAAATATCTGAAGTTAAACTTAAGAAGTCAAATCTTTATCAAAAATCAAGCTAAGAAAAAAACCAAATTTTCTAAAAAAATAATTATTGCAACTTATAGCCCAACCGCAAGAGAAGACTGCGAAGAGAATTTAAATAATGAAATTTCATACTATAAAAAGTTAATTAAAAATTTTAAAAAAAATGAACATTTAATTTATATTTCATCACAAACAGTTGAATTAACTAATTTTACAAATTACAGCCAAGCAAAAAAAGCGGTAGAAACTTTGCTTTCAAATAACAAAATAAACTACACAGTAATTAGGCCAGGAATGATTTATGATTCTAAAAATAATGAATTCTTTTTAGATAATATGCAAAAAGCATCTTTAAGTTTTTTATCTTTTTATAAGGATTTGCCTAAAACAACAATTTGTTTTACAAAGGATCTTCTAAATTTGATATATTTTATTTCCCAAAACAATGAGGTTCTTAAAAGAAAAGTAATTAATATTGGGATTAAAAGATATAGATTTTATGAGTTACAAAATTTAAGTAAAAAACTAAATTTTAGATTAAAAATTTTACCTTTTGATTTATTAATTTTAATTAGTTCTTTAAATCCTCAACTAAAAGCTTATACACATGGGAAAGCTTGTTTAAATTCTCCTGATTTAGCTTGGGATAGTTTTAAATTATAAAAAATTTCATGAAGATCGCAGTTATTGGTAATGGCATAGTTGGATATACAGCTAGTGAATATTTATCCTCAAAAGGATACGAAGTTGATTGCATAGGACCAGATGAGAAAAGTGCTTTAGAAATGATTATTAAAAATAAATTAGAATATAAATATCCTGATCAACAGGATTTCATTTCTCCTAAATTTTCTAGACCTGATATTAAAAAAAACAAGATAATAAGTGATGAGTTTTATAAGAAAAAAACCTCTGACTTTTTTGCTATTGAATTCGCAAATGAAATGGGATTAGCAAAGTACTGGGGAGCTAATTTGGCCTGCGATGCACTAAAAGAAGAAATATTAAAGTTAGCATTAACTTCTAAAGAAATTAAATTTATTTCACAACTTATACCTATTCTTGACGTTCAAAAATTTTATACCAAACAATTTAAACTTCATAAAAATATTAGAAAAATCAATAAATTTCTAGAAAATACTAAAAATAAACCTTATGAAATAAAATCTTCTAAGTTAGCTATATGGTCTGAAAAATGTGAAATAAAAAATCTTCCTGGTTACAATTTCTCAAAAGCAATATTTGGCAATGAATGGGGACGTAAAATTAATTTTTCTAGAATTATTGGAAAAGTAGAGTTCATTGAAATAAATAAAAAAGATCCTAATAATAAGATAACTTTACATATTAATGAAAAATCTGGAATTAAAAAGAGACAATATAATTTCGTAATAGTGGCATCAGGTTCGCTGGGATCCTACAGGATTATTAAACAATCATTCTTTAAAATTTCAGGAAATTTGTTTGACAAGATAAATCATCACCCCATAATTACAACTATTTCATTCTTGCCTTTAGTTCCTTACCCTAGATATCATTTCGGAACCTCCAATTTTAATTTAAAAATTAAATCAAAAGGAACTGAAGCTTATGTCAATTTCATCCCATTAGAAAGCGCAATAAAAGCAGTAATAGAGAGTAAAATTAAAATAAAAAATAAATTTATTCAAAATTCATACTATCAAATATCAAAAATAACTAATATTTTAGATCAAATACCTTTTTCTCCCAATTGGTTTTTAAGAAGGCTCTATTTTACAAATATAAACTTATCTTCTCAATTTACTGCATCATATATAAACAACAAGCAGGGGGAAATTAATATAATAGGAGGATTAAGAAGTGATTTTGAAAAAGAACTATATAAAAAAATCTGGCCCAGCTTAACCAATTATTTAAGGAATAGAAAAATTTATAGTTTATTTATAAAACCTTTAAATGTAGCAAAAGGAGCAGATCTCCATTATGCAAGCTCATTATCTAATTACACTAATGATAAAGGTCAATTGAAAATTAATGGTGAATTAAAAAAAAATATCATTATAGTAGATTCCTCATCTTCAAAAATATTACCGATTGCTAATCCCACTTACTACTTTATATCAAGAGCAATAAGATTATTAAGGAGTTTTTAATTATATTCTATTGAATACCATTCAGTTATTGGTTTTATAGTCTTAGATCTTATGCAATTCTTGATCCTCTTCGATATTTTAACGTAAGGCAAAATAAACATTGTGTAGAATGGATTAAATTTATTATATTCAGACCCTTGCACACCATAAGATTCTATTTCATTTAATCTTTCTTCACCAATATAAGTTCCCCCTATTTTATCCCAAAAAGTAAACACTGAACTAAAGTTAGAATCAAAATGTTCGTTGTTAGAAGAATGATGAAACCAATGCAATGCAGGACTCATAAAAATTTTATTTAAAGGTTTAGGATAAATAACCTTTAAAGAACTATGTGCACACCAATTAAAGAAAAGAACATGGGCAGAATAGATAAAGTGTATGTATATGGGCATATATGATCCTTGAGATATAACATAACTTAAATTCAAACCATATAGGATACTAATAGGTGAACTTAAAATTGTATAAGGTAATTCTTCAAAAGGCAGGTGTCTTAAATGAGAAAATACAGTCATTTCTGTAGCCGAATGATGAAACTCATGTAAATCCCAAAAAAATTGATTTTGATGCTGAAATCTATGAGAAATATATTTAGCTCCATCTTTTAAAAATATAAGTAGCAATGAAGTAACTGTCCCGTATACAAATATATTAGAAGATTGGGATATTGGATCAATAAACTCTTTTAATTGCCCATTAAGTTTATCGTTTGCATTAATTACCCCAAAAGTAAGTATGGTTAATATTATTGGAACATTTGAAATAAAATAGTAAGTAAAATGATAAAAAATGTCTGCGAAAGGAAATCCTTTAGATTTTCTTAGTTTCGATATGCTTGTTTCTGATATATCGCTTCTTGATTCAAGTTTTCTAAAAATCAATTCAAGAAAAGTTATTGTTATTACTGGGAAGGACACTTCAAGTCCTAAAGAAAAAAGCTGGGTTATTAGTGATGAGTCAAAAAATAATTGTTTTAGGGAATCTGCATCTAAGAAATTAACTTTTATAAGAGATAATGTAGTTCTTCCAGTCCAAAAAGTATAAGGTAAAAAACCTAAATAAACTATAAGCCACTTATATTTACTTATTGCTGAGTTTAATTTCAGATTTGGAGAAGACATTTTAAATCAAACTATATAAAAATTTTATCAATAAATTTTAAAAATGTGTGAATTCTATTCTTTTTAGAATATTTTTCTCAGGATTAAAGAGTTCAGTCAAAAATTAGACACTTTTTTATTAAGTTGTTTCGATTTAATTTTGCAAGTGAAATTAAAAAGCCATGAGAATCCAAAAACATTTGGTCAGTTTTTAAAAAATTATGGTATCAATAAAAAATATTGCGCGAGGATATTTGGTTGACAAATTATAATTTATTCTTCCCTAATTAATATTGTATTATTATTAGTAATTCCTTAAACTTTAGCAATTGCAGGTCGAGTATGTTAAAAAAAGCCCATGCACATTCAAAAAAAGATATTGATGCCATAAATGTGCTCTTTGAAACTGCCCATGCCGAATATGGTTCAGCTTTAGAGATGCTTGCAGCATGCAAAAAAAGTAAAAATTCATCTGTTGCATTTGGATATTTTTATCATTCTAAAGATGAATATATCCACACTTCTTTGTTTTTCAAATTACTTTCGGATAGAGGTAAGAAAGTTAGTTCAAAAATAGCAAATTCATTCAGATTTAGACCATACTCAGTATTATCAAAAGGATACGTTTCTAAAAATGGATTTTTAATTGACTACTTGAAAATAAAAGATTTTATAGCTTTCGTCTACACAAATGAATTACTAGCTAAATCATCTTTTGATAAAATTCTTAAGCTTGTTGGTCAAAGCTCTGAAGATGGTCAAATAATTAAAGGTATTATGAATGACGAATTAAGACATCATGGTATGGCTAAAAAACATTTTTTAAAATACTACCCAAAACTACAGCCATGGCAATTAAGACTTTATAAAATAAGAGAACTTCTAAAAAATAAGAGTAGAAAATTTCATAGCCAAAATATGAAGTTTTTAGAAATAGTCTTTAGACCAATTTATCACCTACTCTCATATTTAATAGGTAAAATAATAATTTTTCTAAATGTATCTGAATTTAAAAGAGAAGGTAAAAATTTGATGGCAATTTCTAGTAATTCAGTAGTTTAACTTAAATGTTTATTGGATTGTCTGGATATAGTCACGAATCTTCTGCAGCATTGGTTGATAATGATGGAGCTCTAATTGATTACTGTCGAGAAGAGTCCTTAACAAGAATTAAAGGAGATAAGTCATTTCCCAAAAAATCCCTAAAAAAAATTATTATTGATAATTCACTTAATATTGAAGAAATCAAAAAAATTGCATTTTACGAAAGACCCTTAAGTGCTTTTTTACACCCCTTAAAAGTAGCAGCTTCAGAAATGCCAAAAAGTCTGTCTTTGCTTTCCCATCAATTTAGGAATTTCAAAAATAGTTCAATTGCCTGTTATCTAGACTTATCAAAGAATTTTTCGGGATTAGAAAAAAAATTAATCTATTTAGATCATCATTTGAGTCATACATTAACTGCTCTTCCATATTCATCAGAGCAAAAAAATATATGTTCTATTGTTGTTGATGGTTTTGGGGATAGAAGTACTGCTTCAATAAGTTATCTTGAGAACTGTTTTACAATAAATGAATTATGGTCTGCCAAATATCCAAATTCTTTAGGATTATTTTATTCTGCAATTACTGATTTTCTAGGTTTTGCAATTAATGAAGGCGAATATAAGGTGATGGGTCTTGCGGCTTTTGGGAATAAAGATAGTAAATACAAAGACATCCTTGCAAAATTAATCAAGTGGGATAGTAAAAAAAATAATCTTATTACAAATCTAGAATTTTTTAATTACCATTTATCACCAACAGAATCGTATGACAAAAAGCTTATTAAATTATTAGGTAATCCTAGAAACCCCTTTAAATCACTTAAGACTAGTGATGCGAATTTTCAAAATTATGCTGATATAGCAAGGGCAGCTCAAGACATAACAGTTGAAATTTTATGCAATATTTTTAAACATGCGCATAAGCTAACTTCTTGTAAAAAATTCTTTTTTTCCGGTGGAGTTGCATCTAATTCGGCATCTCTCAATACTATTGCTAATTTACCTTTTGTTAATGAAATAATAGTTCCCCCTAGTCCAGGAGACGCCGGTGCAGCAATTGGTGCTGCCTATTATGCATTCTTAAAAAGCTCTCCAAATTCTCGAAAGATTCCAAGACCTAATCTTTTCCCTTCCAAATTTGATTTTAAAAAGCAATTGATGATTTCTAAAAAAATAATCTCAAATGATTTTGATCTAATCTCAACAGAAAAAGAGTCTATATTAGAAAAATGCTCAGAATTGATAAAACAAGGAGAAATTATTGGAACAATCATAAACAATGCCGAAACAGGTCCAAGAGCACTAGGGAATAGATCACTTATTTGTAATGGGAGAGACAAAAGTGCTGTTCATAAGCTTAATACAGTTATCAAGAATAGGAGTCCTTTTAGGCCAACAGCTCCTGTTATGACATTTAAAACTGCATCCAAATACTATGACTTGAATCCAGCATTGATGGAAAGTTATAAAAGCATGAGTGCCACCTGCGAATGTCTTGAGAATTCTATTTCTATTGAATTTCCTGTTACACATATTGATGGAACAGCACGATTACAAATTGTAGAAGAAAAAAGTTTTATGTATAAATTACTTCAAAATCTTGAGAATTATGATATAGATATTTTGGCAAATTCATCATTAAATATTAGTGGAGATCCAACTTGTTATGATTTAATTGATGGATTAATGGTTTGAGTAAAAACACCTTTGAAGTTTTTGCTTACCGATTTAGGTCTTTTACAAAATAAAACATAAACTATGCATTTTATAAAATTCATAAAACATTTATTTATTTCGATATGGAAAAATACTACTCCTATCCAGGCAGCTTTGATAACGGCTATCATCATTTTTATCGTAATTATTCTAATAATTAGTATTGTTCAAGTTATTGTTCCTTTTACTTACATCGCAATTTAAATGAGATCACGAAAAGATTTTAAAATATATATAAAATCAACTCTTATTTTCTTACCTATCTTAGCGATTAGCTCAGAATGTATTTTATTTTTGTTTAATCTAATTGGAGGAACTAATTATTTGCCTAGGGATAAATACAATATTGCTAAATATGATCCTATTACAGGAACAAGAGGATATCTTCGTAAAGAAAATAACTATAAAAAAGCTCAGGTAATCTTAGATCGACATGACTTAGTTAAAACCCCTTATGTTTCTAACTCCAAAAATAATAAAAACACTAAGGGTATATTATTTATCGGAAGTAGCGTAGCTATGGGTTTTAGATTAAAGAGTAAGGAAAATAAAAATACTATAAGCGGAGTTTTGGAAACAGAGATTAGAAAATCAAGAAAAGACATTGATATAGTAAACCTCTCGTTTTACCCTTTCAGCTCATGGATGGTGCATGCTGAGTTAATGAGATATTTGAATTCATATAAAAATCACGCTGATTTACCTGAACCTAAGCTTATTATTAATGTAGGTGCAGTTCAAGATTTTTGGAAATTAGTATTTAGCTTACAACTTAGAAATGAAGAATCTATTAAAGATTACAAAATAGCTAATGGATATATGCTTGATGTTGATTTAATAAATTATGTTAATAATGCCGTTAAAGGTTCTCAAGGCAATTTAATTGTGAGTACAAAAAGTTATTTATTATCAACTTATGAATTCTGGAGAAAATATACATATATAGGTGATTTTATTGAGCAAATAAGAGAAAATAGTTATGTAAGAAGAGTTAAGGCAAGTAAGAAAAGAGAAGAAAATTTACAAGTCGTCAATAATTCAACATTAGAAGAATTGTTAGCAAAAAATTTCAATATAAATTTTGAAGATTATGAAAGAATTAGAAACGATAATATACTTTCTATAATTAGAAATATAAAGGCATCAATTGGAGCTTATGATTCAGTAAATTATATTTATGTTTATGCACCTACCAAATTTAGTAGCTTAGAAAATAATAACCTTAATGAAATAATAAGACCTGGCAAAAATATTTCTTTAAATTTAAGAGAGGTTTCCTTATTAGAAAAAGACTTCAGGATTAAACTAATTAAAGAACTTGCAAAAGAGAATTCTATAAAAGTATTGGATTATTCAGATTTAGCAAATCCTCAATCTTGGTTTAAAGATTACTCCCACTTTAATGAGTTTGGCTCGAAAGAAATTGCTAAGAAATTGCTATTTGATATAAAAGAATTTATATAAGATTTACCCTAATAAATTACAAAATATATTTTTATTCAACCCAAGAAAAAAGTCAGTTTTTTCAATATTTACTAAGAATTCAAACATTAACAAGTTAATAGAATATTTTAAATTTAAAATCACTTACAAGAAAAGTAATTGATATCATAAGTTTATCGCTATTAAGATTATGTTTGTAAGTAATATATTTACAAAAAAGAAAAATTTCATATCAATAATCTTAATTCTAATTATATTATTCCCTTTTTTTATTTCTCAACTACTTCAAAGCAATGAAATATTATCCTCGAATACTAGCTTAAATCTAATAGTTAATGCTAAAACTTTTCAGGAAATGATTATCAATCTACGAAATGATAATTTTTTCTTATTAATTTTTAGTTTAGTTTTAAATCTATCTTTGCTCATCTTTATTCCTATTTTATTAGTCACAATTTTTGAAATTCTTTTATCAAAAAAAGGTTATAAAAAATCTATTACTAGCTCTAGCATTTTTAGAATGTTAAATTCAAAGGGGCCTTACCTAGCTGATATTTGGTATTTTTTATTTAGAATAACAATAAATAAATTTCCTTTTATAATTGCTTTGTTAACTCTTGGGTTATCCGCATTAAATGATAATGTTTCAATTCAAATAAATTATTTTTTCAAAGATTTAATACCTGAATCTTCAAATATATTCAATAGTACTTTTCTTTTCGTGATTTTAATATTATTTAAAGATTTTTTAGTTTACACTGTTCATAGAATTCATCATAAAATATCATTTCTTTGGGATCAGCATGAATTTCATCATTCAGCTACTGAAATGACAATATTTAATAAGTTTAGAGAAACTCCTATTGAGAAAATTACTAAATCATTACTCTTTCTTCCTCTTAACATACTAACAACACTAGTAGTTGTTGGATTCGTATCAAAAGGCTATAACTTTCCCATATTTTGTTATTTACTCCACCTAACCATGCTAAATGCTTTTACCTTTTTAGGTCATTCTTCTTTGCCCATAATGTACCCTAAGCCCATTTCGCTATTTTATATGAGTCCTGCTTTACATTTAATTCATCATTCTGATAAGGAAGAGCACTATGATTCTAATTTCTCTGAAGGTTTTGTTTTTTGGGATAAATTATTTGGAACCTATAAAAGTGAAAAACACCTTAAAGAAATAATTGGATATGGTGTGAACAACACGGAATATAATAAGAATTCACCTCTCTACAGTTTTACTTTACTTCCAATTTTAAAATTGCTAAAAATATTTAAAAGAAAAACTATTTCAGTTTGAAATAAGATTTCAAAGACAATAAAATCCATTTTTAATCATATATATTTTTTTAAAATTAATCATTATATCTTGTGAGAAGAATAATGGAGCCAAGCGGACTCGAACCGCTGACCCCCTGCATGCCATGCAGGTGCTCTACCAGCTGAGCTATGGCCCCAAACCTCGAAACGTCAGTCATATCAATCAATCCAAAGATTTCTTTCGTAACGTCCGTAATTCCTATAGTACTTTATAGCGTTTGATTATTGAAATCTGCACCTTAAAATGCACCTAGAGATTTACAAGTTGTAGCATGCTTTCTGGGTCTGTTCTAAAGCAATTCCGCACCTACTTAAAAAGTCAGGTTGGTCATGGCTGGAGTGTAGAAGGAAGAAAAAGCAAAGGAAGGCTTTTAACTAGAGTATCTTTCAGATACTTAACTGGCGAAAGAAGTGTAGTTTTATTGGAAATTGATTTTGATGCTGATAATCAAGATGACATTGTGAGAACTGTTAAGAAACTTTCAGACCTTATGCGTGAGAGAAATATTGAATTATCACAAGCAAAAGAATTACTTTGTGGAGGGAAAATTGATGATAATGGCAATGCCGGAATTAACTGGAAAGCATTACAAGATGAATTTATTAATCTTGAAAGAGGGGATCGAAGAAAGACAACTCTTAATGGTTTGAAGTTGAGAATGGAAAGAATACTTGAATGTTTTGAAACAAAACCAAAACCAAGAAATTCAGAACAATTATTCAGAAAATATGCAGAATTACATTTTGGAGAAAGTATGCCTAAAGGTGGAATGGGAAGGAAAAGAGATATGGGAGACATAAGAGCATTCCTTAATTGGGCAGTTCTAGAAAAAAAATATTTAGCAATGGAATGGCTACCAATTACATCAAGGCAATGTAGAAAATACATTGGTGTAGTTTCTAAAAATGCAGCTAAAACGAAAGTAAGACAACCAGTTTCTACAAGAGATATAGAGATGCTTTTAGAAGCTCTTGAGAGAGATGGAGAGCATGAAATGAGAGGGCTAGTTATCTTATATTCTGTCTTTGGGATAAGGCCTTGTGAGATTGCAAAGCTTGAAATTAAGGATGGGTTTGCTCGAGTAACAACACTAAAACAAAATGAAAAGACAATGTATGAAGAGGCAGAAGTTAGAACAATCGCACCTTTAAATTTACCTAATCTTCCAAAGGAAGGAGAAAGAATTTTGTCTTTGTATGAGAGTGGAAAATTAAAGTTTCCAAGTCGTATTGAAAAGGTGATTGCAAAACATAATGATAAAAATATTCCTTTTAATTTTGATGTAGATGGGTATAAACCTATTGGAGAAAAATTTGGAAAATTATTATCTGAATTTTGGTTTTGGAAAGAATTAAAAAAGAAAAACCCAAATTATGTAGCCTATTCATTTAGGCATAGTTTTGCTTGGCGAGGATCAATGGAAACATTTCCAGCACTTCCTTTAAGAACAATATGTGCCTATTTAGGACATGATGAATCGACCCATTTGAAATATTACGGGCATTGGACGTCTGATGCTGAAAACAAAAAACGTATTGAACAGGCTAATAAAAATATTGTGCAAAACTGCTCACTTGCACACGCCTCATAATGCGTTAAAACTGTCTTAACTAAGGAGTCGGTTGTGCTTTACGAGTAGTGCTCGTGCCTTAGCCAGAATGACCTGTGGTTGTTCGAAATTGGATTAAACCTCTGAACTTGTAAAAGATTACGTCCGACCCTGTGGGTCACAAGTTGGTAGCTGTGCTGGTGGGTGTCTCCGAGTAAACGAATTACGTTCCGACTGCCTCTCCCTGTGGGATAAAGAGCTTAAGCAGAAGTCAAAATAATTTCTTAATTACAATGAAAATTGAAGATTCAGGCATCTTAGTCAAAACTGGCTCCGCTGCACCTATTTTGGGCGTTAGCGTTCAAACTTTACGCGCATATAGAGACCTTCAAGGTGGTTTCTTAATTGAAGGAAAACATTGGTTTTCTGGTGCATTTGATAATAGTCCTATTAGATGGGATATAGATAAATGCAAGGAAGCCCTAGCTAAAAGAAGAAAAGGTTTTTCAAAGTATCAGGAATTTGCATTAGCTAAAAAAAGTATTGATTCATATTCATGAAAAAACCCGCTTATAGCGGGCCTTATCTAGACGACTCTATTCTAATTAATTATAGAAGCATTGGGATTAAATCTTCCCAGGTTCACCCCAAGTTCAAACAAAAGATAATCGCTCGCTTAATTGCAAGGATTTGGTATGTCCGATTGCAAAAGACTAGGCAGCATAAGTCTGCTCAGTTTTATAAAAATACCATTCAAAAAATGGAATCTATATATAAAGAATGGAGGTTAAAAAGTGGTTTCTAAAAATGGGTTTGAAAGTAGTAAAAAAGGAATAGGTAAATTAAAACCTATTCCTCTTTCTCAGTTGATGGCTCAATGGAGACCAAGAGAGTGGATTATTGATTTATTTGGCGCAAAAGGTTCTTGTGTTTTATTAGCTGCTGATAAAGGATCAGGTAAAACTACTTTTATTTATCGAATGGCAGAAGCCCTTGAATATCAAAAGATGTTCATGGGTGAATTAAAAACAAAAAAATCAAAAGTTTTTGTATGGCAAGCTGATGAATCAAGAAATAATGCTTTGGATAAATTCAAATTAATGGACTTACAAAAAGAGAATATAAGTTTTCTTTTTAATGATGATGAAGGTGGGTATGAATTAGATATTGATGAACTAAGAATTTTAGTAAAGAGTCAAAATATAGATGTTGTTTTTATAGATAGTATTACTGGATTAATAATGGGGAATGGAATATCTATTAAAGATTCAGAATTTTGTATTCCTCTATATGCATTAAATAATTTAGCAAGTGAATTAAAAATCCTTATTGTCATAACAGCCCATTTAAGAAAAGAAGAAAGAACAGAAGTGGATATGAATGATATCCTAGGCGCTGGTACACAATCAGGTGCAGTAAGTGATGTATGGAGTATGTGGACTGACGAAAAAGATGATGAGATTTTTTATTTAAAATGCTTAGGTAAAAGAAATTGTGAGAAAGGTACTAAATGGAAATTGCAAGGTAATAAAGAAGATTACTCTTTTAAATTAATTGATGCCGATTGTGGTGATCTTCTACCAACAAAGAAAAATGAATTAAGTGATAAATTTTTAAAGTTTTTGACTAAAGAAAAGCATGAATATACATATAAGGAATTGTCGGCAAAATTTAAATGTAATTTTGAACATGCAAGAAGGATATGTATAAAACTATTTACTGAAGGAAAAATTGAAAGGACAAAAATCGTTGAAAAGGTTGGGAGACCTTACTTTAAATATTGGAAATAATATTCCTACTTTTGGAGGTATAGGCTAAGTACATTTTATACCTAACCTATATCCTCACATGTAGGAAAATATATTGACAGAAAGTATACAATAACAAAACTAATAAGTTTTTAAAATGAGTAAATTTTCCTCTCAAGAAATAGAAAGTCAATACAACTTGATAAAAACCCTTTTATCTGATCCTGAAAAGTATAATGATGCTTTAGATGCAATTAAAAAAGATATTACTTATATGCCACTAGAACTAAAGAAAAAACTTGAAGAAGAAAATATTACTTTATAAATAATATTTTGGAAGACTTAGAAATATTTACTAAATAAAGCATCAAAGGAACTTCTACTAGTACCCCAACTATGGTAGCCAAAGCAGCTCCTGAATTAACACCAAAAAGAGTTATCGATACAGCTACTGCGAGTTCAAAAAAGTTTGAAGCGGCTATCATCGAGCCTGGACAGGAAATAGAATACTTTTGCCCAAAAAACTTCATTGAAAAAGCAGTTAAATAAAAAATAAAAAGAGTCTGTATTATTAATGGAATTGAAATTAAGATTATATGAATAGGATTTTGTAATATAGATTTTGATTGAACAAAGAATAATAAAAAGACTGTAAGAATTAAAAAAAACAACGAATAACTTTTACTTTTATTCAAAATAATTTTTATTCTTTTTTCGCTATAGATTTTATCTTTTAAAAATATTGCTAGAAAAAGTGGTACCAGAATAAAGATTATTACAGAACCGAAAACAGTATCTAACGGGATATCTATACTGTTAAATCCTAAAAGAATTTTTGACAATAATGGAAAGGCTAAAATTAATATTAGATCATTAATAGCTACTTGTATTAAAGTAAATAAAGGATCGCCTTTAGCAAGATTACTCCAGACAAAAACCATTGCTGTACATGGCGCTATTCCTAATAGAATCATTCCAGAAACATATTCTTTAGCAAGTACAGGATCTATCAAATTACCATATAAAAAATATAAAAAAGAGGCTGCAATGATTGCCATTGAAACTGGTTTTATTAACCAATTAATAAAAAGGATAATAGAAAATCCTTTAATCTTATATTTCAAATTTATTATTGACTTGAAATCTATTGATAACATCATTGGGAAAATCATTCCCCAGATAAGAATTGCTATTGGAAGATTTATTCTTGAGAGTTCTAATCCGCCTATAAATTGAGATAAATTAGGAAATAAATAACCGGATAAAGATCCAATACACATTGCTAAGAAAACCCAAATACTTAGATATCTATCAGAAAATTGCATTTAAAATTTTTTAATCAATTATTAAATTTAGCAAAATTTTTTGGCCTTAATCTTAACTTAATTTACCCATAATAAGCTCTTAATAATAGCTATTTTTATATGTCAATTAAGGCGAAATATTTAGGTGAATTTCAGAGTGAAATTATCTTTGAAAATCAATTAAAAATAAAAACAAATTCGAACAGAAATTTACATGATTCTTGCAAACAGACTAAACCCTCAAATCTTTTGTCTGCATCTTTAGCTTGTTGTATTTCAACAACTCTCGGAATAATTCTAGAAAAGAATAACATTGAATCAAAAAGTTTTTATGTTGATATTATCTCTAAAAGTGATGTTCAAAATAATAAAATTTCAACCTTGCATTGTAAAATATGCCTTCCACTTATTAAGAAATTAAAAATAAAGAACTTTATAAAAGAAAAAATTGAATCATCATTCATAAGCAATTCTCTTAAAGAATCTATAAATATAAGCTATGAATATATTTTTAATAGATAGCTAATCTTTCGGCAACAATCATTTTTTTATAAGTATCTAATTCTTCAACTTCTTTTAGAGAAACCTTTCCTCTATCATCCCATTTTCTTAATCGAACTGCATCTTTGAAGTATTTATTATTTTCTAGTTCATTAATCTCTTCTTTATTTAAAGCACCACCTTGTACCTGAAAACTATTTTTAGATGCTTTAGATAAACTTTCATAATAAGAATTATCGATTGAGCATAAATATCTTTTTGCTACAACGTGTAAGCGAATACTTTCTGTAATTTCTTCAGAGAAAAAATCTTTTAAAAAATTTGAAGCAATATTTTCATGGTTAAGATCTTTTTTTAAGAAATCATTTTTTGAGTCATTTTCATCGATTAGAAGATGACCTATATCGTGTAATAAAGAAGCAATTACTATATGCCTTCTGCCATCTTCAATTCGGGCAAGTGATGCTGTTTGGAGACTATGTTGTAATTGAGTGACTGATTCATCATAATTAGTTTTTCCTTCCTCCTTAATAAAATCAAATAATAAATCTACAAATTCATTGTTATCAGAATTTTGTAATTTGTTTTTGAAGTTTTTAATAGTTTTGTATTTCATTTAATTGCTTCTCCTTCAAAGTGACCTATTAAACTTACATATCCATCTTTAAGAGAGTTCTTTTTAAAGTCATAATAATCTTTTCTCAAATCGCCTTCAGTTTTAGCATTATAAGTAACATAAAGCGCTCTTCTTGGACGACTAGATTTATTTGTTGAACTTCTGTGAGGAACAAAAGAATCGAAAAATACTGCGCCTCCCTTTTTAAGAGGTATCTTCTCCCAAACAAATTTTTCTGCGGTTAGTGAATCTATACATCCTTTGTCATCAATATTTATTATGCCCTCATTATTTCTACCTCTTGCAAATTCCAAACATCCATTACTTATATCAGAATCATCTATAGCTAATAGCATTGTTATGTGCTTTTTCCCAAAAGGATAAGCAGGAGCATCTTGATGAGGTGCATATCCAGCTCCCCCTGGGTATTTATAATTTATTTTTTCTTTGAATAATATTGGTTCATCATCAAATAGCATAGTTAAATAATCTTTTATTGATGAACTTAAAAGAAATTCCCTAAAAGATGTATGCGAGCTTACAAAGTTTTCTGTTCTTGAGAGCACTTTACCATTAACTGTTTTTTCATAATGATGGTTAACCTCTTTAGAGTCGTTAAGTTCACTAATCCATTTTTCAATGGCCTCTAAATCATTTTGATTTATTAGGTTTTCATTAACTATAAATCCGTCATTATCGAATTTTAATTTTATATTGTTCAAAACTGATTCAACCTTAATACAAGTCTTAACAAGATTTTAAACATTTATGATTAAGATAAATTTAAGAAGAAAAGATAATTAAGAATGCCAATTTCAATTAGAAAAATATATTCTAATCAAACTGTTGATATAAGGCATGAAGCTATTTGGCCAGATAAAAAAAAAGAATTTTGTATTCTTGAAGATGATAAAAATGGTACACATTTTGGTTTATATAAACAAGAGGAATTAATATCAATAATTTCACTTTTCATGAGAGAAAATAAAGCAAGAATCAGAAAAATGGCCACAAAACCTGCTTATCAAAACAAAGGATTTGGGTCTAAATTAATTTGTCATTCAATTTCTTACTTAGAGTTAAGAAACGTAAATTATATTTACTTATTTTCTAGAAAAAAAGCTCAAATGTTTTATGAAAAATTCGGTTTTTTATCTGAAGGTGATTATTTCAAAAAAGAAAATATCTCTTATATAAAAATGTATAAAACTATTAATGATATAAAAAGTTGATAATATTTTGAGCAGCTTCTAATTCAATAAAAAGTCTAACTTCATCAACTGCTGAGCCAAGATGAGGAGTAAAAAAAGTCTTATCTTTTAAATTTAATAATTCCTGATTAATTTTTTTTGGTCGATCTTTTATCGATAAATCTTCAAATTCAAAGACATCTGAAGCATATCCTCCTATGTGCCCAGAATTAATTGCTTGTGCAATTGCACTCTCATCTACTACAGAACCTCTTGAAGTATTAATAAGTAAACAATTTTTTTTTATTTTTAAAATATTTTCAAAGTTAATAAAATGGTAAGTATCGTTTTTTAAAGGTAAAAGAATAACCAAATAATCAGCCTTCTCAAAAAGATCATTTAATTCCAGATATTTGGTGTTTAGTTGTTGTTCATCTATTGAATCTAATTTTTGTAAATCATGATAAAAAAGTTTTACATTAAAACCTTTAATCTTCCTAGCCACTTCAACCCCTAATTTACCCATACCTAGAAGACAAACATTTTTTCCTTCAATTCCATTTGAGAAGAATTTTGGTTCCCAACCTTTAAACTTTTCAGACCTAACATATTCATCACCTATTAGTAGATTTCTTGATAAACCAATAAGAAGTCCCAATGTTAATTCTGCTGTTGGCGAAGCAAGTAAATCTGGGATCATTGTAAATTTAATATTTCTTTTTATGCACTCTTCCAAATCAATATTGTCAAATCCTCTTAGTGCTCCAGAGATGATCTCTAAATTTTTTGAATTATCTAAAAAGTTCTTATTAATTCTATCTGGCATGAATACCATCACACCATGTGCATCTTTACATAAGAACTTTAATTTTTCATAAGTTAGAGGTTTATCATTTTGGTTACTAATTACTTCAAAATTTTTTTCTAATAACTCAATAACTTCAGTATGAACTTTATTGGAAATAACAACCTTCTTCATTTAATGAGAATTATTCAGATACTGATTTCCTGAGATAGTTACTCATGCTATCTAATACAGTTACTACGACTAAAACTACTATTAATAAAGCTGATACTTGAGCATAATCCATTATCCTCAAAGCACTTATGATCTCTAAACCTATACCACCAGCCCCTACAGCGCCCACAACCATTGAAGCTCTAAAGTTGTATTCCCATCTATAAAAAGTAACATCAGCCATAGCAGGAAAAACTTGAGGAAGAATGCTATGCACAATAACTTGTAGATCACTTGCGCCAGAAGCTCTAGCTGCTTCTATAGGTTCCTTGTCACAAAGCTCAATAGCTTCAGCATAGAATTTACCTAACATTCCAACAGAATGAAGACCTAATGCCAATGTCCCCGGTAGAGCACCAAAGCCAATCATTGCAACTAGAATAATACCCAAAATTAATTCAGGAACAGCTCTTGTAACGTTTAAAATTAGTGTTGCTAAGTTGTAAAATATTGGATTTATCGTTGTATTTCTTGCAGCAAAAAAACATAGAAGTAAAGATAAAAAAACAGAAATCGAAGTTCCTGCGATACTCATTGCCAAAGAGTCTATTAAAGGTTTAAACCAAGTTCCAGCTCTTGAGAAATCAGGAGGGAACATTTCCGGCAGTAATTTTAAAACTGCCGGAATGCCTGTACTTATCCTTTCAAAATCGAAAAGACCTACAACTGCTAAAGAAGAAAATACAAATATCAAAATTATGAGAACCCTGAAAAATTGTTTTTTCCAAGTCCTCCTTTCGACTTCTAAAATTCTTTTAAATTTATCCATTTAATAATTTTTTATTTGTATTTTTAATGTGATTTTTTACTTAACAAACTTAGAAAGATCAAGACCTAGAAGTTTGCCTG
Organism: Prochlorococcus sp. AG-412-C21; assembly: GCA_003214975.1. Classification (GTDB taxonomy): domain Bacteria; phylum Cyanobacteriota; class Cyanobacteriia; order PCC-6307; family Cyanobiaceae; genus Prochlorococcus_A. Next base: position 51,165 of record QCKZ01000003.1, read on the forward strand.
CTTTTCTAATACCGTCGTAATCACTATCAGTTATAGATGCAAAACCATCAGCGTTAAATGGTTTCAGGACTTTGTCACTTTCTAGTTCTAAGAAAGTAACTCTTATGTTTTCTTTTAATTCAGGAGATAAAGTTGAACGCATTGTCCATGGATATTGAGGAATAGGAGAAGATTCAGCAATAGTAGTTACTTTAGAAGGGTCAATAACACCTTTCTTCTTTAGGGATTTAAGAATCGGACATGCCATTCCTCCTGCTTGAGCATTTCCATTTTGAACTGCCAAGGCAACAGCATCATGTGATCCTAGAAAAACTCCTTGAAAATCCTTGCCTTTAGTAAGTCCATTTTCAGCAAGAGTTAACTCAGGGAATAATCTACTAGAGGTTGAAGCTGGATCTCCAAGAGCAAAAGTAGTACCTTTGATATCATCAAAACTAGTAACACCTTTTTTAGTGTTTCCAATTATGCAGGAATTATAAGTCTTAGTTCCTCCTTTAATCCTTGCTGCAAAAGGTTCAATATCACTTACTGCTTTAGCTAAAACATAAGATAAAGGTCCAAAGTAAGCTAAATCCAACCTATCGTTTCTAGCTGCTTCAATCATTGAAGAATAATCAGTAGTAACAACTAACTCTATTTCCTTATCAAAGGCTTCAGTTAAGTAATCTTTTAGACCTTGATTATCTTGGATAACGGTTGCAGCATTTTCATCAGGAATTAATGCAACAATTAACTTATCAGGATCAGCACTTGGTCCAGCATTTTTCGTAGAGCATGCTGAAGTAAGCGCCACAATAGAAATAGTAAAAACGCTTAAAAGAGATTTAAGTTTCATTTTTTTTGTTTAAGTTTTTTTAATGAAGTGGTTTTAAACCATTACCACTTCATTTGAGGTAAAATTTGCTTCTTCTGTTATTGGTGAAGATGAATAAATATTTTTTAAAATCTCGTCTGAAAGTTGATCTGATTTACCATTAAAAACTATTTTCCCATGACTTAAGCCAATAATTCTATCTCCATATTCTTTAGCAAAATCAACTTGGTGAAGACTAGTTAATGCGGATATATTATCTTTCTTACAAATATCTTTCAGCATCGATAAAACTTGATGGGAAGTTTTTGGGTCAAGACTAGCTATGGGTTCATCTGCCAAAATCAACGAAGGATTTTGAGCTAAAGCTCTAGCAATTCCTACTCTTTGTTGTTGTCCTCCGCTTAATTCTTTTACTTTTACAAGCGCTTTGTCTAAGAGGCTAACTCTATCTATGCAATCGAGAGCAAGTTCTTGATCAAATTTTGGAAGAGGTAAAATGCTTCTAAATAGTGAATGAAATCCAAGTCGACCAGTTAAAACATTTTGGAAAACAGTATTTCTCTCAATCAACTGATGTTGTTGAAATATCATCCCAGTTTTTTTTCTTAAATTCTGAAGATCTTTTTTATTTCTTATTTTTCCTAAATCAAAAAAATCTAACTCTCCTGAAGTTAATGGATTCAATTGATTGATTGTTCTTAGCAAAGTTGATTTACCTGCCCCAGAAGACCCAAGAAGGACTACAAATTCACCTTTATAAATATCTAAGTTTATGGATTTTAAAGCTAGGCTCTCTCCATATTTGACATTAATATTTTTTAAGGAGAGCTTATTATTCACTAAGATTTAATCAATTAAACCTATTTAATACTGATTTGATTATCTTTTTTTTAACTTTAAATTAATAAAAGGTTAAGCGAAATAAAGGTTGATTTAAATTGTAAAAACTATTACTTTTTCTTTTTTTTGAAATGAGTCAGATATAAATTTGTAAAATTTGCTATGACTAATAAGATAAGTAAGAAAGTATTTAGCTCCATATTTTTGTAAGTTTTATTAAATTGATAGCATTGACACTTACTCTTTTCAATAGGAATGTTTATTTAAGAATGTTAAAAATATTAGAAAAAAGGTTGGCTTAAATTTGAAAAAACATCTGTTTTAATTCCATTTAAAGATAATTAACTAAACCTTAATTAAACAGACTTATTTTATTTAAACAAACAATATCTTTATTATGTCTTGTTCCATAACCTCAGTTTTTACTTTTAAAATTGAAAGCACTTTCGATGAATGGGCCGCGATATTTGACAGTGCGGAAGCTGAAAAAAGACATTCTGAATTTCTCATTAAGCCACTTTTTAGAGGAGTAAGTAAGGAAGATCCTCAAAAAGTTATTGTCATTCATCAAGCTCCAGAAGGAAATGTTCAAAAGTTTGTGGAAGCCAATGGTGACTGGATGGCAACTCATAGAGTTGACTTATCAACAATGGAGGAAACATCTTGGACTGCTTCAACAAAAACGGAAAGTTGTTGTGATTAACAAATGAAAAGACTACTATTCCCAATACTAGCTCTCTCAACTATTTTTCTTGCGAGTTGTACTAGTAACTCAAACAAAATAGGCACTCAAAAGGTTTCTGAAACCCAAAGGCAGAGAGAAGTTTGTCTAGATTGGTATGGCTACAGAATTGATACCAAGAAAGCAATTAATGATTTAAATCTAAAAATTGAAACCGAATCAGAATTAATGGCTTACTGCGATTTCTTCAAGAATGTAGCTGATACAAAATAGATTTTTACAAAAGAATTTATTTTTTGGTGTCTTGCGATCTCATTTCTTTTTGTGCTTCCCTAATTCTTTCTTCAAAGACTGATCTTCTATATGGAGTAACTTCTCCATTTTTAGTTGCCAAGATTTGGGCTTCATAAAGCCTCTTGGCTCTTGTAATTTTTTCTCTTATTTGAGAGAGCTCATTCATGATCTTATGCAGTTAATGAGAATCCCGTTCCCTATTCTCTTATCATGCGTCCAAATAAATTGGATGAACGTAGGAGTAAGCTAACATTAAAAAAAGAAGGTCGGATTTAAGATATATTTAAAAAATCTTTAAAAGTAGTTTTTAATAAAATTTTAAATAGAAATTTTATCTAGAGGTAAAATATTTTGGGCCTCAATTGAGTCCAAATGAATTTCATTCTCTGTATCTTTATACAATCTTCTTGATTGTGGTGATTTAAGGGCGTTATTGTAATTTTCAATAAATTCCGAATCATCCAAAATAGATTTATTTTCTCTTTTAAAACTTTCTTTATAAGAATATTTGATATGCCCTATTTCTTGGGCTTGATTTGAGTTTTTGGGAGAAGTTGAATTTTTTATAATCATTTATTATTTTTTTTATATGATTGTCTTCAATATTCAAGGCGTAAAAATATAGAAGACATACATAACTTAAGATTATTGGATTAAGAAGTTATTAAGTAAAAAAAAAATTTGTATTAAAAGGAAATTTTAAATGAGATTTAAAGCTGCTTTAATCTAGATAATCTATAAGGAAAGAGTAGAAATAATTATTATTATGCATCCAAGCAAAGTAATAACTGATCCAAGAATTAATGACACTTATTATGATCCAGATTTAGATAAGCTTTATCAATACGTTAAACTTGGGGATTATCCTCCAGAATGGATTGATACAACTCCATATGAAGAGGATGATTTTTTTGCTTCATTCGGATACTAAAGCAATTGTATATCAATACTTTTTCAAACCTTAAAAGGTTATTCAAAATTGGGATATTTACTGCCCTTTTATCCACCTTTGAAGTCTATTGTTATGACGGCCCGCTTTTTGATGCAATGGCCCAATTAGATGAAAGACCAGGATTTGAAAAATCCATTTCTAGAGTGAGAGATGCTGGAATTTATAAGATTGCTCTTTTTGCTAGAAGTAGAAAATACTTAGGTGAAAATGAAAAAGCATTACTCAATTTGCATAGAGACAACAAAGATTTAATAGTGCTTGGTGCACCAAAGTATTTTTTGCATGAAAATGACATTGGTAAATCCTTCACAAAGCGAACTTTGAAAAATATTGATAAATATAAATATTCTTTTGTAGGAGAAATCTTATTCACTCATGCAGATAAGACTCATGGTAGACAGCATGAATCAGGAGAAACATATTTAGACCCATCAGGAAAAGGGTTTACTGACTTTTTAGTGAAGTTTTCTTCAAAGAATATTCCTGTTATGACACATTGGGAGTTTTATGATTGGGAAAGAGATTGGCCTAAATTTTCTAAACTTTTCCTTGATTTCCCAAATCAAAAATTCATAATACCTCATATGGGTTTTGGGAGTCCAAAACAGGTTAGATTAATCCTTTCAACTCATGACAATGTATATATGACAATATCGAAAAAAAGTAGAGATAAAGGAAACATCTCTGATCCTATTAAACAATCTAAATTTGGATCTGGATTTTTAAATGATAAAAAGCAATTAAAAGATGAATGGAAAAAAATCTTAATCGAGTATCAAAATAAATTGTTATTTGCCACTGATGCGCATAAAAAGCACCGTTGGAAAAAATATTCAAAAACAGTGAAGTTATATCGTGATATTTTAAATCAATTACCTGAAGAAGTTTCTAAAAAGATTGCTTACTTGAATGCTGAAAGGATTTATGACATAAAAAATTAGATAATTAAAAAAAGATTTAAATAAAAGTAAACGTTTTTGGGATGGCTGATAAGAAAAAGAAAAAGAAATGCAAAAAGAAAAAATGTTCAAACTGGAAAGGGGGTAAATGTATTTGTTATGGCCAATAGACTAGGTACGGTGATTGAAAGTCGATATAAAATTGGAGAGATAAAACCCTCTCTTTTTGTGAAAAAATTATTATACATTTTTCTAGTATTGATGTCTTTTACCACTGGTAATTCATACTCATGGGAAAAGGTACCTGTTCCAGATTCTGTAGATAAAAAAACAAAATCTCCTTGGAATTTTTCTGAAGACTTTGAAAATCAAGAAGAAGGAAAATTAAAAGTTGCCAACCCTAACCCTTCATCCTCAAATTCTCCTTCTGGTGGGGGTACAGAAAAATCATTCAACCAAATATTTCGAATCTACGATAAGGGAGCAGGTTTAAAACCATTTAGAATTAAAAAAGATCTTGATGGCAATAAGTATCTTGAAGTTACAGTGAAGCATGGATGGAATAATGATCCTCTTAAAGAAGGTTCAGGAAAAGAAACAGAAAGAGCAATATTTGAGACAAAGCAAAGAAGCACTTTAAATAAAGAAATATGGATTGGTTTTAAAACAAGACTTCCTAAAGATTTTAAACATACAGATGGCAGAGTAACGTTTTTTGAATTTAAAAATCGACATGTATATATGAGAACGCATCCTCTTGTAAGAATAAGTTTTGATGACACTGGAAAAACATTAAAAATAGCAGGTAATACTGCCGGTACTGGTTTCAATAGAAGGAATAAAGAAGATAATATTAAGCATCGCATTGATATAAAATATAAAAAAAATGATTCAAATTGGTTTGTGCGTAATGAAAAAACTAGAGGTGAAAAAAAAATAAAAAATAATTTTAAACTCACACCGAACAAAACATTTAGTGTGACTCAATTAGGTGAATGGAGCACGTATAAAATTGGAATCTATAATACAAAGGATGATGATGGTTTTGTAAAAGTCTTCAAAGATAAGAAATTAATATTTGATTACAAAGGTATAACATCTGACTGGAAAGGAAAATACACTGGTACTAATGTAAGAATAGGTGTTTATAGACACTCGGGAAAACAAATTGGAATTGAATACCCCGATCAATCTATCCATTTTGATGATTTTATTGTCGTCTCAGATCAAAAAACTTTAGACCAATTGATCAGAAAGAATGAAAACCCCAATGATTGATTAAATTAAATTGAAAGAGCGGTAACTATATTCTTAACGATATTATGTTGAGAATTTAACCAGAATTTAAAGTGATGGACTCGCATTTTGAAGAAAAGAAAGAGAATATAAAGAAAAAAGGTAATTCCAATGGAATCAACCAAAATCCCAAAAAGGATTATTAAAAAACAACTTAAAAAGGGAGTTATTAAGAAACAGCTTAAAAAGGTTGATAAAGCAATTGTTGAAATTGCAGAAATGAAATTTGAAAATTATGAAGAAAAAGAAGAAAAACTAGACGCTCTTGTTTTTTTAAAGAATCAAATATTGACAGAAGCTAGGGAATTACTATGAACGGAAGACTAGACAAGGTTGCTATGACAAATAAACTAATGCAACTCAAGAGAGAACTGCACTACAAATGTGCGATTGGTGAAAAGGGAAAATGGGAATGTATAGGAGCAAACGATTATCTCAACAGAGTGTTTGATGCATTAGATGAATTTTGGCAGTAAATACTAAACAAAAAAAAAGAATTGATATATCTACTTGTTGGGCTACTAAAAGAATTTCTGTTATGGATAATTTAGAAAGATATGAAGACAGTTATGCAATAGCAGAAGAATTTAGAGAGTGGATACTACATGTAGGAGAAAAGAATGAAAATTTAAGAGATTCTTTTTTAAACTTACCAAAGGAATTAAAAGAATTATTAGACCAAAAAGTCAACGATTAAATGAAACGCTTAGCTTTATTTATTGTTTTCCCACTTATATTTGGTTTTGGAAACGATAAAGCAAGATTATGCGAAGACCTTAAATTTGGAATAAATAAATCAAAAAATGATTATCAGCAAAAAATATCATTTGCAAAACAAAGCAAAGAATTTGCTAATGATAAAATTACCAAAATATATGCAATAGAGACAAAATGGGAGGATCTTTTTGATAGTCCTTATGAAATAGAAAGTTTATGTAATGAATATTTCTTAATAAAAGAATTTGATATTGATTTATCTAGTGAATGTTATTTGTTTGAAACTATCTTAAAAACTGGAAATTATAGTGATGAAGATTTTGATTTTATGACCGAAGAAAGAAGACAAAATGCTCAAGCTCTTATAGAAGAATTTAAAGCCAAATATGATCAAATTAATAAACAAGCAAAAGAAGATTATTTATCAGAAAAAAAAGAAATGAAGAAAATATATCGAAAGAAAAAATGCGATTAAGTCACTTATGGTTTTTAAATGAAACGCTTGATATTAACT
>QCKZ01000004.1 GCA_003214975.1 Prochlorococcus sp. AG-412-C21
ATAATATTGGTAATTCAACTTTTCTTCAGAAAAAAACTGCGAATAAATACAATGAAAAGACCAATCCCTATAAATGCGAAAGAGAAAGTTAGCAAGAAAGATAATCCAATTATTAAAGTATTAATACTAGAAGAAATATTTTGTACTATTTCAGAAGAATTAGATGGTTTATGTATAGAAAAATAAATTGCAATTTTATTACTAAGAAAATAAAAAAAGATAAATAATAAAAAACTAGTTATTGAGCCAACTATAAAATTTAATGGACCTTTTTCGGGAATATTATTTACAATATTTTCATTGTTTTTATTTTTACTATTTTCAGACACAATATTATTTTTGTTCATAGTAAAAATTTAAATGAATGTTATTCCCTTTTCAAGTAAATTACAAACCCATGAATCATAACCTTTATCTTTAAATAATTTATAATTTGCCTTTAATTCCTTTTCAGCCGTCTCTACATCTTTAAAGAGTGCAAAGCATGTAGGGCCTGATCCACTCATTGAAAATGTCAGACAATTCTCTAATTTAGAAAGTAAATCTAAGGCCTGCTTTACAGAATCATTTTCCTTTTCAACAACTAACTGCAAATCATTTTTTATAGTTAAATGTTGATTATCAAAATTTAAGTTATTTAAACCATTATCTCTTAAATTTTTTCTTATGTTCTCAATCATTTCTCTATTAATAAGATATTGACCACAAAATCTATTACTATATTTTTTATAAGTTTCAGCAGTAGATACTGATACATTTGGATTTTTCAAAAGAAGTACCCCATATTCAAAGTTTGTATCTAATTTCTCCAAAATTTCGCCTCTTCCAAAACATAATTGAATACCACCATTTATAAAAAAAGGAATATCAGATCCTAAAGTTGATGCTAATGAACATAATGTTTCATGATCTAAGTTCAAATTCCATAACTTATTAAGACCAATTAATGTTGCTGCTGCATTACTGGATCCACCAGCTAATCCTGCACCAATTGGAATATTTTTTCTTAAAAATATATTCGCACCGAAATCTATATTTGATTTTTTCCTTAATAGATTTGCCGATTTAACAATTAAGTTGTCACTAGATAAGCTTAAATCTTTACAATCAGATTCAAGTTTAATTAAACCTTCATTATTAATTTGAAATTCTAAATAATCAGAAAGATCAATATTTTGCATAATCATTGCTAACTCATGGAATCCATCGTCTCTTTTACCAATAACTTCAAGGTGCAAATTTATTTTGGCAGGAGATTTTATAATAATTTTTGTTTTAGCTAAATCTTGCATATACTTAAATTTTTATTTTTTAATTTTAATACAATTTTCTGCAAGCTTTATCCATTGTTCAATTGAAATATCTTGTGGTCTTAAATTAAAACATACTTTTGAAGATTCAGACAATTCATTTATCTCTTCATTTGAGAGTATTGAATTAAGAGTATTTCTAAGCATTTTCCTTCTTGAATTAAATGAAATTCGGAGAAGTTTATCTATATATTTTTCTAGACTAATGTCTAATCTTAAATCATTTTTAATTGGTTCGAAAACTACTAAAGAAGAAAAAACTTTTGGAGGCGGATTAAATGATGAGGGAGGTACATCGCAAATTCTTTTTATTTTTGATAAGAGTTGCATTCTTATACTAAGCCCACCAGCATTGGGGCTACCTTCTTTTGACAAAATCCTATCTACAACGTCTTTCTGCATTAAAAAAATTATTTTTTCGTAATTATATTTTCTTAAAATGCCCAATCGCCCTATGAAAATATCCAATATTGGACCAGTTATATTGTAAGGAATATTTGCAATCACTTTTGTAATATTCTTATTAACCGAATCTAAATTTACAGAAAGAATATCTCCCTGCTGAAGTGAAAACTTATCATTATTATTGAATTTATCATTTAATAAATTTATTAAATCTTTATCTAATTCAATCGCATGTAATTTTTTAATTTCTGAATCTAATAACTTAGATGTTAAAGCTCCTTTCCCTGGACCAATTTCTAAAATAAAGTCATTTTCATTAAGAACCGCAATTTCTTTAATTTTTTCTAATATTTTTTTTATTTACCAACCAGTGTTGTCCAAATCTTTTTTTTTGATAATAGTTTTTAGAATTCATCTAAAAGATAAATAATATGTTTAAATTAAATATGAATTTATTTAATACTTTATATCATGAGCTTATCAAAAAAAAATTTAGATAAACTCAATAAATTTAAAAAAAAATAAAAATTTAAATAACGAAAGTAAAAATATAAGTAATTACACAAATATACCTAACAATGATAATTTAATCACAAATCCATTTGATTCAGAAGATCCCAAAAAAAAATTTTTTATTCGTTAATTGATAATTCACAATCTCTAGACGAGACTTCTAACGTTAATAATTCACTAAGAAAAAGTGAGCTTAATCAAATTAATATAAATTCTAGAAAAGCTAATTTTTCTAAGAAATTAACAACCGAAGAGGAACTATATGATGAATTTAATTATCTTCTTGATGAATAATTAGTTTTAATATTTACTTATGCTTCAAAGTAATAGATTAACAATTTATGCTATCGGCAAAATAAAGAAACTTTGGATTAGAGATGGAATTAATCAATACAAAAAAAAGAATGCCTGAACTTATCATTAATGAGTTAAAGACTTTTAATTTAAATAATCTTAGATCCAATAACAATATTATTATCTGCCTAAGTGAGGAAGGCAAGCAGTTTAATTCAGTTGAACTATGTTCTTTACTCTTAAATTTTAAAAATAAAAAAATTAATTTCTTAATCGGTGATACTGATGGAATTAGTTCAGATATAAAAGAAAAATCAGATCTTATACTAAGCCTGTCTCCTTTAACTTTTCCTCATGAAGTAGCTAGATTAATCCTAATCGAGCAAATCTATAGAGCTATTTCTATATCTAACAACTCCCCTTACCATCGTTCTTAAGAAGATTAGATTTAATCTAAAATTAATCTATAAAAGTTTAACAACTAACTATTCTTTTTGTTTTTTTATTATATAGTACAAATATACTATCAACTAAAGTCTTGAGTTCCTTTGATTCAACTACTAAAAAGTTTAAAATCCCCTTATTAACTGATTCGGTATCAGCAGGATTTCCTTCTCCTGCAGATGACTATACAGAAGAAAATATTGATTTAAACGAACATTTAATATCTAATCCGTTTAGCACTTTTTTTCTTAGAGTTAAAGGTGACTCAATGATAAATGCAGGAATTAAAGATAAAGATTTAATAATAGTAGATAAGAGTTTAACAGCCAGGCCAGGGAATATTGTCATTGCAATGATAGACGGGGAATTTACAATAAAAAGATTATCTATAAAAAATAATGAATTATATTTAAAAGCAGAAAATCACAATTATCATGATTTTAAATTTAAAAACCATATTGATGTACAGATATGGGGAGTTGTTATTTATTCAATACATAGCTATTTATGAGAATTTCAAGTATTGATGCGATAGCTCTTATAGATGCTAATAATTTTTACGCGTCATGTGAACAAAATATTAATCCTCATTTGAGAAATAAACCAGTAGTGATTTTATCTAATAATGACGGATGTATCATTGCGAGAAGTCCTGAAGCGCGAGCTTTAAAAATTAAAATGGGAACTCCGTATTTTAAGGTCAAAGAAAGATTAAATAAATTAGATGTAGCAGTCTTAAGCTCAAACTACTCGCTTTACGGCGATATGAGCAGAAGACTAATGAATTTACTAAAAAACTACTGTGAACAGATAGAAATTTATTCTATTGACGAAGCATTTATCTCTATTTCTAGACCTAATGATAGGAATCTATATCCTTGGGCAAGAAGCGTAAGATCATTAATATATCAGAATCTAGGAATTACCATAACAGTAGGAATAGGAGAAAATAAAGTAAGAGCAAAAATTGCTAATAAATTAGCTAAAAATATTGATTATTCAGCTGGAATATTTGATTTAGCTAGAACCGGAAATGAGAATAATTATTTGAGAATAATTAGTGTAGATAAGATATGGGGAGTCGGCAAACAAACCTCTGATTGGTTAAAAAGTAAAGGTATTAAAAATGCTAGAGAATTTAGAGATATGAAAGAAAATGAAATTATTAAGAAATTAGGCATTGTGGGGAAAAGATTGCAATTAGAACTGAAAGGTCATAAATGTTTGCCTATAGAAAAAAGCAAGAAATCAAAAAAAGTAATTCAGGTAAGCCGGAGTTTCGGTACTCCTGTCACGAAATTAGAAGACTTAACCCAAGCACTGGCGACTCACGCAATAAAAGCGTCTGAAAAAATGAGAAGCCTGAATTTGCAATCATCTGATATTAGAGTATTTGCCAGAACCAGTAAATATTCAAATCAAAATTATCAAAGAAGTGCTCATAGAAAACTTACAAAGGCAACAGACGACACAAATAATATTTTAAAAATAGTAGTTGGATTATCTAAAGAAATTTATAATCCCGAATATAAATTCTCAAAAGCTGGAGTTTTAATGCAGGATTTAACTAATAGCGAATATTTACAGCAATCAGTTATCAATTACAAATCTCAGGAAGAATTAAAAAAATCAACAAATCTTATGAGAACGATTGATTTATTAAATAAAAGATTTAATAACAATGCAATTACATGGGCTATTACAAAAAAACAACAAAGTTGGACGATGAATAAGAATTTCTTAAGTCGCTCATCTACAACTGATATAGAACAAATCCCAACTATAGTAAAGTAAACAAGAAAATGGAATTTATAATATTTTTAAGCAAATTAGATAAAGAGATTCTTGACTTATTAATAAAAGCAAACTACATAGTTGAAGAAAATAAAATTGAATGTCTTTTAAACAAAGAAATAAAAGGACTACATAATTTTGAAAAAAATAAAATAATAATATGTACTGAAAATGCAAAAAGGAAAACAAATTATAGAAATAAAAAGCAGCACCCAAATAAAAATAACTTCAAAACAGAATTGGCAATAAGAAAAGCGTTAAGACATGAAGCTACTCATGCCATACAAAAATGTAATAACAATAAAACAGTAGGAGACATAAAAAATTTAGAAAATAAATTACATCAAAGTAAGAGAAGAGCATTAGACTTTTCTACTTCCAATTTTTCTGGGACATATGCAAAAGAAGTAGAAGCATATATTCTTGAAGACAAACCCAAAGAGGTAAAAAGAATGATTAAAAAATACTGCCTATAAATTTAAAGAAAAAATATTAAGTAGCAATGAAATTGCCACAACGTTGCTTGTCTAAAAAATTTATATGTTGTCTTTCTAAGTAATATAATTCCTGAAATTTAATCGCATCTGAGTTTAAATCCTTAAAAAGATCATCTATCTCTCTATTTGTATTTGAAGAATCTGAAGAAGGATTATCAATTAAAATAGATATACAATTTTCTAAAGTTTTTAATCTTTGAGATCCCCAAGATTCGATCAAGTGTCTACATCTTTTTAGAGAATTATATTTCTCAAGAAGTGATAATGTTCCAAGTAAATTGTCTTTAGGATTACTCAGCAATGTTAAAAACAATTCATTTGGATTAATAAAAATATTAATTTTATTTGATGATTCGGGATTATTAAGAGCTAAGTAATCAGGCAGAAGTGAAATTAAATTAATAGAAGAAAAATCTTTTTGAAGAAATTCACTATTTGATTGTTTTAAATCATTTAAGTAGTTTAAACCTAAATTATTTTGTTCAATTTTTGAGATAGCTTCCCATAAATTTTGAATATAACTAGTATTGAAAGCATTAATTTCTCTTTTGAGAAATTCATCACGAATAAATAGCCTAAGGTCTGGACAATGTAAATAATAAAAAATTATTTCCGATTCATTTTTCTCCCGCCGAGAAATTTCACTTGGTTGTTCAAATTTTTTTGATCTGCCATGCCAACGAAATCCCTTAACTTGATTTCTTAAATCTTGTTCAAACTGTATTGCTAACCTAGCTTGTCCATTACTTAATTGTTCGGAAACTTTTTGTAAGTAATGAGTTCTGGTTGATGATTGAGGTAATTTACTCAACAATTTTACCAATGAAGAAATAACACTCTGGAAAATTTCAGACTTAGTTAAATCTTTATCTTTAAAGATCTGATCAATCTCCCAATCAATCCAAAAGGATGAATTATCAATTAAATTAAAATAATCTTCAGGGGTATGACTATTCAAATATTCGTCAGGATCCTTAAAGTGACTTAGTTGAAGTATCTTAAGATTAATTTGATCATGAAGAGATAGACTCTCAACTTCTTTGATTACTCTTTTTGTAGCTAAAATTCCTGCATTATCAGAATCAAAATTCAAAATTATATTTTTATTATCTGTACATCTACATAGTTGAGAAATTTGATACTTATTTAATGCGGTACCGAGAGAAGCTACAGAATTAGTAATACCCTTTGAATGCAGAGAAATAACATCAAAGTAGCCTTCAACAATAATAGCTTTATCTCTTTTTCTAATATTGCTAGAAGCTTTTTCGAATGCAAACAACATTTTTCCCTTTTCAAATATCTCTGATTCAGGAGAATTAAGATATTTGGGTTCCTGACCATCAAGAGATCTACCTCCAAAGGCAACTACTCTTCCCTGCATATCATGTATTGGAACAATTAATCTATTTCTAAAACGATCATAAATCTTGTCAGAATTATCTTTAGAAATTGCAAGGCCAGAAGCTAATATTAAATTATTAGGAAATTTCTCTACCTTGGATAAATAGTTAAATAAATCATTCCATGAATTAGGGGCAAAACCTAATTCAAAGTTATCAATAATCTTGTTACTCAAGTTTCTCTTTGATGTTAAATATTTCATGGCTTCAACACCAAGAGAATTATTTAATTGAGACTTAAACCAATTTTTAGTGACTCTTAATATTTTATAAAGCTCTTCCTTTCTAGATAATTGTTTTTTATAAGCTTCTACTTGGGGACCCTCAAGATTTTCAACATTAATGTTATTTTTTTTAGCTAGAGAAAGTAGAACATCTGAAAAATTTGCACGAGTAAATTCCATTAAAAATTTAATAGAGTTACCACCAGCACCACAAGAAAAACAATAATAGAATTGTTTACTTGGTGATACTGTCATAGATGGCTTAGTATCATCATGAAAAGGACAAATCCCAACAAATTCCTTGCCTTTCTTCTTAAGAACAATATGTTCAGATATAACGTCAACAATATCTGCCTTTTCCTTAACCTCTTGAATAGTTCTTGGATGTATAGAATGAACCATTGAGATTTATATAAAAAAAATAAATAATGATTTAATTGTTATAGGTCAAAATCAAATAAGAATCTACTTAATTTCACAATAAAACTATTTTTTAAATGATAAATATCGCAGAATTAGAAAAAAAATTAAATTCATTGAATAAGTTTAATTTGGTCTTTGCCTCATTCTTCTTTAGTTTGATGACTTTATGTGTAAAAAATATTGATAAAAGGATACCTATTTATGAATTAGTTTTCTTTAGGTCTTTACTAAGTCTAATGATTACATTATTCATAATCAAACTGAAAAATATAAATCCTTGGGGTAACAATATACGATTACTTATTTTAAGAGGTGTTTTAGGAACTATAGCTTTAGTTTGTATTTTTTATGCGATAAGAAATATGCCTCTTAGTATATCTACTGTCATTCAATACACATATCCTATTTTTATATCTATATTTGCTGGAATATTTATTAACGAAAAAATAACTAGGAATATAGTTTTTGCTTTAATTATTGGCTGGATTGGAATATTAATAATATTAAATCCAATTCAATTATCAAATATAAACGTTGAAATTGAAAGTATTTCGATTTCCATAGCTTTTTTTGGTTCAATTTGCACTGCATTGGCTTACGTTACAGTTAAGAAACTTGCATTTACTGAAGATGTATATGTAATTATTGAATATTTTCCACTTGTTTCTTTAATAACATTATTGCCAATTGTATTAATCAACTGGGTTACCCCGAATTGGAATGAATTAGTATGGATCTTTGGCATTGGCTTATTTACTCAATTAGGCCAGACATTCTTAACTATAGGATTAAAAAATTTACCAGCATCAGAAGCTTCGACCATTAACTATTTACAAGTTTTATTCGGGTCAATTTTGGGAATTTTGTTTTTCAGTGAAAAGATAAACATAAATTTTTTATTAGGCGCATCATTAGTTTTATTAGGAACTATTATATCTACTACCAAAATAATCAAAAGGACATAGAATATTAGAAGAATTAAAAAAACAGTGAAATTTTCCTATTTAGCCTTATTGTTTTGTTTTTCTCCTGTTCTTCAAGTTAATGCAACAACTCCAAAGTCAGTAACTTGTACAAGAACTGAATATAGAGAAGAATATATTCCTGGAACAAAAACGAATCCAGGCTACGTAAAAAGTTATGAGGTAGATGTGGTAATACCCTGTGGAGGTCAAAGTCAAGCTGAAAAAATAGATGATAATGACTGTAGTGAAGGTTCAGTTATTGGAGGTCTTCTTGGTGCTGGAATAGCACTCTCCTTCTCTAGAGGGAAGGATAGATTTTGGGCTGTACCTGCTGGTGGCACTGCGGGAGCACTAATTGGATGTCAGGTGGATGGTGGATAATTGATTAGTTGGATAAGTGGAGAATTGATTGAATTATGGCAAACTAATCAAAAATATTTTGTTTTAATAAATTGTCAAGGATTAGGGTACGAAATTCAAATATTAGAATCATTTTTTCTCAAATTAAAAACGAATCAAATATCTAATAAAAACATTACTCTTTGGATAAAACATATTAAAAAAGAAGATTCAGATTTATTATTTGGATTTAAATCGAAGGATCAAAAAAGTTTCTTTATTGAAATTTTAAATATTAGAGGCGTTGGTTCCCAAATTGGTATGGGAATATTAAATAAATTTTCCATTAGTGAAGTAATCAATGCAATTAATACACAAAACAAAAAATTAATTTGTTCCGTACCTGGTATAGGACAAAAAATGTGTGAAAGATTGATTTTAGAATTAAAAAGTAAATTTAAAAATGAATTACAACTTGAGGAAGAAAAAAGCAAAGATGAATTTAAGATTAAGGATAATGAAATCAATAAAATGGTGGGTGACCTTCAATTAACCCTAAAGTCTTTAAATTACACTAAGAATGAAATAAAAAGGATTTTGCCAATTATTATCAAAGAAACAGATAGCCTTGCTAAAAAAGGAAAAAATACATCATTTGAAAATTTATTGAATTTAGCTATGAATTATTTAGATAATGATATTAGTAATATAGACAGATAACGTAGTAATATAGAATTAAGAAAAATATTTTTTCATGTCATTAGATACAGCAGAAAAACAGAAGCTCATTGAAACCCATCAAGTGCATGCAACTGATACCGGCTCAGTGGAAGTTCAAGTTGCAATGCTCTCTAAAAGAATTTCGAAATTAAGCGACCATCTACAAGGGAATATTCATGATTTTGCCTCAAGGCAGGGATTATTAAAAATGATTGGTAAAAGAAAAAGATTACTTTCTTACATAAAAGATAAAAACGTTCAAAAACATCAAGATCTAGTAAAGAAGATTGGAATCAGAGGATGATGTCCATTAATGAAAAGAAAACAATCAAAAAAAAAGATACCTAATAGAAAGAAAAATAATTTATCTGAGAAAACTGCTTTCGCTAATCTAGATAAAAAATCTAATCCAGTAATTACTCCAAACCAATCATCAAGTGGGATACCAAAATATGTAGCTGATAGAATGGCGAGAAGAATATTTATTTCGGCTGGAATACCGACAATAATGGGTATGTCCGTTTTTATTGTGAGCTACATTATCGTTACAAGAAATATTGCTGAAATACCTCCTTCTTCAACAATTGCAATTTCTGCTTTATTTTTCTTGTTAGGTCTTGCAGGATTGAGTTTTGGAATATTATCAGCTAGTTGGGATAAGGAGCCTGGATCTTTTTTCGGTATTGAAAATATTCCAATGAACATACAACGAGCAAAAGCAGCCTTTAAACCTGCAACTCAAAATTTTGAGGAGAATAAATAGTTAAAGTTAATCTAGGAAACTAAAGATTTCAAATTAACTTGGAATGATTTATCTTCTAATAGTTTGCATGCCCCTTGGATATCTCCAATAAAGAATTGTTCACCAAATTTAACGTAGGTAACGCTATTTTTATTTCTTACTGCAGCTAAAACTGGAATCTTGATTCCACATTTGCCTTTGTCTGGCTTAAATTTAATTAAACAGTCTCTTAACGTATTTTGTACTCTTACATCTGATGCTTGAGAACTTTCAAGATTAATAATAAGCAATTTAAGGTTATCTATTTCTCTACAATCATCAATTATTAATTGAGTCTTATCACTTTTTTTATCTATCGTTCCCCACACCAATAATCTTGTATCAGTCAAAAGAAATTCTGATAATCTGACATAAGTTTTTGGGAAAACTATTGCTTCGCAACTTCCAGAAAGATCTTCAAGCTGAACTATAGCCATCCTATCTCCTTTTCTCGTGGTGATTTGCTTCAACTCAGGGATCATCCCAACTAAAGAGACTTTGGTTCTATCTTTTGTTTCTTCTAAATGCGAAATACTAATAGGAGATACAAGCTTTGCTGGTTTAGTTAAATGTTTCAGCGGATGATCAGATAAATAAAAGCCCAAAAGCTGCTTTTCTAACTTTAACTTCTCAATAAGTGAATAATCATCAACCTTAGCTAATTGTGAATCTGAAAATGCTACATTTGAAAATTCTTCTTTAGAATCAAATAGATTTCCTTGCCCAGACAATCTATCACGATTTCGTGAAGAGGCCCATTCAATGACATGTTCGAGATCCGACAATAATTGAGCTCTATTATTATTATTTGAGAATTCATCTAGTGCTCCACAATGAATTAGAGATTCAAGGCTCCTTTTGTTTAGAACATTAGAAGGTAAACGATCGCACAAATCTGATAATGACTTAAAACCTCCAAAATTATTACGATTTTCAATTATATTTCTTATTGCAGAATCTCCTAAATTTTTAATCGCAGAGAGTCCGAATAAAATCTGATTATTCTTAATAGTGAAATCAATTCCAGAGAAATTAATGCTTGGTGAAATAACTTCTATTCCCATAGAATAACAATTAGAAATATATCTTTGCATCTTGTCGCTGGATCCAGAATTTACGCTTAAAAGGGCTGCCATATATGCAACAGGAAAATGAGCTTTTAAAAATGCAGTTTGATAAGTTACTGCACCATAAGCAGTTGAGTGGCTTTTGTTAAAACAATATTCTGCGAATAAAACCATTTGATCAAAAAGATCATTTGCTAATTTTTCATTTACACCCTTCTTCATAGAGCCGTCTACAAAAATATTCCTATGTTTTACCATCTCTGAGACTTTCTTTTTCCCCATTGCTCTTCGAAGTAAATCAGCATCACCGAGAGAATAACCGGCTAAGTCTTGGGCAATTTTCATAATTTGTTCTTGGTAAACCATAATTCCATAGGTTTCGGTAAGAATTGATTTAATAAAAGGATGAGGGAAATCAACCTTTTCGTTCCCATTTTTTCTATTTATGAATTTAGGTATAAGGCCAGCATCCAAAGGACCAGGTCTATAAAGAGCAAGGATAGAGGAAATATCCTCAAGAGAATTAGGTTTAAAATCCTTTACAACCTGTTTCATACCAGAAGATTCAAGTTGAAATATACCTTCAAGATCTCCTCTCCCAATAAGCTCAAAGGTCTTACCATCATTTTGAGGTAAATTATCAATATTTATTGTCTTTCCAGTGGATTGATTAATCAGAGAAACTGTCTTTTCAATCATCGTAAGATTTTTAAGACCCAAGAAATCCATTTTTAATAATCCAAGTGATTCAATATCATCCATAGAATATTGGGTTATTATTTGTCCTTCATTATTCCTTTGAAGAGGTACAAGTTCGTCGAGAGGGTCCGATGCAATAACGACCCCTGCAGCATGAACTCCATATGTTTTATTAGTTCCTTCAATTCTTAAAGCCAAATCAATCCATTTTTTTACCCTGTTGTCATTAATATATTTATCTCTAAACTCTTGGCTAGGAGAATTCTTATCAATCATTTCATTAAGTTTATAAGGCTTCCCTCTTACAACCGGTATTAACTTAGCCAATTTATCAGCCTCTCCATAAGGAATATCTAGAACCCTTGCAACATCTTTTAAAACAGCCTTAGAAGTCATTTTATTGAAAGTAATTATTTGAGCAACTTTATCCTCTCCATATCGCTTAGTAACATAATCAATAACTTCATTTCTCCTATCAATACAAAAGTCGGTATCAATATCTGGCATAGACTTTCTTGCAGGATTTAAAAATCTCTCAAACAATAAGCCATGCTCAACAGGATCTATATTTGTAATTTGAAGAGCATAGGCTACTAGCGAGCCTGCTGCAGAACCTCTGCCTGGTCCTACTGGGATAGAGTTATCTCTAGCAAATTTGATATAGTCCCACACAACCAAAAAATAATCTGGGAAACCCATATCTTTTATAATTTTTAATTCCAAAGATAGTCTTTTTTTATAATTCTCATCAACTTCTGTAAGATCGTTTTTTTTAAGTCTTTTTAAAAGACCTTCATTAGATAATTGTGTTAGTAGTGAAAATGAATCTTTATCTTCGTTAATAGGAAATTTTGGCATTCTATATGTACCAAACAAATCAAATACTTCAATTTTTTTAGAAATCTCTACTGTATTATTAACTGCCTCTTTAATTGACTCATCATCAATATGATCTTTAAAAAGTTCAAGCATTTCATTTTCACTTTTTATATATTCTGTACCGGTATATCTCAATCTTTTTTCATCGCTTATTAGTTTTCCAGTTAATACACAAAGTAAAGCATCATGTGCTTCAACATCCATATTTGATATGTAGTGAGCATCGTTGGTAGCAATGACTTTTATTTGATGCTTCTTACCAATTTTTAATAATTCAATGTTAACAATTCTATCTTCAATAGAGCCGTGATCTTGTATTTCTAGATAAAAATCATCTGCAAATAATTTTTTATACCAAAGAGCTATATCTTCTGCTACATCTAATCTTCCTTTCAAGATTGCCTGGGGTATCTCTCCACCTAGACAAGCGGTAGAAACTATAAGACCATCGCTATATTTACTTAAAAGAAATTTATCAATACATGGTCTAGAAAAAATACCTCGACCTCTCATTCCATTTAAGTGACTAATTGTTGTTAACTTTACGAGGTTCTTATAGCCAGTATGATTTTTTGCTAACACCACCAAATGATATCTTTTTTCTTTTTTTGGTTGAGGATCATCAATAGAACCATTAATCACATACATTTCATTACCAATAATTGGTTTTATACCTTTCTCTTTACATTTTTTGACCAAATCAAGAACACCATACATAACTCCATGATCGGTCAGGGCGATAGAATTCATTCCAAGATCACAAGCTCTGTCTACTATCTTAGAAATTTGACTTGCTCCATCAAGCAGACTATAGTCACTATGATTATGAAGTGGAACGAAACCCATACTGAATCAATTTATATATATAAAATAGAGAAGATTTTTAAAAAATCTATACTTTGTAATTACAAATTAATTATTAATACAAATTTAGAGTAAAGGTCTATTCTTAATTACCTGAGCATCAATTTCGAAAATGTTTGCGGCATTCAATATTCTATCTTCTTCCAATACATTGCCTATTAGTTGAAGTCCAATAGGTAATCCTTTAGAATCAAAACCACAAGGAATACTGATAGCTGGTAGTCCAGCTAAATTAGCCGGAACAGTTAATAGATCAGATAAATACATAGAAAGTGGATCATTGACAAAATCCCCCTTCAAAAAAGCGGTGGTTGGACAAGTCGGAGTTAATAAAATATCTACTTTTTTAAAAGCATTATCAAAATCTTTACTTATTAGTGTTCTAACTTTTTGTGCTTTCTTGTAATAGGCATCACTGTATCCAGCTGATAAAGCATAAGTCCCTATCAAAATCCGTCTTTGTACTTCATCTCCAAATCCTTCAGCCCTGCTTTTTGAAGTCATATCTAAAAGATTAGAGCCTTCATTTGATCTGTAACCATATTTAACTCCATCGTATCTAGCTAAATTTGCAGATGCTTCAGAAGGTGCAATTACATAATATGTGGCAATTCCATCGTTAAACCTAGGGCATTCCACTTCAATAAGTTCGGCCCCTAAAGATTCGAATCTTTCAACTCCCAATAAAACAGATTCTTTAACTTCTGGATTAAGGCCTGGATGTTCAAAGCATTCTTTAATGATTCCAATTTTTAAATCCTTTATAGATTTATTTAAATCACTCAAATAATTTGGTACAGGTTTATCAAGACATGTTGAATCTAAGGGGTCTTTGCCAGATATTGAATATAGGATTTCAGCGGCATCTGAGACAGTATTTGTAATTGGGCCAATTTGATCAAGAGAGCTGGCAAATGCTACCAATCCCCATCTACTTACTCTGCCATAAGTAGGCTTAAGTCCTACGACACCACAAAAAGAAGCTGGTTGTCTTATAGATCCTCCAGTATCAGAACCTATAGCAGCCGCACATAATCCAGCCGCGACTGAAGCAGCACTGCCTCCTGAACTTCCTCCAGGGACTCTATTAATATCCCAAGGATTTGAAGTAACGCCAAAGACAGAAGTTTCTGTTGAACTGCCCATTGCAAATTCATCTAAATTTGTTTTACCTAAACAAATACCACCTGAAGACCATAATTTACTTGAAGCTGTAGATTCATAAGGAGAAACAAAACTTTTTAGCATTTTACTTGCACAAGTAGTTACAACTCCCTTGATACAAATATTATCTTTAATTGCTATGGGCATTCCTGCTAGAGGAGGAAGAATGTATTCCTTTTGAATTAATTTATCAATATTTTCAGCTTGAGAAATTGCATTATCTTTTGTAGTGCAAATATAAGAATTAATTTCAGGATCTATAGAATCGATTTTTGAAAAGATATCTTTTATTAATTCTTTAACAGAAGCATTTTTACTATTAATTTCCCTTCTTAAAGAATTAAAATTCATTTTTTAAACTTATTTCTAAAAATTAAAGATTATTAAAGAGTTAATGGTTCTTCTTTTTTGCAACGAACTAAACTATGTTTAATATTTGTCGAGCCTTCATCTGAAAGATCTTTAATAAAAGAAGAAATATTTTCTTTTAAACTACGTTTTGTAATAAATGGACCATACCAATAAATAGTACTTGGTTGATTTGCCTCAACTTTAGCCCACCAAGCTAGTCCGAGTTTGTTTCCAAAATTTCTAATCAATTTTATTGGCCCGTACAGACCATTAATTCTTGTTAAATTCTATACATTTTTGTAGTAAAAATTCAATAAATTTTGATTAAATATACAAATGTATTGAAACAACAATATTTTAGAGCATATTAATTACAGTGATATCTAGCAAATAATCTTAATTTTTTGTTAAGTGAAATAGTGATATTGCCGCTGCCACAGAGGCATTTAAACTTGATGTTTTACCTTTAAGGGGGATCCTTAATATAAAGTCGCATTTTTTTTGAGTAAGCAAAGAAATGCCTTTATCCTCTGCTCCAACTATTAAAACCATAGGAGTTTTTTCATGAAACTTAGAAATCGATAATTGACCATCTCCAGATAAACCAATAACAAGAAAACCATTTTTCTTTAGTTCTTCTAGCGCCCTATTTAAATTAACAACTCTACTTACTGGTAAATGTTCCAAAGCTCCTGCAGCAACCTTGGCAACTGTTCCCGTTAAGCCAGCAGATCTTCTTTGAGGAATAATGATACCCTTGCAATTAAATGCTTCTGCTGATCTTATAATTGCACCAACATTATGTGGATCAGTAATTCCGTCTAAGGCCAGAATAATAGGATTTGCAGAGTTTTTATTAGAAAAGTCGATTAGTTCTTGTAGAGATATTGTTTTAGAGCATGCTAACTGTAACGCGACACCCTGATGCGAAGCTCCAAAAGTCAATTGCGAAAGTCTGTTCCAAGAAACTTCTTCAATGAGGACTCCTTTTGATTTAAGGTCCTTGAGTAAAATATAGAATTTCTCAGAAGAAAAGATTTCTGATGTACACCAAATCCTATTAATAGCTCTTTCATTAATAAGAGCCTCAAAAACAGAATGTTTTCCCCATATCCAATCATCATAATTTTTTTTATTTACAGTCTCTCGATAAATATCCTGTGCTTTGTAAGGAATTTCTATATTAGATTTATTTATTGGCTTTCTTCTTTTTGAAGATGAAGGGATAATTTCCTTTTTATCATTTTCATTAAAATTATTTACCCCCCTATTTTTAGAAGAATTGCTCAAAAATCTATTATTTTTTTTCGAAGAATTTGTATCTTTTGAGTAAAAATTTGAATCAGAATTTTTTTTGTGTTGTTTACTATTTTTTCTAGAAAAGTTGTTTTTAGTGAATTTTTTCATAAATTAATGCATTTTAATTTCTAGATATTCAAAAAGTGTTGATAATCTTTTAGGATCTTTTAGAAATAACCAACCGATCAAAGTTTCAAAACCAGTTGCTCTTGAGTATATTGTAGGGTCTGAAGACTTTGGGTATCTCTTTGTTTTATTTCTGGCACGTCTAATTAAATCTATTTCATTCTCATTTAATAAATGTTCAATTTGACTTAATGATTTTGATTGAGATTTTGCTTTTACTTCGTTTACCACTGATAAATGGAGTTCTTTTGATTTCAAAGGAAAATGAACATGTCTTAGTCTTTGATGAAGTTCCCATACCGAATCGCCAAGCCAAGCAAGTTGAATAACACCTATTTCTTCAGGAGATCCATATGGAAGCAAGTTTTGGATCCAATAATTCAATTTTTTAAATAAGTAAATGCATCTTCAAGACTCGAATTTAAATTAAGAAAATCCCCTAAACGCACAAGTTTAATTGTTTGAGCAACTCTGGAATTACCAACAACTGAGAAACCAAGTTTTAATTTTTTACATTCTTTAGCAGTCTGAACAAGAGCTCCAAGACCCGAAGAATCTAGAAAATCAATTTTTGTAAGATCAATAACAAATGGAAGCTCATTTTTTAAATTATTAGTAACAAAATTCTTAAATTGTTTTTCTGAGAAGGCATCAAGTTGGCCTTTAAAAGTAAAAACAATAATATTTGTTTTTACATCGAGGTTTCCTCTTAAAGAAACCGTTAGCTTCTGGAAATCTTCTATGATCTAATCCCTCCAAAAAATTAATGTATCAAATGTAATTATCAAATCAAAAGAAAACAATATGTCAACATCTTTCTAACATTAGAGAAACAAATTTTTTAAATAAATAATCTGAATCATGTGGGCCAGGACCGGCTTCTGGATGATATTGAACACTAAATATTGGCTTATTTTTAACTTCCAATCCAGCTACAGTATTATCGTTAAGGTTGTAATGAGTTATTTTAACTATGTCCTTTGAGAGAGAATTAGGGTCAATAGCAAAACCATGATTCTGACTAGTTATCTCGATTTGATTATCTTTTCCACAAGGATGATTTAAACCGCGATGTCCAAAAGGTAGTTTATAAGTTGAACCTCCTAAGGCCAATCCAAATATTTGATGCCCAAGACATATTCCGAACATAGGAATTTGACCATGTTCTATAAGAGATCTTGCTAAATCTATACCCTCTGAAACAGAAGAGGGATCGCCTGGGCCATTTGAAAAGAATATACCGTCAGGGTTATTAGATAGAACATCTTTTAAAGAAGATTGGGAAGGTAAAACTAAAATTTCACATCCATGGGAGACTAATCTATTTAAAATTGATTTTTTTATTCCAAAATCAATTGCTACTATTTTTAATTTATTAGCATTTTCAGAATACTTTTTCCTAAGGTCAAAGTTTGTTTCTGTAGGATTGCGCCATAAATATTTTTGCTTAGTTGAGACTAATTTTGATAAATTTAATCCCTCCATTTTTGGCGTTTCATCGATTATCTTTAAACAACTTTCAACAGGATTATCTTCAGAGGTAAGAACTCCATTCATAGAGCCATTAGACCTTAAGATTTTAACTAGAGCCCTTGTATCAATTCCATATAGACCTATTATATTTTTCTCAACTAACCATTGATCAAAATTATTTAGAGATCTCCAATTACTATTATTTGATGAATAATTTCTAACTATTATTCCTTTAACACAATTACTAGATTCTGAATCTTCAAGGTTAATACCAGTATTTCCAATTTCTGGATAAGTAAATGTTAATATTTGTCCATAATAACTTGGATCAGTAATTACCTCCTGATATCCAGTCATTCCCGTATTAAAGACTATTTCGCCAACAGCAGTACCTGAAGCGCCAAAAGAAAATCCATAGAATATAATTCCATTACTTAAAACTAACTTTGCATTTTTCTTATAGGGATTAATCATAAATTTAAAATTAATTCATCTCAAGATAAATATGTTTTTAAGAGTAAAAATTTTTCCCAAGGATTTCCTTGATTAATTGAAAATAAAGCTTTATTAAAGCCTTCATGCAAATCATCCTCAATCCCAGCTGCCCAGAGAACTAATGAAGCATTCAAGGCAACAACATCTTTATGAGATTTTTTCCCAGAACCTTTTAATACAGAATTCAATATTTCCTCGTTAGACTCACCATCAGAGACTACAAGCTTTTCATTTGAAACATTTTCATGATTAAAATCTGAAATATTTATCTTTGAAAAACGTAATTTACCTTTCTCAACAAATACTAATTTATTTTCTCCTTGAAGTGAGGCTTCATCAAGGCCGCCAGAGCCATGAACTACTATTACTCTATTCATACCCATTTTCAATAGTGCGCTTCCCATAGGCTCTAAAAGGTCCTCGGATGCAACACCTAATACTTGCGCATTTGGTCTTAAAGGATTTACCAATGGTCCAAGTTGATTAAATACAGTCCTTATTCCAAGGGCCTTTCTTAGTGGAGCAAGTTTTATTAAAGATTTATGCCAAACAGGTGCAAACAAAAAAGTTATACCAATTTCATTGACTGCAGAAATTACTTTTTCTAATGAACAATTTAAATTTAAACCAAGATTCAACAAAACATCTGCAGAACCAACTTTTCCACTAGCACTTTTATTTCCGTGCTTTGCAATATTTACACCACAAGATGCAGCAACAAATGCTACTGCAGTGGAAATATTGAATGTATTGGCTCCATCACCTCCAGTTCCACAAGTATCTACCATATACAAATTTGGTCTTGCTACTGGCAAGTCGCAAACATTTAAGAGTTCCTCCGCCATAGAAGATAATTCAACTCCCGTACATCCCTTAGCTCTCAAAGCGCTCAAGAAAGCTCCTGTTTGGACATCTGATATTTCACCATTAAGCCATCTTTGCATTAACGATCTAGAAGTTAAATCATCAAGGTTTTTCCCTTCTATTAATAGATTTAGGATTTCAGAGTTGGATAGATTAGAAGACATTTATTTATTTAAGAAAATTATATAGGTAAATTTAATTTGAAGTATCAAAACCTGACCCAACTAAATCTTTATTTGTATTAGAGGGCCTGAAGCTTTTTGACCAAATATTTTTTGTTTTTGTAAAAAGTTGATTTTGAGTGATTTTCCAAAATTTTAAAATTTTTTCAATATCATTTTTAATTTCAATCTCTCCGGGAAAATTTAAATAACGATTTATTAATCTAGCTAAATTAATAAAATCAATATCATCAGGTTTTTCTTTAGCTATAAGAGAATCTATAATATTCTTGTCTATTGCATGTAATGGATGAGTTTGTTCGTTACTCATAAATAAATACTGAATCATTTATAAAATTAGCTCACATATTTAAAAATGAAACATTATCTTAATCATATCGGCAAAACTAAATGAAAAATTTAAAGTTAAACGTTATATCTAAATACCTAAGACCATACAAAAAAGAATTTTTATATGGAGCTTTGGCTCTATTAGCAGTTAATGTATTATCGGTTGTTATCCCGTTAGAAGTAAAAAATATAATTGACCAATTACAAAGTGGGTTTTCTTCCGATTTTGTTATTTCAAAATCTTTATGGTTAATATTTTTAGCAACTTGTATGGGATTAATAAGATTATTTTCGAGACAGATTGTCTTCGGTATAGGTAGAAAGGTTGAGGTAAATCTTCGTCAGAAACTTTTCGATCATTTACTTATTCAAGACCCAGAATGGATACAAAAAAAGGGGAGTGGAGACATTATCAGTAGGGCCACAAGTGATGTTGAGAACATAAGAAGGCTTTTAGGTTTTACGGTTTTAAGTTTATGCAACATTGTCTTAGCTTATTCACTTACGATTCCATCAATGTTTTCGATTAACAAAACATTAACAATATCTGCTTTAATGATTTTTCCATTAATCCTTGGAATAGTAAGCCTATTTGGGGGAAGAATGGTGAGTCAAAGAAAAGCTCAACAAGAATCATTATCCAAACTTAGTGATCTTATACAAGAAGATCTTTCTGGCATAAGCGCTATCAAAATTTATGCACAAGAAAATGCTGAAAAGAAAGAATTTAATATATACAATAATGCTTATAG
Source organism: Prochlorococcus sp. AG-412-C21 (assembly GCA_003214975.1). Taxonomy (GTDB): domain Bacteria; phylum Cyanobacteriota; class Cyanobacteriia; order PCC-6307; family Cyanobiaceae; genus Prochlorococcus_A. Next base: position 20,658 of record QCKZ01000004.1, read on the forward strand.
AAATTCGGCAATCAAGCTTGCTAGAACCGCAAGTACCCTATTCCCATTGCTGCAAGGTATTTCCTCAATTTCATTACTGATTTTATTGGGATTAGGAACTTATCAACTAGAGAGTGGGTTTATTTCAATAGGTGGTTTAGTAGCTTTAATTCTTTATGTTGAAAGGCTTGTTTTTCCTACAGCTCTCTTAGGTTTTACATTGAATACTTTTCAACTTGGCCAAGTAAGTTTAGATCGAGTGGAAGAAATCTTTCAGAACAATCCCAATATTGTAGATGCAACTAACACAAAATTTTTAAAGAGGAAGATAAAAGGGTTCTTAGAAGCAAAAGACTTAACGATTAAATATCCTGGATCAAAATTTAATTCTTTAAATGGTCTGAATTTTAAAATTCATCCTGGAGAACTTATAGCCATAGTAGGCCCTGTAGGTTGTGGAAAAACAACACTAGCAAAGTCCCTTGGAAGAACTATTGAAATTCCCGACGGTCAATTATTTTTAGATGAAATTGATGTAAAAAGTATTAAATTAAATGACCTTAGAAAAAATATTTCAATTGTTCCGCAAGAAGCATTCTTATTTACTTCTACAATTTCTGAAAACCTACGTTTTGGCGAACCCAAAGCTTCTAAGGCTTTAATCAAAGAAAGTGCTACAAAGGCTGGATTGATCGATGATATAAATAATTTTCCTCAAAAGTTTAAAACGATTGTTGGTGAAAGAGGTATAACACTGAGCGGCGGTCAAAGGCAAAGGACAGCACTTGGAAGGGCATTACTTGTAAATTCTCCTATTGTCGTGCTTGATGATGCGTTAGCAAGCGTCGACAATAAAACAGCCTCAAAAATAATAGATGAGATGCGAGAACGAAGTAATAAAACAATTATTATGATTAGTCACCAACTATCTGTGGCTGCTACTTGTGATAGGGTTTTAGTAATGGATAAAGGAGAAATAGTACAAGAAGGTAATCATATAGATTTAATAAAAGAAAACGGACTATATAAAAAACTTTGGGAAAGAGAATTAGCAACTAACATCGTTAAGAGCTAAAAGTATTTTTTTAACTTATGATAGAAAGATTTAAGTTATGTTTAAATTTTTAAAAACTATTATGAATAATAAAGATTCAATTATCACTAATGATGCCAATTTAGTACATAGAATTTTAAAGACAGATATTAAAAAAGAGCCTAATTATCCAGAGGATGAAATTATATTTGGGTGTGGTTGTTTCTGGGGAGCAGAAAAATGTTTTTGGAAACTTCCTGGAGTTGTCACAACTTCAGTAGGATATGCTGGTGGTAATAAGAACAACCCAACATACTATGAAGTATGTTCAGGTCTAACTGGTCATTCAGAAGTTGTAAGAGTTATCTGGGATAAAAGTGAAATAGACATAAGTGATTTATTAAAAATGTTCTGGGAATGTCATGATCCTACACAAAAAAATAGACAAGGGAATGATGTTGGGACACAATATAGATCAGCGATATACTATAAGAATGAACATAATAAAAATGTTATATTAGCTAGTAAAGAACAATATCAAAAAGAACTAAATAAAAAAAATCTAGGTTTAATTGAAACAGAAATAAAAATGATTAATACCTATTTTTATGCAGAAGATTACCATCAACAATACCTTGCATCAGAAGACAGCAGGCAGTATTGTTCAGCTTCTCCTACAAGAGTTAAGTTAGGGCATTTTGCTGGAAGTAATTACAAATTAGAAAATTATATTTGGGAAAACTTTAATTGGGATGTTGATAAATGTGTATTGAGATCTGATAACAATCCTATTAAGAATAACAAATAAATCAATCTTATCTTTATAGTAATTATACGGGGCGTAGCGCAGTTTGGTAGCGCACCACTTTGGGGTAGTGGGGGTCGTGGGTTCAAATCCCGCCGTTCCGATCACTTATCATCATCATTAATTAGGGATTTGTATAGTTTATATGAACTGATTCCCACAGCTATGAAAGTAAAAGATGAAAATAACGCTAAAACCACAATGGTAATGTTTGAAACTTCAACTTCACCTAGCTGGAAAGATATAAAAATATTCATTAAAAACTTTTTTTCAACCTTAACATAATTGCAAATTTTTTTTAAAACTAATTATTAATCCAGAAGAATTACAATACCAAATATAACTCGATAGATAATAAATAATTTTAAACCATTTGAAGAAAAATACTTTAATAAGAAATCGATAGCTAATAAAGAAGATATAAATGTCGTAGCAAGAGCAACAAGCAGAGGGAGGAAACTAAACGAAGAAAACTCATTAAAAGAAGAAATAAACTCAACAATTGCAGCAAGAGATATTGCAGGTATTCCTAAAAGAAAAGAAAATTTAGCAGCATCATCTCTTTCCCAGCCAGATATTAGAGCGGTAGAAATAGTAACACCAGATCTTGAGAAGCCAGGAATAATAGCGAAGGCTTGAGAAAAACCTATCAAAAAACTATCTGAATAATTATGATTTTTAATATTTATGGAACCTCTTTTTGAACTATCTGCCAAGTACATAAAAAAAGCCATTAGGAAAGAAACCAATGCTATTGATAAATTTGAACGAAGAAACCTATCAAAAAAATAAGGAACAAAAAATTTTATACTCCCACCAAGCAAAACAATTGGGATAGTACCAATCAAAATAGACCTAAATAACCTTTCATGTAAGAGATATTCAATAAATTTTTTTGAAGATTGACTTCTTAAATTAAAAATATCATTCCTAAAATACAAAGCTAGAGCTAAAACACTTCCAAGTTGAATAATTGCGGACAAAGAGGGGCCAGGATCATCAATACCTAAAAAAAGAGATATAATTTTTAAATGAGCTGTACTACTTACAGGAATAAATTCTGTTAAACCTTGAATTAAGCCATATACAATAAATGTTAAATATTCCAAAAACTTTTTAAACAAGCTAATTAATTAATAGCAATTTAGTATATGCAATTTACATTTAATAAGTAAAAGCTAATATAAATAAATGAAAAATAAATTTTTTTTAATACTATTTTTTCTTTTTTCCCTATTCTTTTCTGATTCTGTAAAAGCTAATTATTGGTTAATAATTGGAACTTATAGACAAGGGCCTGGAGGTAGACCAGAAGTAAGTGGGATAACAAGTCCCTCATTACATTCTATTCCAATGAAGGACCTAGATTCTTGTAAAAAGGCCGGTGAAAAAATCACTAATGAGATATATATGCCTGTCTGGCAATTTGATAGTAAATGGACTTGTATATTTAGCGGTGAAGAGTAATAAAGTTACCTTTTGACATCATGCGCACAACCATCACCTTTATAATTTTCACTTTCGTAAAAATCATTTTTTGTACCAAAGTAAACTGTCAATAAAACGAATGGCAAGCTTAAAATAAATAAAATAGTTGTTAAATCCATAATTAAATTGTTTACTTAATAAAGTTATTAAAATTTAAATAACTATTTGTTAATTAAAATTAGTTTTAATAATCCTTAGGACCTTTTATACCAAGATAAAAAAAGGCTCCCAAACCAACTAAAAGTTAAACTCCAGCTATAGCTGCAGAAGTAACAAAACTTCTATTGCAAAGGAAGAAAAAGAATACATCGCTATAAACTAAATCTAGTTAGATAATATCAATAAAAAACAAGTATTTGTAAAAAATTTTGACTCGAAGACAATTAAAGTATTTTGTTTCTAGGCAACTAAAGTCGAATCTTCATTATCGTATGAAACTCTTATTCTCTCTTCCAATTTTGGACCATATAATTCATTTCCCCAAATTTCGACTCTTGAATCTTTCGGGGCCATAAAAGTAAGAATGTCACTAGGGAATAAAACTCTCTCTAAAAAAAAGTTTGATGGACCAATACATCTCAAAACAACCATTCTACAACCTTCATTTTTGTATGAAAATTCAACCATTTTTTAACAGCAAAATATTTTCAATTAAACACTATTAATAGCCACAAATATTGTATAAAATATAACTGAAAAAAATATTTAGAAAAACTATAAATTCAATCCAGCCTCAACTAAATTTCTTTCTTGATCAATTAATAACAAAGCATAAGAATTTATAAAGTCAAAACTTTTATGAGGAATAGAAACATTAAGCATTCTCAAAAAATTTGATAATTTTTTATCTTGAAGTGCGGTTCCTTTTTGTAAAAACATTTCTTGCTCTTGATTTGACTTCCACATATTCAAATATTCAAACTTTAAAGGCTTTATGTGCCAAATATTGTCTATCAAACCCCAAACATCTAAATATTCTTTTAAATTTTTTTGTATGTTTAATCTATAAAGTGATTCATGGGAACTAAACTTTGCTAATTTCATGTCTTGATCCTTAATATCAATAGATAAAGGCTCTATTCCCAAAAACCATCCCTCAAGAATTAACAAATCAGGATTGTCAGATCTCCAATGAGATCTATCACCTAAGCCATTTCTTAAAGATTTATCGAAAACAGGTACGATTAATTCTCCATTTATTTTCCAATTTATTAATTTTTCGTGCATTAATTTTACTGAGTGACTACCAGGAAAACCTCTTGAGACATTCCAAGGGTTATTCTTAATAGCTAATTTCATTTCATCTGAAGGTAGATAAAAATCATCTATTGAAATAACAGCAATTTTGAAATTTAATTTTAATGATATTGCTTCAAGCCATTTACCTAATGTTGTTTTGCCTGTTCCAGGTAGAGCTGAGATCCCAATTATTCTTCTATCAGAAAAATTGTTTTGATGTTTATAAGCCTGAGACAAAAGAGGTAAAGCTAAACCCCAAATCCAATCATCATTTACTTTATTATTCCAATATTGATCAATTGAAAGAATATTTTTTTGATTATTCCAAAAATTGAACCAATCATCCAAGGATTCCCAACCAATATCAATAATTAATTTTTCAAATTTATCAAGAGGAAAATCAATATTTAAATCTTTCATGTTTCTAAATTAGTTCTCGCTCATTTATTAATTTGTTGATTTCATTTTTCCAACCATATCCATTTGGTTCAGAAGCTAAAATAAATTCAAAATTTTTTAATTGATCTAGTAAATTTAAATTAGGTCCATTTTTTCCAGGAATAACAATTCTAATATCTGAGTTTAATAGTAGAGGCAAATCATTTGGAGAATCACCCAAACCTATAATTTCAATATTTTGAATATTTGAATATTTTTTAAGAGCATTTATTGCTTTACCTTTATTCGAATTTATGGATAATAAATGACTCATTCTATTTCCTTTGAAAATATCAACTTTGAACTTTTTACAACATTTATTAATTTTTTCTTCTAAAAAACTGGGCGGATTTAAAAAAGGCATACTCCAATGTCTATCACGCATTAAGTTTAATGAGTTACCTTTTAAGCCAGTAAGCTGAGTTGCTTCTTGATCATTAAGATTATTAAGAGGAATAAGTTTATAATCAATTTCTTTAGAAATAAAATTTAAAATTTCTTCAAGAAATTCGTATTTTTTTCCAAGAATAATTTCACCATTAACCTTTTTAAGAGATTCACCATATATTGCTGCACCATTTTCAACAATATAGGGATCCGTTAAATTTAGTTCCTTCCTAATAACTTTAACTTCAGAGGCTGTCTTGCTTGTACAAAGAATTACAGGTATGGTTAATTTTTGTAGTATTTTTATAGTTTCTTTAGCAGGAGTTAAATCATACGAGTGATCCATTAAAGTACCATCTACATCACTCACAACCCAAAGAGAAGAATTTTCAATCATTTATAAAGCACCAAGCCAAATAACTTGAAAAGGATCAAGGCTTATATTTTTCCAATGGTATTTAGTGGATGTTAAAAAATCTCGCATATTAAAATCATTATCAATTATTTCTGGTAGATCATTATCATTCAATTGATAATTAATTTTATTTTCAGTCATATTATGAATTGCAAAAACAGATCCTGGACCTTTACCTCTTTTGATTACAACAATATCGCATCTACCCTTAGACAAACATTTCATTTCCGAACAAGGATGAAATTGAATTAATTCTGACCTGAGATCCATAGCATTACGAAGATATTTTAAGTTTTTATTAGCATTAGATTCTGGATTATTTAAAACAGATAAAAGACTATCTAATTTAAATTTTTCTCTATTGAGGTCTCTTCTTTGACCTGTCATAGAAAAACTTTTGATATCATTTTCTGAAGCAAGCAATGCTGGCAAATAAAAGGCAGGGACGCCTTTCAGAGACATTACTAATAATTGAGATAAGATAAATCTCTCAAACTGGAATCTATTAGAATCTCTGCTGGAGTCTTCCATTGCGCTCCACCAACTAATATTCAATTCATAAGGTTTATCATCACCATTTGATAAACGTCTATGACTTACTAGTCCCCCTCTTTTCTCACAATTAATTAATAAATCTTTAATTCTCTCCTCATTCATTAGACCCTCAAGAGCTCTTAAGCCAACTCCATCATGTGATGCAGTGAAATTAAAAAGAGTAGTATCGTCAGGTAATATTGGCCAATCAAAAATCCATGAGTTTAGAATATCAGCTCTTGAAGTAATTATTGCCTCTAGGAGAAGAGGAGGTAATGGGAAATTATATGCCATATGGGCTTCATCATCTGGAATAAGATAAGATAAATTTTCCTTCTGAGGAACATTAGTTTCTGTTATTAAAACTCCATCTTCAAGAAGATTATTTAATAAAACTCTTAAAATTTTTACAATTGAATGTGCTTTTGGCAAATGTAAGCAAGTTGTCCCTGATTCCTTCCAAATAAAACCTACAGCGTCAAGCCTTAACCATTTAATCCCATTAGATAAATAAGTAATAATTAAATTCAAGAACTCAAGAGTCATTTTTGGATTATGCCAATTCAAATCAATTTGATCTGGACCAAAAGTTGTCCAAACTTGTTTAGGACCATCTTCAGTATTTATTTGAGAAAACAATGAGGAACTTCTTGGTCTAACAACATTTGACCAGTCAAGATTTTGTTCTGGTGAAAAAACATTTGATATTCCTGGTTCTTGGGATTTAATAAATTGTTGAACCCATGGGTGAGATGATGAAACATGGTTAAGGACCAAATCAGCCATCAAAACATGATTATTGGAAATACTTTTGAGATCATCCCAATCACCAAATTTTTCTTCTAGGGAATCATAACTTGAGACGGCAAAACCCCCATCGCTTGTAGATTTCAGAAAAGGGAGAATATGTACAACTTTAGAAAGACTGCCTAAATGTTTACTTAACAAGTCTCGAAGAGTAATTAATGTTGCCTCACCATTTTTATAAATACTATCTGCATAAGTTATTAAAACCGAATGAGATTCATTCCATCTTTCTTTATTGCTTATTTCTTCATAAGCAGATTTCTCTGAGAAATCATCTAAAATCTGTAATAATTGATTTGAAATAAAATTAATTTCTTCTGTAGTATTATTTGAATAAATTGTTCTCAACAATTTATAAAGTTTTAATCTATCTAAATTTTTCTCTGAATCAATTTGCTTCACTTTGAAAAAATCTTCGAAGTATTAACACTATTCTGCACATCAATTAGAAAATGGACTTTCAACAAGGTTTAATCACAACAATACATGAATACGGAGTAACTAGCGATTTACTTAAAGAATTAAATAAAAGTCTTAAAAAAAGATCAACTAGTATTTTAATACCTTGCTTATATGAAGAATTTGAACGCCCAGCATTAAAAGATATAAAAGAAGTTTTAAAAACCCTTACAGGCTTAAATGAATTAGTTATTGCTCTCTCTGCAAAAACTGTTGAGCAAGTTAAAGCGGCAAAAGCATTTTTTAACTCCATGCCATTCCCAGTTCACATTCAATGGACTAATTCTCCTTATGTAATAGAGCTGTTAAAAAACCAAGAAAAAAATGGGTTGGAACTTTTAGGAACTCCAGGTAAAGGATGGGCTGTCTGGCAAGGTATAGGAGTTGCTACTAGAAAATCAGAAGTTGTTGCTCTTTTTGATGCTGATATAAGAACTTTTAGTCCTTTGTATCCTTCAAGAATGATACTTCCACTTCTAGATGAATCATATGGAATATCTTATGTAAAAGCTTTTTATAGTAGATTATCTTTAGAAACAAATCAATTACAAGGTAGAGCAACAAGATTATTTGTGGGACCTTTATTAGCAAGTCTTGAACAGTTAGTGGGTAAGGGTCCCTTTTTACACTATCTACAATCATTTAGATATCCATTAGCAGGTGAGTTCGCTTTTACTAAAGACCTTGCCATGAATTTAAGAATACCTTGTGACTGGGGTTTAGAAATAGGTTTATTATCAGAGGTTTATAGAAACGTAAGAACCTCCAAAATAGCCCAAGTTGACCTTGGTTTGTTTGATCATAAACATAAGAATATTGGTGATTCTTCTAAAGAAGGATTGCAAAAAATGTGTAAAGAAATACTTTCAAGTGTTTTAAGAGGTCTTATGGAGCATCAGGCCGAGACCTTAACTAGCACTCAACTAGCGACTTTAGAAGTTCTTTACAAAAGAGTTGGGGAAGATCGGGTAAAACAATTTGGATTAGATTCAGCAGTTAATCAACTTCCATACGATAGGCATGAAGAAGAGCTATCAGTACAAAAATTTGCGAAACTATTAAGGCCGGCTACAGAAGATTACCTAGCTTGCCCTACTACTCAGCAGTTACCAAGTTGGTCAAGAGTTCTATCTTGTGAAAACAAACTCCAGGATGATTTAGCTATTGCAGGGTCAAAAGACATAAAGTTAAGCCAAAAAGAATTAATTAAAAACTTTTAAAGCAAAAAGTACCTCTGAGCCATTGGGACTTCATCAAGTGGTTCACAAGTAAGAAGCTCCCCATCTGAAAAGACTTCGTAAGTTTGAGGATCAACTGAAATATTTGGAAGTTTACTATTAAGTTTTAAGTGTGATTTATTGATATTTCTTGTATTTTCTACGGCAATACAATTCTTTTGTAATCCTAACTTTTTAGGAATATCTTGATCAATTGAATTTTTACTTAAAAAGGTAAAGGAACTCTTAATGAGGGATTGTCCAAAATTTGCAAACATAGGTCTACCATGAACAGGACCTGGAGTTGGAATTGAAGCATTTGCATCACCCATTTGGGACCAAACTATAGATCCTCCTTTAACAACCAATTCAGGCTTAACTCCAAAAAAAGAAGGTTTCCACAATACTAAGTCTGCAATTTTTCCCTTTTCTATAGACCCAACATACTTATTAATACCATGGGCTATTGCAGGATTAATTGTAACTTTAGAAATATATCTCTTTACTCGGTAATTGTCGTTTCTATCAGAATCCTGTGATAGAGGTCCTCTTTGTACCTTCATTTTATGAGCAGTTTGAAAAGTTCTTGTTATTACTTCACCTACTCTTCCCATAGCTTGAGAGTCACTAGCGATAATTGAGAAGGCGCCTAAATCATGTAAGATATCTTCCGCAGCAATAGTCTCTCTTCTTATCCTTGATTCAGCAAATGCAATATCTTCTGGAATTTTAGAATCTAAATGATGACAAACCATTAACATGTCAAGATGTTCCTCTAATGTGTTTCTCGTGTAGGGTCTTGTTGGATTAGTGCTACTTGGAAGAACATTTTTTTCTCCACAAATTTTAATAATATCTGGCGCATGGCCTCCACCTGCTCCTTCGGTATGAAAAGTATGAATTGTTCTTCCTGCAATAGCATTGATGGTATCTTCAACAAAGCCTGCCTCATTTAAAGTATCCGTGTGAATACAAACTTGAACATCAAACTTATCTGCAACATTAAGACAAGAATTTATGGTAGATGGAGTCGTTCCCCAATCCTCATGAAGCTTCAATCCGCATGCACCAGCTTCAACTTGATCAATAAGATTTCTCTCGTTTGTTGAATTCCCTTTACCAAAAAAACCTAAATTAATAGGGAATGCTTCTGCAGATTGCAGCATTCGAGAAATATGAAAAGAACCTGGAGTACAGGTGGTTGCATTTGTGCCTGTTGCAGGTCCAGTTCCTCCTCCCAACATAGTTGTGATTCCTGAAGCTAATGCTGTCTCAATTTGTTGGGGACATATAAAGTGTATGTGGGTATCTATTGCTCCTGCAGTAAGAATATGCCCCTCTCCTGCTATTACTTCTGTTGAGGCACCAATAACGATATCTACATTATCTTGGATATCAGGATTACCGGCTTTTCCAATTTCAAAAATCATTCCATCCTTTAAACCAACATCGGCCTTAATTATTCCCCACCAATCTAAAATCAAAGCATTAGTTATTACAGTATCTACAGACCCATCTCCTCTAGTTACTTGAGACTGTCCCATCCCATCTCGAATAACTTTACCTCCACCAAACTTAACTTCATCTCCGTAAGTAGTTAAATCCTTTTCTACTTCTATAAATAGTTCTGTATCAGCAAGCCTTACTCTATCGCCAATTGTGGGTCCGTAAGTTTGAGCATAAGTTTTTCTGTCAATTTTATAGGACATAATTTTAAGTATCTAAAGAACCGTTAACAAATGAATTAAAACCATATACTTTTCTTAAACCTAAATATGGAATTAATTTGACATCTGTTGTATCTCCAGGTTCGAATCTAATTGCTGTTCCTGCAGGAATGTCAAGACGCATACCAAATGTTAGTTCTCGATTAAAAATTAACGCCTTATTAGCTTCAAAGAAATGATAATGAGATCCAACTTGCACAGGTCTATCACCAGAATTCGAAACTGTTACTGTTTTGACTTCCTTACCAAGATTTAATTCGATTTCACCTTGATCAGGAATTATTTCACCAGGAATTAATTTACTCATAATTAATTAATTGGATTGTGAATAGTAACTAATTTAGTTCCATCAGGAAAAACAGCTTCTATTTGAACTTCATCAACCATTTCAGGAATACCCTCCATAACTTGTGATTTAGAAAGCCAAGTAGTTCCCTCAGACATTAATTGACTTACACTTTTCCCATCTCTAGCTCCTTCAAGAACTTGAAAACTTAAAAAAGCAATCGTTTCAGGATAATTAAGCTTAAGACCTCTATTAAGTCTTCTTTCAGCTAAGAGCGCAGCTGAAAAAATCAATAATTTATCCTTTTCTTGAGGTGAAAGATGCATAATAAAAAATTAATCTATAAAATCTTAAAAAAGGTTCTCTATGAACATAATTAATAATTCATAGAATCTTGTAAAGGCCATACACCATGATATTTTGGCTCACAAAATCCACAAACAGACCTAATTTGTTTCCAAATACAGAAAAAACATTTTCTTGCATCTTGAGAAGAATTCCCTAAAAATCTTACAGAAATACCATTTTCCAGAATTCCAATAGATAAATGATTTTGACTCTCGTTAAAAATCTTTTTTATAATTTCTACTAGATTATTAATTTTTAATTTGGAAAAATCTTTTTCGCAAATCCAAATTAAGGATCCAAATACAGGCATATAATCCATTCCTGACTTAGCTTCATAACTTTCTTTAGATAATTCAATTTGATCAACATATTCCCAATCATCATATAAATCGTTATTTCTCATAATTTCTAATTTGGATCTAAAAACTCCACTTTCGATAGACTCTCCAGAAGAAGATCTTCCAAGTCTAATTAGATCAGTAAATAAAAAACTTGAAGTTTCTGAAATACTAACTTTAAATTTCTGTTCATATAGACCATTTGCAAAGATAATTGTTTCTTGAGGGAGATATTCCAAATGAGAATTATCAAGAATGTTTATGACATTTTTTTGCTTAGAAAAAGTTCCCTCTGGGTTAATTTTAGATATTCCGACCGACCCGTATACTTTTTGAGCTGAAGAAGTGGTCAACAAAACCTTGGAATTCTTTTCAAGATTTGCTTCTAACTCAAGCAAATCTCCTCCGACCAATCCACCAGCTGTATGAAGGATAGGCAAGATACAACGTCCTTCCTTATCATGAGTGTACTTTAATAACTTATAAGGAGAAGTTGATTTAGATTTAAAGATTGTTTTGTCAACATTTCCCAAACTTGCTTTATTATTAGAAAAATTCAAGAAACAATTAGCTTCCCATGAAGTTTTAATCATAAATTGTTTTCTTTAATTACTAAATTAAAGTAACTAAAAATATTGACTATGAGTATAAATAAACAAATTGTTGTAACTGATTGGATTAAGGTTAAACCTCGAGCAGGTTCATTTTTGAAACTTACCTTAAGTTCTGATGAAAGAAGAATCTTACGAGGTAAAAGATTAACTGATTGTGATCAAGAAATAATTTTTCAATTACCCAGAAACGGAAAATTAAATGATAGAGATATACTTTCTACAAACGATCCAAATTTTTACGTAGAGATAATTGCCAAAACAGAAAACCTAATTGAAATAAGTTCAAGTTCTGAAATTGAACTTATTAAAGCTGCATATCATCTAGGGAATAGGCACGTAGAAGTAGAAATTGAAAGAAAGACTCTTCTGACAAAAAGTGATTACATTATTGAAAATATGCTTAAGAATTTTAATGTAGATATTGTAAATACTCAGAAAAAATTTTTTCCTGAAACAGGTGCCCATAGATATGAGTAAAAGTCACCTATTAAAGTATTTGTTAATTAGCCCTAGTTTACCAGTTGGAGGATTTTGTTATTCAGAGGGAATGGAGAGTTATTTATATAATAAAGATTTAAAAGATTCAAATTCGGTAAAAGAATTAATTATAAGTGAACTAAAAACAGGCCAGATCAGATTAGATGCAAAAGTATTAATAGAGTTTTTTGATATTTTCAATGAGATAAAAAAAGTCAAAAATTTAAAAAGTAATTTGCAAAAGCTATTGAGTTTGGATAAGTGGATTCTCTCATCAAAAGATTCGGTCGAAATGAGAGAACAACAAACGCAAATGGCAAAATCTCTCTTTGATTTAACCAAAGAATTTGGATTTGAATATCTATATGAAAACAATATAAAAAGTTCCTGGCCATTAGCGTGGAGTTGGGCTTGTTATTGTTTTGAAATTACGAAGTTAGAAATGGTTGAGAATTTTTTCTACGCGTGGAGTGCAAATCAACTAAGTGCAGCATTAAGGATTATTCCTATTGGTTCAACGAAAGCACAATTAATTCAGAGAGACTTATTAGCGATAATTTCAAAAATTTCTAAAGAAATAATGGACAAAGAAATTGATGACATCTATTTTGGCAATGTAGGTTTAGCTATGGCACAACAAAATCATAATGACCTCTATACAAAACTTTTTAGAAATTAATTTATGAGCAGTAAATTGAGAGTAGGAGTTGCTGGGCCTGTAGGTTCAGGAAAAACTGCATTAGTACAGACTCTATGCTTAAGTCTGAAAAAGAATTATGAGATAGCAGTTGTCACCAATGATATCTACACCAAAGAAGATGCTGACTTTCTTATAAATAAAAAAGTTTTAGAGGAAGGAAGGATTGTTGGTGTAGAGACAGGAGGTTGTCCTCATACAGCTATAAGAGAGGATTGTTCCTTAAATAAAAATGCAGTTTTAGATTTAGAAAATAAATATAATCCTTTAGATTTTGTTTTTGTAGAAAGTGGAGGTGATAATTTAGCATCTAGTTTTAGTCCAGAACTTGTAGATTTATCAATATATGTAATTGATGTATCTGCCGGAGACAAAATACCTAGAAAAGGGGGGCCAGGGATAACAAGATCAGATTTATTATTAATAAACAAAATTGACTTAGCAGATATGGTTGGTGCAGATTTAGATATTATGAAAAGTGATACGGAATTTATGAGAAAAGGGAAACCTTGGTTTTTTACCAACCTAAGTACCGGTAAAGGAGTTGAAGAAATAACTCAATTTCTAGAATCACATATCCCCATCAATAGAAACTAGAAAAATAATTATTTTTTATATATTGGATTCAACAAAAAGTTACGACTGATACAAAAGGAATCGCCACTCGTTAATAATTTTACTTTATCCCCTTAATGAGGGTCATTTACCTAATTTAAACGAATTCATGAGAATTTCAAGGCGTATTTTGGCAGGTTTAGCTACTGCCTCACTAGCCGTTACAGTCACTTCCTGCGGAGGAGGTTCAGACACATCCGGATCCTTCGATGATGTAAAAACAGTTGGAATTTTGCATTCCTTAACTGGTACTATGGCAATTTCAGAAAAGACACTTGTTGATACTGAAATAATGGCTATTGAAGAAATTAATGCTGCTGGCGGTGTAGTAGTAGATGGCAAAAGCTACAAAATCGACTACATAGTTGAAGATGGAGCATCTGATTGGCCAACTTTTGCTGAAAAATCCAAGAAACTTATAGACCAAGACGGTGTTCCTGTCGTATTTGGTGGTTGGACATCTGCAAGTAGAAAAGCAATGTTACCAGTCTACGAATCAAAGGATGCCTTCCTTTATTACCCAATTCAATACGAAGCTCAGGAATGCTCTAATAACATTTTCTATACAGGAGCCACACCAAACCAACAGTCAGAACCTGCCACAGATTTCATGTACTTAAGATCACCTGCAGCTGGTGGTGATTTCTTCTTAGTTGGATCTGACTATGTTTTCCCAAGAACTTCCAACACAATTACAAAAGCCCAAGTAAAACAATTGGGTGGAAAAGTTGTTGGAGAAGATTATCTTCCTTTAGGAAATACTGAAGTAGCTCCAATAATCTCAAAGATCAGTAAAGCTCTTCCAGATGGTGGAATAATTATTAATACACTTAATGGTGACCAAAACGTTGCATTCTTCAAACAAATTCAAGATGCGGGCATTACTCCATCTAATGGATACTATGTGATGAACTATTCCATAGCAGAAGAAGAAATCCAATCAATCGGTCCTGAATTCCTTGAGGGTCATTATGGTGCATGGAATTATATGATGTCTATTGATTCTGTTGCATCTAAAAAGTTTGCTAAGAGCTTTAAGAAGAGATGGGGTTCAGATCGTGTTGTTGCAGATCCACAAGAATCTGCATACAACATGGTTTACTTATGGAAACAAGCAGTTGAAGAAGCTGGAACATTCGACGACAACGCAGTCAGGGAAGCGTTAATAGGTCAAACATTTAATGCACCTCAAGGACCTGTTGAAGTCATGCCAAATCATCACTTATCCCAAACAGTAAGAATTGGGGAAATCAATGCAGAAGGTGGATTTACTATTCTTGAAGAAACAGGAGTAGTTACACCTCAGGCATGGAACCAAAAACACCCAAGCTCTAAAGGTTATGCTTGTGATTGGACTGATCCAAAAAAAGGAGAAAAATATAAGCTTTAATTTATTTTAAACTTATTCTTCTCAAATCAAAGAGGAGGCGATAGCCTCCTCTTCTTTTATTCTTTAAAATAATTTCTATAAAAAATTGGAATTACTTCTTGATATTCTTTTTAACGGAGTAGCGATAGGTTCAGTCCTCTTGGTCGCAGCTTTAGGGCTTGCAATTGTATTTGGCCTAATGGGAGTGATCAATTTAGCTCATGGAGAATTGATGATGGTAGGTGCTTACACCACTTATGTTACTCAGTTAGTTTTCAAACTTCCTTTGTTAAAACCTTATTACAATAGCTATTTAATAATCTCTATTTTCCTTGCATTTATAGTAAGTGGTGTAGTTGGAATAATTCTAGAGAAGACCATAATAAGAAAATTATATGGTAGTCCATTAGAAACTTTGTTAGCAACTTGGGGAGTTAGTTTAATTCTTCAACAATTCGTAAGAAGCGTGCCTCTAGCTTATGGCGCTGGTTTAATTATAAGTCTTGTTTTAGCATTGTTTATACCAACATTATTTCCATTAAAAATAAAAGATTCCATAAATGTTAAATACTATAATCTCAGCGCATGGATTATTTCTGCCTTCTCTGGAGTTTTAACTGCAAGTTGGATATCATCATCAATTAGTAGATTAAGTAGACCAGATTCTAGAAATGTAGATGTAACAGCACCCGCCTGGATGAGAGGTCAAATAGAAATTTTAGGTACTAATTTTCCTAAGACCAGATTAATAATAATATTAATTACTCTGATATCGGTAATTGCAATAACGTTATTTTTAAATCAAAGTGCCTGGGGTTTAAGAATAAGAGCAGTTACACAAAACAGACAAATGAGTGATTGCTTAGGTATATCAACAGAAAAAGTTGATATATTAACTTTTGGTATAGGATCTGGCTTGGCTGGGGTTGCAGGTGTTGCTGTTTCCCTTCTGGGTTCAGTAGGTCCAAATGTGGGAGGAAACTACATTGTGGGTTGTTTTATGGTGGTGGTTTTAGGGGGGGTAGGTAACTTGTTGGGTACAATTATCGCTTCGTTTGGGATTGGTATAATGACAGATTTAATTGGAGCTGGGAGACTTTTAACTATATGGCCACAAATGCCTTTACCTTTAGCTACTACTATTGATTTTTTTGCAACTACAAGTATGGCAAGAGTTATGATTTTTACCCTAATAGTTATTTTCCTACAATTCAAGCCAACAGGTTTATTTCCTCAAAAAGGCAGGATGGTTGAAAACTGATGAGTTTAAATAGATTAAATCTTAATAAAATAACAACCCTATCAATATGGATAATATTGATTGCAGTAATAATTGCTGCCCCAACAATATTGCCTGTTTTTAGATTGAATCTTCTTGGAAGATATTTATCATTGGCAATAGTAGCATTAGGAGTAGATCTTATTTGGGGGTTTACTGGTTTACTAAGTCTTGGTCAGGGTATATTTTTTGCTCTTGGAGGATACTGTGCAGCAATGTATTTACAGATTACCAGCTCTTCTGAATTTCCAAATAATATTCCTGAATTTTTTGCCTTATATGGGGTAAATAATTTACCTTTTTTCTGGGAACCTTTCAAATCTCCATTATTTACTTTGATTGCAATTTGGTTAGTCCCTGCTTTAATTGCTGGGATGTTAGGATTTCTAGTCTTTAGGAATAGGATAAAAGGAGTATATTTTTCAATACTAACTCAAGCGGCACTACTAGTATTCTTTAATTTATTTAATGGTCAACAAAAACTAATTAACGGGACAAATGGATTAAAAACTGATGTAACACAACTATTTGGACAAATGGTTGGATCTGAATCTATTCAACGTTTATTTTTTTGGATAACAGCAATACTAGTAATAGCCGCATGGTTTTTTTCAAAGTGGGTAGTCAAAGGAAGATTTGGCAATATTCTTATAGGAATACGAGATGACGAACCAAGAGTAAGGTTTACAGGATACAATCCAGTGATATTCAAGACAATAATATTTTCTATTGCTGGAGGTCTTGCAGGAATTTCGGGGGCTTTATATACTGTTCAATCTGGAATAGTATCACCTCAATTCATGACTGTTCCCTTTTCAATAGAAATGGTTATTTGGGTTGCAGTTGGAGGAAGAGGAACTTTATTGGGAGCAATATTAGGAGCGGTTTTCATTAACTATGCAAAAAGTCTAGTGAGCGAAGCTTTACCTGCTAGCTGGATGTTTATCCAAGGAGGGTTGTTTATTTTAGTTGTAACAGCTTTGCCAGAAGGCGTTTTAGGATGGATGAAAGGAGATGGTCCTAGAAATCTTCTTCAAAGATTTGGTTTTAAAAGAAAAATTGAAACCTATCCAAGCTTGGAAGTTAATAATAAGGAGGAAAATTAATGAATAATAAATCTCTCCTAAATTTAATTGATATTACTGTTAGTTTTGAAGGTTTTTTAGCACTTAACAAGCTTAATTTGAATTTACTTAAAGGAGAATTAAGAGCTGTAATTGGACCCAATGGCGCCGGCAAAACAACATTCCTTGATGTAATAACTGGAAAAGTTAAACCAACAAAAGGTGAAGTAATTTTTAAAGGAAAATCATTAATAGGTCGAAAGGAGCATAAGATTGCTCGACTTGGAGTAGGTAGAAAGTTTCAAAGTCCAAGAATCTTTGAAAATCTAACAGTTAAAGAAAATCTTGAAATATCTGTAACAACTCCTAAAAGTCCCTTAAACCTCATAAATAAAAAGATTAAAAATGATCAGCTTGATGAGATAGAACGTCTTATGAAAATTGTTAATTTATCTCAAAGAGTCAATTCAAAAGCGGGTTCTTTGTCTCATGGCCAAAAACAATGGCTTGAAATAGCCATGTTAGTAGGGCAGAAGCCAGATTTAATGCTGGTAGATGAACCTGTTGCAGGCTTAACTGATGAAGAGACTGATCTTACTGCTGATTTATTAAAATCTTTATCTGGAGAAAATACTGTTGTTGTAATAGACCACGATATGGAATTCATAAGAAGACTTGAAAGTAACGTTTCAGTATTAAATCAAGGAACAGTACTATGTGAGGGGACGATGGAAACTATACAAAAAGACAAAAAAGTGATTGATGTTTATTTAGGAAGACCTGAGGATTAGCTATGGAAAATTTGCTGGAAATTAAATCATTAAATACTTATTATGGCGAGAGTCATATTCTTAGAGATGTTGATTTAAATGTTAAATCAGGAGAAATGGTTTGTTTAATTGGTAGAAATGGTGTTGGCAAAACAACTTTATTGAAATCACTTATTG
This sequence comes from Prochlorococcus sp. AG-412-C21, assembly GCA_003214975.1. Lineage (GTDB taxonomy): Bacteria > Cyanobacteriota > Cyanobacteriia > PCC-6307 > Cyanobiaceae > Prochlorococcus_A. Next base: position 39,220 of record QCKZ01000004.1, read on the forward strand.
GTTTGTTAAAACAAAAAAAAGGCGATATTTATTTGATTGGTAAAAATATAAATAGAAAGGCACCTCATCAGAGGGCTAGACAAGGGATGGCTTACGTACCTCAAGGGCGAGAAATTATTCCTTACTTATCAGTTGAAGAGAACCTGATGTTAGGAATGGAGTCTCTGCCAGGTGGATTATCTAAGAACAGGAAAATAGATCCATTTATTTATGACCTATTCCCAATCCTAAAAGACTTTCTACAAAGAAAGGGAGGAGATCTTAGTGGAGGGCAACAACAACAACTAGCTATTGCAAGAGCATTGTTAGGCAAACCTAAATTACTATTACTTGACGAACCAACTGAAGGTATTCAGCCAAATATAGTTTTAGATATTGAAAATGCAATCAATCAGATAATAAGAGATACAGGAATTGGTGTTTTATTAGTTGAACAACACTTACATTTTGTTAGGCAAGCACATAGATATTATGCAATGCAACGCGGAGGCATTGTTGCCAGCGGGAATACTAGTGAGTTAAGTCAAGCAGTTATAGACAAATTCTTAAGTGTTTAAATAGATTATTATTTTAAATTAACTAGATAATTTTTTTTATTTTTCACATCTTATAAGGTCAATACTATTTGGATGTTCATTAATATACTTATTAAATTCCATCGCTAGTGTTCTAGCTTCGTAAGCATCAAAAGCATAAAAACAATTTTCTAATCTTATATTTTGAAAGTCACGATAATGAACAGTATATGGCTTCAAAGTATTATTTATATTCATTTTTATTTGCTAAAAAGCAATTAGTTTATATTTCAAGAATGCATATGTTTAAAATAAAAAGTATATCTTTTGTTGTTATCAATATATATTGGCTTTAATTATGTATTTAAAGACACTTTTAAATATAGAAAAGTAATTAATCTCTTTCTTTTTTATTTTTAGAATCTTGCTTGTTACCTTCTATTAAAAAAACAAATTTGGATAAAATATATCCAAAAATAGGAACCCAAATCTTTTCATATAAAAATTTCATAAAAGATATTAAGCAGCTAATGAATCGTTATCACTAAATTCAGTTGTTTTAACAAGCCTTAAATAAATTGAATTAAATAAATGTTGCATAAGTAAAAAATCTAGTTCCCCTTTTAATAAATCAACATCATCATTAAGTAGATCGTCAACAAAATCATCAAAAGTATCTGAAATAGGATTCACAATTAGAATTTTATTTTTGTCATTATCCTCTCATCAACATTAAAAGTCAACAAAATATACAAATGAAGATAATTTCCACGGGATTTAGAAATGGATTGATTCTTAGTTTATTAAAATATAATTTTTATTTCTTTGATGGTACTTTGATAAAGAATCATTGAAAAACGACTTTAGAATTTCAAAAAATAAAAATTCAAATAAAGAATAGAAGCAAACAAAAAAATATATTTAAAATTAAACTAAGGGTCTTTGAATTAAACTTCAGTTATCTTGCTCTTCTTAATTTTATATCTCTCCTTATTAGTATTATCAAAACGACGATGCAAATATTTTCTAAAAAAAAATTTAAAGAAACCATCTTCAATCCATTTAATTAATTTATAGCAAGATTATTGATGTGCCAATTTATAAAGATTAACAAAAAGTTTTTTATACATAATAAAATTACTAATTAGTAATGTGACTTTAGATATAAAGAACTAATTTTAAAAATTATTTTTTAATTAGTTCGAAGTATCCATTTTTATTCAACAAGTACTTATCAAACCAAAGGCTTAATAGATTGTCTAATCCTATTCCATTCATTTTATTTAGTTGAGAAGTCTTATAGTCTGAAAGTGCAAGCAATAAATAAGGGAAAATCATATCTGAAACCCCTTTTGGGAGTTTTTCTAAAGGTACCCCATGAGCTCTATCCCATAAGATTTGCATATCCTGAGAAAACAAAGAACTCCAATAATTAAAGTTGCAATATAACTTTTCAGGAGGCAGAAGATTTATCGATAAAGTTTGGAAAGATGAATTCATAACAATTAAATATTTGATGGATTAATTGATTTTCAGGATTTGAAATGATAATAAATTATTTTTAATGGATAACCCCCAAAAATAAATACAAATTAAATTTACCGCACAGTGCTACACTTAACAACACTTCTTACATGTTATATTTATCCATCATTTCCTGAAATTTAAGGAAAGATAAAAACTTTTTATAAGTTTGTAAATCAAACTTATCCTGACTTGATCTATTTAAAAGGGTTGTTTTACCAGGATTTTTATTATTTACTAATTTACTATTTAATGTCAATTTTTCATTAATTTCATTTTCGGTCGAATCTTCAATTAAATTGTCTGAATAATCTTTAATCTCAGGATTAGATTTGATTACTTTACCAGTTTTTTTGTTAAATATACCTCTTATAGAGAGTGCTTCCTCTACTAAAATACTGATTATTTTTGAATTACTTAAATTATTCTCTGTGCTCAATTTATCAATTATTTCCCAAACATCTTCTCTTGGAATAAACCCAACTCTTTTTTTTTTTGTAGGCATCTAAAAATAAACTAAAGTACAGCACTTGACTGTGATTAGTGTTGCACTATATTCATAATAAGTCAATTAAAGGCAAATGATTTTACCGACAACCTTGTTTTTTGGTGTCCTTGGGTTACTTTTCTACACTTCTAAAAAGGAACTTTCTTTGGAGGATGAATCCCCTTTAGAAAATTCAAAAGATAATGATGATTTATATGAAGATTTGGAAGATCTATTTATTTAAATTCCTTATTAATACTTAAGAACTTTGTTTCTTAACTAAAGATATACAAAACCTGAACCATAATTAGAATAAGAAAAAAATATAAAATCTATGACAGTTCATCAAGATTACGAAATAAAAATCAATCTAAATGAATTGATTGAGAAGAGAATTCCTTGCTGTGATTTACTTCATGCAGATCATTGTTTGACTGAAAAACAAGTGTCTGAAATTGCACATGCCATTCGTATGGATTTAAATTTGCATGATCTTTATAAACAAGTAGATCAACACATCATTAACTATGTAAATGCTGCTGGTATAGATAACAAGGATCATTGGGTTGAGCCACATCTGCCAGATTTGGAGAGAGATTTAAAAGAAGAAGTTGGTATAGAATTTGATTAATATTTTTTCCTTTTAAAAAAACTATTAATATATGTATTTTTTTTCTAAATCATCTATTAATTTATAAATTCTTTTAGCTGATCTCTTTCTTTTCTTTAAAATTGAAAAAAATATAACTCCAATCAATACTATAAAAAAAGGAGTGAAAACTATAATTTCATAATTCATGGCCATCAATTAAGAATCTACTATTATCTAAATTATTAAAAAGTTTGCCTCAATAAAATAGGTACTTTATACAAATAAGTTTAACTATAAACAATTAAGATTTTTTATCAAAAAGAGAAAGAGTGATTAATTTTTTATAAATTAAGTATTAAACAAACTTAAATTATATAAGGTAATGATTAATTATTTCGCCTTAACTATTAACGAAATGGGAATTGGTAAAATAGAGTTATTCGTTATTGCATCAGTGATTTTATTATTTCCAATAATGTTTGTTTATGCATCTATAAACCTTGATACTAAAGGTATTTTCGAGTGGATGATGGAGAAACCTGATGATTGGATAGGAAGAAAATAAGACTTTATCAATTTCCATATTTCTAATCAAATTCTAATTTTTCTAAAGCACTAATAGGAAAATCATAAATCTGGCAATTATTTTCTAAACCATTAACTATTGAATTTTTTAGTAGAGAATAATCTATCAATTTATTGAGTTTATTATTTTTAAATTCCTTATTAGTTTCTCCAATAGCAAAAGCTAAAGCTCCTTCATAAGAAATACCAAATTGGCTTGTGTTGCAAAAAGTTCTACTGAATTTATTAGAAATTTTTTTAGTATATTTTTCAAGGGATTTAGACGACATATCTAATGAGTAAGTTGGGCTACCGAAGATAACAAGCATAATTAAAATAAATATCGTAAAAATTCTTTTGATCATAATAATATTTCATAAATTGAAAATTTAATATAATTTAGAATAAAATCTATCTGACTATATTTTATTAAAAATTATAAAATCAAAAATTTTTACATATAAAAAAAAGCATTCTATATTTTGGAATTCAAAAACTCTCTAAATGGTTATCTTAAAGTTTGAATTTTTTAGGAAATTTATTAAAAGAAGCCTAATAGTTTTTGGTCTAATTAATATCTAAAATAAACAACTACCAAAAAGCTTCTAGGGAATGAAATAAATAATTATCCAAAAATAAGTAAATTTATTATTAAAAATGTTTCCTAAGCTATGGAAATGTATTTGAACTTGAATTATTGTTTAATTAACAATTAAGATCAAAAACATATGGCATTACCAGAATTAATATATTCTCCTATTGATGGAGGAACAATACATAAATATGAAATTAGTGGTGGTAAAAGAAAATTCTTAAGATTTATAGGTTGCTATCTCGGTCAGTGCAATTTTCACAAAAATATTGATGATGCTAATGATTACATAAAAAATTTGAAGGCATTACAAAAGATACAAAATTTATGAAATAAAGATAAATAAAAAGACAAGTAAATCATTATTTTTTAACAACGACATAATTATTGCTACAATTAATAGAGAATTATATTTTTATGAGAAATTAATTATTTACTTGGGTTATAGTTCCGTTAGATAACTAGTTAATAAGAAAAAGAAATTAATTTATGGAAAACAAACAAATTAATTTTTTTAAATCTAAAGATATAAATACCGTTCTTAAGCCTTTTAAGAAAGGATCTGTAGTAAAAATTGACTCGTTTGATATTAGAGAGAATCAACAAGATTTAAATATAGGTTTATTTGGTTGGTATGCAATTTGTCCTTCAAAAGAACTAAAAATAAATACTCTACATTATTTTTCGCTTTATGATGAGCCTCTTGTCCTTTACAGAGATGAGTATAAAAATGTAAGGTGCATTAAAAATATTTGTCCTCATAGGGGTGCATCATTTTTTGGTGGCACCTTATCAAATGGTGTAATAACTTGCCCTTATCACGGAGCTAAATTCTCATCTAAAGGAAATTGCCAAAATCTAGATCGAATAACTTGTAGCCATATAGTTGATAATAAATACGATAACTACGCCAAAAAAATACATTTATCTCAATACAAAACTTTAGAAAAAGATGAATATATTTTTGTACATTTTTCAAAAAAATCCGAGACTGATTTAAATAATATAAGTGAGGATTTACCTATAAGTAACTACCAATTATCTGATAATGGCTTTTCACATGAGGATTATGTATCAGAAGAGGTGTTGGTTGACTTCAAATGTGATTGGTCAAGGATAATTGAAAATCACTTAGATATACTTCATCTTTTTTGGGTTCATGGGGATACAATTCCTGATAAAGATGTTAATAAAAACGTACTTGTTAGTTTTAATCAAAAAATTAATATTACTCCCAAATATATTGAAAGTATTTACTTCTACAAAAATGCTCCTTCAAAAGAATTTATCCGAATAAAATACATACCACCAGGAAGGATATTAATTTATAAAGGAAATCCTTCGGCATGTCGATATTTACAAGTTCTAGATCATATTCCACTAGGAAATAATAAAGCAAGAGTAATAGTAAGACACTACAGGAAATTTTTAAAAAATAAATTCCTTAATAACCTCATATTATTTAAAGAGACTCAAAGAAAGATCTTTTATAAGATATTTGATGAGGATTATATGATTTTAAAGACACAAACATATAATCATAAATTGGGATTTATTAAAAAAGATGAAATAAAATTATTGGGAGAAGACAGAATAATAAATTACTTTTGGAAATGGTATAAGAAGTCTGAAGATAAAGATAGCCCTTGGAAAAATATTAACAAAACTGAAAATCATACCGTATACGATAATGTGATATTGAAATATCCCCCAGAGATTAAGAATTTAGAAGTTATAAATAATATAGATATTATCAGAAAAACACTTGTAAGATTTGCGGCTCCACTACTAATTTTTATGTTAATCATATAAATAATGAAGAAAGTAAATAGACCTTCATGGTTGAATTGGCTTTATCTTTTTATTTTTATTTTGAGCTCAATTCAATTATTTATATTTTGGAGTAATAAGTTTTAGTGGTTAATAAATTTTGGTTTGAAGCCAAAAAAATAAATTGTTTTAAGAATGGTTATAGAGTAATTAAAAATTTAGACTTAAAAATATCCTATTCTGAGAATTTAATATTAATTGGACCAAATGGTTCAGGTAAATCATCATTAATAGAAGTAATTAATAGAAACATATATCCAGTAGTGGCTAATCAATCAACACTGAAAATATTTGATAAAGAACTTATAAATTTATGGGAACTAAGAAAAAGAATAAGTACCGTAAATAATGATATTAAAAATAGAATAAATCCAAATCTACAAGTTTTTGATTTAATTTTAAGTGGACTATATGGTAAATATTGTTATATATCAAATAAATCAGCAAGAGATTATTCTAACGTTGAAAGTCTTATGGAAAAGATGAATATATCAAGTTTATCTAAAAAATATTTTTCCTATTTATCAGATGGAGAAAAACAAATTTCTCTTATTGCCAGAGCGTTAATTAAAAAACCAGATATATTAATCTTAGATGAACCAATTGCAAATTTAGATTATAAATCAAAGTTTTTTGTAATTGATAAGATTAATGAATTAACAAAATCAAATACAAAAATTTTCTGTGTAACACACGATATTTCAATGATTACAAAAATTTATGACCGAGTAATAATGCTAAAGGAGGGGAGGATAATCGCTGATGGCAATCAAAAGAAGATTATAAATAGTGAAAATCTTAAAAAGTTATATGGTATTGATGTAGAAGTAATTGAAAATAATGGATTTTGGATTGTGAAAAGATTATCTAATAATAATCAGAAAAATAGCTATAGCAATAGCAAGAAAAATTAAATTTTTATTATTAAACAATGAATATGATTTTTTTCTAAATGAAGATGATCCACATTTAGAGCACACTATCTTACCTCCTAAAGATCGATCTGAAACGAATGAAGCACTTCCACAATTGAGACAGAATTTATTTACACTCATCACTAAAAAATTTAAAGATTTCTATTCAAATTATATTGCTTAAAACTTATGTTAAGAAAAACTTCAAAACATACATTGATAATGAGAATCTATTGCAATAAGTAATTAATTATATAATAATTGATAATAATTCTCATTATCAATGGTTAAATGAATTTCCATAGTTATGGAATATCTCCATCAAAAACAGTAAGGATAATAACTGGGCAGTCCGTTTTAATAGATCCTTCATCAAGGCCAAAGGGAACCTGCCTAGAAGTTGAGAGTGGAATTGCTAGGGTATATTGCCCCTGTGAAGAAACTGAAGGTATGACACTTGCATTCTTACAATCAGGAGATCAATTAAGAACTGACCTTTTATGTAGCGAGGGTGTCTGTGTTGAAGCCTTAACAGATTTATCTTTTCATAGCAATGTGAATATTGACGATAATATTGGTTTCGATGCAGTAAATGAATGGACTTTGCAACTCCTTAGGATTAGACACTTGGGCAATGCAGAACAAAGATTACAAGCTTTATTTTCAATACTAGTAAATCGTTTAGGGAGAAGATGTGGTCAATGGTGTGAGTTACCCTTTAGGTTAACTCATGAAAGGATAGGTGAATTAATAGGTTCAACTCGCGTGACATCAACAAGATTAATTTCTAAATTAAGATCATCTGAATTATTAATAGCTCCAATTGGGACTCAAACGGTAAGTGTTGCGCCTTCTTTTATTGAAACATCACCACTATAGAAACATGAAGGAATCGCAATCAATAACCAACAACCTATTAATGGAAGTTGATGTATTATCTAATAGGCTCAGAAACATAAAGCAATCTTTCAAAACTACTCATAATGAAGCATTGAAAGAAAGGTTATTTTCTGAAAACAAAAATATTTTTAAAAGAGTAAGTGAGATTTCTAAAATAGCTAAGCTTTTAAATAAAAAATCCAATGAAAAAATAAACTTTTCTAATTTACTTGTTGAAATAACCAAAAGGACATTGAATGAAAATAAATTTGAAAGTAATTTATTTTTTCTTTAAATCACTATCTATCAATAAGATTGCAGAAGGTTGATTAGACGCAAACTTAACTTTGCCTAGTATGTTTGCAAATTCATCTTCTGATTTTGTTTGAGCATCTATGATTGGATCTAAAAATACGTTGGTTCTTGTATCTGAAATTCTTTCTGAAATGGAATAAAGTTGTTGTAAAGATGAAGTTAAATCAGCCTCCATGTTGAAAGAATAAGAAATTAAATCCTCAATCGAATCCCATGTTTGAACTGGTGCAGGAAGTTCATCTAATTTTACGCTTTGTCCTCTTGCAATTAAGTAATCTGCAAATTTTTGGGCATGTTCCATTTCGCCTTTTGATTCGCTTAGGAAATGTGAGGCAAAACCATTTAGATCACGCTCTTGAAACCAGAGATATATAGAAAAATATTGAACATTGGCATATCTTTCCATTGTTAGATGTTCAAAAATATTAAACAATAAACTGTTGTCCATTGGCTGTGCAACAGCTCTACCAGATGGTCCAAAATTAATTAATTTCTTTGTCTTTAAATTATTTTCTTTCATTATTCAATATTTGAACTATATAAATAATACAACATTTTGTATAAATTAGTAATTAATTAATCCTTTAAATTAATTTAAATAATATGATAATGAAAATCAGTCTCAATACTATAAATGAATTTAGACTACAGTTTTTCTGAACTGCTATTAACTAATAAAATATATTTAAGTAAAAAAAAGAAATGTAAAAAGAAAAAATGCTCTAATTGGAAGGGTGGGAAGTGTAATTGCCTATAAAAAGAATCTTAAAAATATACCTTATGTGCTCCAGGATATAAAAAATAATAACTATTTTTATTTATAGAAAGAGAACATTTATCACCATTATTTAGGAGATTATTAATATTAGTTCTAACTCTCAAAATGTTTTCATTAATAGATACTTTATAGATAAGAAATTCTCCAAGAAATTCTTTGGATATTACATTCGCATTTCCAGATTCTGATTTTTTAATTGAAATAAATTTAGGCGAAATTGACATGCTTTTAATATTTGCACTATTTAATAATCCTGAAATATTTATTTCACCTAAACAAGACATATATGAATTATCTTTTTTTTGGAGATTAAGAATATTATTTCCCAAAATAAAACTACTAACAAATATAGTCTTGGGATTATTTAGAAGATTTATTGGTGTATCAACTTGATGTATCTTACCTTCATTCATAACTGCAACTTTATCGCAAATTGACATGGCTTCTTCAGGATCATGAGTAACCATTAGTCCACTTGCATTGCAACCTTTAAGAATATTTGGAAGTTCGCTTCTTAATTTAAGTTTGACGTGCATATCAAGACTACAAAAGGGTTCATCCAATAGAATAAAATTTGTACCTGGAGCAAGAGCCCTTGCAATTGCAAGTCTTTGTTTTTGACCTCCAGACAATTCGTGTGGGTACCTTCCAACAAAACTATCAAGACCTACAATATTTAATAAGTAATCAACTCTGGATCTATTTCTTTTGTTTTTCAAACCAAACATTACATTTTCAATTACAGTTAAGTGAGGAAATAGTGCATAATCTTGAAAAACCATACCAATATTTCTTTTCTCAGGACTAATAATTCTATTACTACTTGAAATTTCCCTGTCATTTAAGGAAATTCTTCCTTTAGAAGGATTTTCGAACCCTGCTATCAATCTCAAAAGTGTGGTCTTTCCGCAACCAGAAGGACCAAGTAAACCTAGTAATTTACCACTTTCAATTTTCAGGTTAATTGCATTTAATATCCAATTTGAATATTCTTGCCTATCATATTTATGATGCAAATCATCAATTATTAACGCATCATTTTTCACAAAATACTTCTTCTTTAAATATATTAAATTAGCAGAAAATATTCTTCTAAAAATATCTCTTGTATAATTTTATACACCAATCAATCTATCAAATTTAATGAGAAAGGCTGAAAGAGCAGAAATAATACTCAAGGAACTCAAAAAGTTATATCCATCACCTCCAATCCCTCTTGATCATACAAATGCTTATACACTTCTTATAGCGGTAGTATTAAGTGCTCAATCAACAGATAAGAAAGTAAATGAATTAACAAAGAGCTTATTTAAGGCTGCAGATAATCCAGAAAAGATGGTAAAACTTGGTATAAGTGGCATATATGAATACATAAAATATTTAGGTCTATCTAATCAAAAATCAAAGAACATTTATAACCTATCAAGACTCTTGATTGAAAAACATAAGAGTAGAGTTCCAGATACCTTTGAAAAGCTTGAATCTCTTCCTGGAGTAGGTCATAAAACAGCATCAGTTATAATGTCTCAAGTTTTTAAAATCCCCTCATTCCCTGTTGATACTCACATACACAGGTTGTCACAAAGATGGGGTCTAAGTAATGGAGATAGTGTAATTAAAACAGAAAAGGACCTAAAAAATATATTTCCTATTAATGAATGGAATAACTTACATTTGCAAATAATCTTTTATGGCAGAGAATACTGCACTGCTAGAGGTTGTGATGGAACAAAATGTTATTTATGCAGAACACTTTATCCCAACAGAAAAAAGAAATTCATATGTAAAAAACCCTAAAAATTTAATATAATTAATAAATTAGTTTTTAATTATGAAAATAGCAATTACTGGTGCATCGGGAAAAACAGGTTATAGAATTTCTGAAGAGGCAATTAAAAAAGGATTTAAAATAAAACAAATTATAAGAAAGAACTCAAAAGTTTCTGAAGAACTAAAGAGTTTAGAAACTCTTAGAGTTTCATTAGACAATAAAGAAGACTTAGATAAAGCTTTAGAAGATGTTGATGCTTTGGTAATTGCCACTGGTGCGAGGCCATCTTTAGACTTAACTGGTCCCGCTAAAGTCGATGCTTTAGGCGTATTCAGACAATTAGAGAGTTGCAAAAGAGTTGGTATTAAAAGGGTAATTTTAGTTAGTTCTCTTTGTACTGGTAAATTATTTCACCCATTAAACTTATTTGGTTTAATTCTAATTTGGAAGAAAATAGGTGAAAATTTTCTTCTAAATTCAAATTTAAAATGGACTATTATTAGGCCTGGAGGATTAAAGGAAAATGAAGATATTAAATCTGAAAATATAAATTATTCAAAGGAGGATACTCAGATTAATGGATCAATCCCAAGAAGATTAGTTGCAAAATGTTGTATAGATTCTTTAAGCAATAACGATTCCGTAAATAAAATAATAGAAGTTACCAGCTCAAATAATAATAAAAAGATTTCTTTTAAAAAAGCTATGCAAATGATTTAAAAGATGCAAATATATAAAATAAAACTATGAAAATAAATCCCAAAGTTGACGCATTACAATTAATGCTTGCTGATTTAAGAACAAGAAATGAACCTATAAGACATAAAGCGGCGTTTAAAGGTTGTCAACCAGAATTTCAAAGTCTTGTTTCAAGGTTAATAAAGCAGTTAGAAGAAGAATTAATTTCTGAAAAGCTTACTAAT
>QCKZ01000005.1 GCA_003214975.1 Prochlorococcus sp. AG-412-C21
TATCAATAATGGCTTTTTGTTCGAATTATCTTTGAGAGGTTTCCCTTGTGTAGAAGAGATGGCGGGAGATTTATCGTCTTTGTTTTGTTTGTGAGTCTCTTTTTTTATTGAAGGTTTATTAATGGAAAGTATTTTTTTATCTGAATTTTTTTTATTAATAAGATTTTTAATTTTTTTTGCATCCTCTGCAGTAATCGAACTACTATGACTTTTCACCGAAATTGAAAGTTTTTGAGCAGCGTCCAATATATCTTTATTTTCCAGATTTAAATCTCTGGAAAGTTCGTAAATTCTGATTTTATCGCTGATAGTCATTTAATCTGATTTTTACTCTTATTAAAATTGAAGAGAATTTAATTTAATTATATTCCCTTATTGGGATAGTCATTGTATCTTGCAATTTCTTGTTCAAAAATATCAATAAATTCAGGTTCTAAAAATGTTTTTAAAGCTTTTTGAAGCTTTTTTTTGATCTTGGGATCCAAATAACATTTTTTTGACTTACAAATGTAAGCTGAACGCCCCATTCCTTCTTGAAACATGATGCTTTGCTTATGATCTTTGGTAATCTTTAAAAGATTTTTCCTGTCATATGTTTTTCTACATGAAATGCATATACGCATAACAGGGATTTGCTTTATCACCGTTTTCTCTCCTCTTTGTCTGATATTTCATTATCTTGAAAAGTCTCTAATTGATCATTATCTGAGAATGGTTCTTCTCCAAATTCTTCATCATCTTCAGGAAGGGGATAAAGCTGTCTTAATCTTGCATCTTCTGCAGCACGCTCAGCTTGTTCGGCTTCTAATCTTAGCTCAGCTTCTCGCTGGAGATTCTCTTCATCTTCCCTTTGAATAATTAATTCAGAGACTGCTGCATCTTCAGCTTCCTGATCGTATTCATGTGAGTTTTTAACATCAATCTTCCAACCAGTTAATCTTGCAGCAAGTCTGACATTTTGACCTTCTCTACCAATAGCAAGACTCAATTGATCAGGGGGGACTAATACGTGCGCATGTTGCCCTTCTGGGTCAACGAGTCTTACTAGATCAACTTTTGCAGGACTTAAAGAGTTTAAAATATACTGAATCGGATCAGATGACCATTTAATAACATCAATTTTTTCTCCTCTTAATTCATTTACTACTTGTTGAATTCTTGCTCCTCTAGCTCCAATACAAGCACCTACAGGGTCAACTTCTTTTTCGACACTATCAACAGCTACTTTTGTTCTTGGGCCAACAGCTCTTGAAGGAGGGTTCGCTTCTCTTGAAACAGCAACAATTTTAACTGTACTCTCTTGAATTTCTGGTACTTCATTTTCAAATAAATAGACAACTAAACCAGCATTTGCTCTACTTACAAAAAGTTGTGGCCCTTTTCTAGCTATTTCGCTAACTTCTTTCAAAAATACTTTGAAAGTTGCATTTGCTCTGTAGTTATCATTTGGTAATTGATCTCTCTTTGGAAGTTCGGCCTCTACTTCAGGTCTACCTATACCGGAACTAACCCCCATAATGACTGATTGCCTCTCAAATCTTATAACCCTTGCAGTTAAAACAGGATCCTCCAAATCGGCAAATTCTTCTTGGATCATTTTTCGTTGTTGATCTCTTAATTTTTGCGCTAAAACTTGCTTTGTTGTTGAAGCAGCCATTCGCCCGAAATCCTCTTTTTCTGGAGTAACGTCTAAAACAACTGTGTCACCTATTTGAGCATCATCGGCAACTTGTTTAACTTCTACTAAAGATATTTGATGATCCTCGCTTTCAACTTCTTCAACAATTATTTTGCTCGATAATATCCTGTAACCTTCTTCATCTAGATCTAATCCAACATCAAAATTACTAAAATATTCCTCATCAAATGGATCTTCGTTGACACCAATGTAAAAAGTTCTTCTATATTTTTCGTATCCTTTTAATAAAGCTTCGCGCAAGGCTACTTCCACAATGTTAGGGGGTAACTTTTTTTCCTCACTAATGTCTTCAATGAGATTGTTTAAACCGGGGAGAATAACTAATGCCATCTATGATGGGAAAATTGAATAATGGTTGAAAAAATAATTAATCTTTTAATGTACAAAGACTAATCCTTAGTACTTCATCAAAAGGGATTTTTTTTATCTTACCTTTTATGTTAATGGCTAAATAATCTTTAGACTTTTCATAAAGTAAACCATTTAGAAATTTTATTTTTGAATTCTTTTGGTTTAACTCAACATTAACTGGAAAACCCTTAAAAGTTTTGAAGTCTCTATCTGAGGTTAATTCATCACTGACCCCTTGACTACTAATTTCTAACACAAATGAACAATTTAAAAGATTTGATTTTTCTATTTCTTCAGATACTGGTGTGTTAAATAGAACACAATCCTCCAGCAAAATATCATCTCCACTAGTTTTTTTTATAAATATTTGAAAAACTATTGGACTTTGATTAGTTTGTATATTTAAACTGCATATTTCGTAATCCCATTCATTGGCAACTTTTTTTAGTAGGAGCTCTAATCTATTTTTGTTTTCTTTATCCAAATTTAATATATAAAAAATTTATCTAAAATTATTTTCACACATAGAAAGAGTTTTTTATAAAAAAAAACTCAAAAATTTCTATTTTATGGATGTAAACAAAAAACAACAATAATATATTTCTTCAATTAGATTTAATTAATAAATTAAGGAAATATTAAATAAATGAAATTTCTCAAGATTAAATTTATTAATTTAATCCAAATATTCATTATTATTTGTTTTTGTTTAGTTACTTTTTATCAAAACACTGAAGTTTTAGCTTTAACTTCTTCTGCAAATCACAATTTCGTATCATATGCAGTTAAAAATGTTGGTCCTGCAGTTGTAAAAATTGACACTGAGCGATTGGTAGAGAGGCAACAATTTGATCCAACTTTACTAGACCCTTTATTGAGAGATTTACTTGGGGAGCCTGGGATTGTACCTGATAGAGAAAGAAGCCAAGGTTCTGGAGTTATTATTAATGAGAATGGTTTAGTTCTTACAAATGCTCATGTTGTAGAAAGAGTTGATGATGTTTCAGTAACTTTGGCAGATGGAACTATTTGCGATGGTCAAGTTTTAGGAACCGATGTAGTAACTGACCTAGCTTTAGTAAAAATAAAGGAATCTAATTATTCTGGTTTTGCTCCACTTGGAAATTCTGAAGATCTTGAAGTCGGAGATTGGGCAATAGCTTTAGGTACTCCCTATGGTTTAGAAAAAACAGTTACCTTAGGTATAGTAAGCAGTCTACATAGGGATATTAATAGTCTGGGTTTCTCAGATAAAAGGCTTGACCTTATTCAGACTGATGCGGCAATAAACCCAGGAAATTCTGGCGGACCACTTATTAATGCAAATGGTGAGGTAATAGGAATTAATACTTTGGTCAGAAGTGGTCCTGGAGCTGGTTTAGGTTTCGCAATTCCTATTAATTTAGCTAAAAATGTTTCTGATCAGCTTCTTAAAAATGGAGAAGTTATTCATCCATATTTAGGAGTACAGTTGATTTCTTTGAATCCTAAAATTGCTAAAGAACATAACCAAGACCCTAATTCAATAGTACAATTACCTGAACGGAATGGAGCTTTAATTCAATCAGTCATACCTAATAGTCCTGCTGAAAAAGCCGGTTTAAGAAGAGGTGACTTGGTTATAGCAGCCGAAAATATTTCTATAAAAGAACCTAAAGCTCTTCTAGATGAAGTAGAAAAATCTCAGATAGGTAAAGTTTTTCTTCTGGATGTTTTAAGAGATAATAAAGAGATACAGATAAATATCAAACCAGAACCTCTCCCAGGTTTGACATAAATCACCCATTGAAATTTAATTATCTATAAACATTAAAGAAAAGATTTTGGATTCACAAACTCAAATGAAACAAATAGTTGCTGATGCAGCTGTTAAGGAAGTAAAGAGTGAAATGATACTCGGATTAGGATCTGGATCTACAGCCGCGCTTATGATAAAAAGCCTTGCTGATGAAATTCGTTCTGGAAAATTGAAAAATATAAGAGCTGTTGCAACTTCCTTTCAGTCAGAAGTTTTAGCGCTAGAACTCGACATCCCGCTTATTGATTTAGCTTCTGTCTCTCAAATCGATTTAGCTATTGATGGCGCAGATGAAGTTGATCCAGGATTTCAATTAATAAAAGGGGGAGGAGCATGCCATGTTAGAGAAAAGTTAGTTGCTTCAAAAGCTAATCAATTGTTGATTGTTGTTGACCAGACTAAACTGGTACAAAATTTAAATCAATCTTTTCCTTTACCTGTAGAAGTCCTTCCAAATGCTTGGAAGCAAGTTCAGGATGTTCTCTCAGAAATGAATGGCAAATCTACTCTAAGAATGGCTACAAGAAAAGCTGGACCTGTTGTTACTGACCAGGGCAACTTAATCTTAGACGTATTGTTTAATGATGGTATTAAGAATCCAAAAGTTATTGAAATGAGTATTAATAATATTCCAGGAGTATTAGAAAACGGATTATTTATTGATCTGACAGACAAAGTATTGGTTGGTAAAATTGAAAACAACATTCCAGTTGTTTACACTCCTTCAAAAGTTGGGTAATCTTTAAATCTTATTTTTACTGAATTAGCGTGGCTATGTAAGCCTTCACTGTTAGCAAGGTTAATAATATCAAGACTGTTAACTTTTAAACTTTCTTCATTAAATTCTATTATTGAAGTGTTTTTCATAAAAGTTTCAACTCCTAAAGAACCGCTAAATCTGGAATTGCCTGATGTAGGTAAAGTATGATTTGGTCCAGCCAGGTAATCTCCCACAGCTTCCGGCGTCCATTTCCCTAAAAATATCGCTCCTGCATTATCTATATCTCCAAGAATCTTTTTTGGATTAAAAACCAAAATTTCTAAGTGCTCTGGAGCAAAGTTATTGCTTAGTTCAATACATGATTCATGATTTTCGCAAATAACAATTAATCCCCAATTTTTTATTGATTGCATACAAATTTCTTTTCTTGGATGATTATCTATTCTTTTATAAATTTCTTCTAAAACTTCTTTGGCCTGGTCCTTTGATGTAGTCAGAAGTATTGAAGAAGCTAAAGGGTCATGCTCTGCTTGTGCTAGTAAATCAGATGCTATATGTGTACTTTGAGCTGTTTCATCTGCAATGATTAATATTTCGCTTGGACCAGCTAAGGAATCTATTCCTGTAGAGCCATAAATTAGTTTTTTAGCTGTAGTGACATAGATATTCCCTGGACCTGAAATTACATCAACTTTATCGATTTGATTTGTGCCATATGCTAAAGCACCAATTGCTTGAGCTCCTCCAATTCTAAAAACTTTATTAATTCCCGATAAGTGAGCTGCAGCTAAAACAGTTTTATTTATTTTACCTTTAGTATTTCCAGGAGATACCATTATAATTTCTTTTACTCCCGCTACTTTTGCAGGTACAGCATTCATTAATACAGTACTTGGATAAGCAGCTCTTCCTCCAGGGATATAAATTCCTGCTTTTTTTACTGGTCTCCATCTCCTTTGGACGGTATCACCATGCTCACCTTCTATAGTGAAAGATGATGGAATCTCTTTTTTATGGAATTTTTTAATTCTTTTATGGGCTATCTCGAGTGAGCGCTTTAAATTGCTATCGATTTCATCCCATGCATCCTTTAGATCCTTCTCGCTGACTTGCATAGGGTTAGGGTTAAAACCATCAAACTTTTTTGTATATTTTTCTACAGCTATATCACCATAAGTTTTTACCTCTTGAAGAATATCTTCAACTATTTCATTTATATTGTTATTATTTTCTGAATTAGTTCGATTAGAAATCCTTTGTAATTCTTGGAAAGCGTCTTTTTTATTATTTATGATCTTCATGTTCTTTATTTTTGCAAATTAAAAGGTTCAAACCAAATTTATTAACCTGTCTAAATTATATACGATTGATTATTAGTCGATTTGTTTGTTATGATATTAATCTTCTACTTACCTACTCTCTGTGGCGAATAACAAATCAGCAAAAAAGAGAATCCAAATTGCCGAAAGAAATCGTTTAATCAATAAATCATACAAATCTACAGTGAGGACTCTGACTAAGAAAACCCTAGAAAATTGCGAAAAATATAAGAAAGATCCTAATGAAGATAATAAAGATTTACTAAAAACAAGTCTTAATAAAGCTTTCAGTTTAATTGATAAAGCAGTTAAAAAAAATGTTTTACACAAGAATAACGGGGCTAATAAAAAATCAAAAATTAACAAATTTGTAAAAGCTACTCTCACTTCAAAGTAAAAAGGGCAGATCATAATTATGAGCGATATTGAACTCATAGACTCTCATTGTCATTTAATATTCGAAAATTTTGAAAAAGATCTGGAAGAAGTTGTTCTAAGATTGCGTTCAAGAGGTGTAAAAAAATTAGTTCATGCTTGTTGTGAATTGTCAGAAATTCCTAAGTTAAAAAAAATATCCCATAAATTTAATGAAATTTATTATTCAGTAGGCTTGCATCCTCTAGAAGCAAAAAAATGGGAACTAACTTCCAAATCTCTTTTGAGAAGGTCAGCTGAAGAAGATAAAAGAGTTGTAGCTATTGGGGAATTAGGTCTGGATTTATTTAAAAGTGAAGATAAAACTAAGCAAATTGATGCTCTTATTCCTCAAATGGAGTTAGCTTACGAAATTGAATTGCCTGTAATTATCCATTGCAGAGATGCTGCAAATGAAATGATCGAGATTTGTAATGACCTTTCTAAACGGGGCAAATGCCCTAAAGGTGTACTTCATTGCTGGACAGGAACCCCAAAAGAAATGAAGCAATTCTTAGACCTTGGTTTCTACATCAGTTTTAGTGGAATAGTGACTTTTCCAAAAGCATATGAAATTCATGAGTGTGCCAAAATTGTCCCTAGTGATAAATACTTAATTGAAACTGACTCACCCTTTTTGGCACCTGTTCCCCACAGGGGTAAAAGAAATGAGCCTGCATTTGTTGAAAACGTTGCAAATTTTATGGCAGATTTAAGATCTACGGAATTAATTACTATCGCCAAAGAGTCATCCAAGAATGCTGAAGATTTGTTTAAATTTGACTTGTTAAGTTGACATAGCAGCTGCTAGTATTAGGAATTACTGGAAATTTTTTTTAATTTTTTAGTATTAACTTTCTAAGTTAGTGGTTTTGGGGCCATTAAGCTCAATTTTATAGTTTTTATTAAATTGATTTTTTGTTGAAATCGAAATTTAATTTTTGATTTTATACTAAGAGGAAAGTTAAACAACTAAATATTGATTAGATTTTAAGTAAATAGTAAATCTCACAAAATCGCAGGTTTTCTTGGATGAGCAGTAGCGCTTTACAGGTAGCAAAAACAGCTACTTATCTACCAGATTTAGTTGAAGTACAAAGAGCAAGCTTTAAATGGTTTTTGGAAAAGGGTTTAATAGAGGAATTACAAAATTTTTCTCCCATTTCTGATTACACAGGTAAATTAGAATTACATTTTATTGGTGAAGAGTACAAGTTAAAAAGACCTAGGCATGATGTTGAGGAAGCAAAGAGAAGAGATGCAACATTTGCCTCTCAAATGTATGTAATTTGTAGATTAATTAATAAAGAGACAGGGGAAATTAAAGAACAAGAAGTATTTATTGGCGAATTACCATTAATGACTGAAAGAGGAACTTTCATCATTAATGGTGCCGAAAGAGTAATCGTTAATCAAATTGTTCGAAGTCCAGGAGTATATTTCAAAGATGAACTGGATAAAAATGGTCGAAGAACTTACAACGCGAGCATGATCCCTAATAGGGGTGCATGGTTAAAATTCGAGACTGACAAAAATAATTTACTTTATGTAAGGGTTGATAAAACTAGAAAAATTAATGCTCATGTTCTTATGAGGGCTATGGGTCTTTCTGATAATGATGTGGTCGATAAACTTAGACATCCTGAGTTTTATCAAAACTCAATTGATTCTGCTAATGACGAGGGCATAAATTCAGAAGATCAAGCCTTACTAGAGCTCTACAAGAAGCTTCGTCCTGGTGAACCACCCTCTGTTTCTGGTGGACAACAGCTATTACACAGTAGATTTTTTGATCCCAAAAGATATGATTTAGGACGAGTTGGTAGATACAAAATAAATAAAAAATTGAGGCTTACAGTACCAGATGATGTAAGAACACTTACCCATGAAGATGTTCTCTCTACAATTGATTATCTAATTAACCTAGAATTGGATATCGGTGGTGCAAGTTTGGATGACATTGACCACCTTGGAAATCGAAGGGTTAGATCTGTAGGAGAACTTCTTCAAAATCAAGTAAGGGTTGGACTTAACCGTTTAGAGAGAATTATTAAGGAAAGAATGACTGTTGGAGAAACAGATTCACTGACTCCTGCTCAATTAGTCAATCCTAAACCTTTGGTTGCTGCCATCAAAGAGTTTTTTGGCTCCAGTCAATTGAGTCAATTTATGGATCAAACTAATCCTCTGGCTGAATTAACACATAAAAGAAGAATCTCGGCCTTAGGTCCTGGAGGTTTAACACGAGAAAGAGCAGGTTTTGCAGTAAGAGATATTCATCCTTCACATTATGGAAGATTATGTCCTATCGAGACTCCTGAAGGTCCTAATGCAGGACTTATAAACTCTTTAGCTACTCACGCAAGAGTAAATGAGTATGGTTTTATTGAAACTCCTTTTTGGGAAGTTAATAACGGTAGAGTTAATAAAGAAGGTAATCCTGTTTATCTTTCTGCTGATTTAGAAGATGAGTGCAGGGTGGCTCCAGGAGATGTAGCAACTGACAAGGATGGCAATATCATTGCGAATCTCATACCAGTAAGATATAGACAAGATTTTGAAAAAGTACCTCCTCATCAAGTTGATTATGTTCAGCTTTCTCCCGTTCAAGTGATTTCAGTTGCGACTTCACTAATTCCTTTTTTGGAACATGATGATGCAAATAGAGCTCTTATGGGATCTAATATGCAACGCCAAGCAGTTCCATTACTAAGACCGGAACGTCCTTTAGTTGGGACAGGTTTGGAATCTCAAGTTGCTAGAGATTCAGGGATGGTTCCGATTACAAAAGTTAATGGGACAGTATCTTATGTAGACGCTAATGAGATTGTTGTTAAAGATGAGGATGGAAATGAACATTTTCATTATCTTCAAAAATATCAAAGATCTAATCAAGATACTTGTCTAAACCAAAGACCGATAGTAAATATTGGAGATCGAGTTATATCGGGACAAGTCTTGGCAGATGGATCAGCATGTGAAGGAGGGGAAATAGCACTAGGCCAGAATGTTTTAATTGCATATATGCCATGGGAGGGCTACAACTACGAAGATGCAATTCTCGTAAGTGAAAGGATGGTAACTGATGATTTGTATACTTCTGTACATATTGAGAAATATGAAATTGAGGCAAGACAAACAAAGTTAGGA
Organism: Prochlorococcus sp. AG-412-C21; assembly: GCA_003214975.1. Classification (GTDB taxonomy): domain Bacteria; phylum Cyanobacteriota; class Cyanobacteriia; order PCC-6307; family Cyanobiaceae; genus Prochlorococcus_A. Next base: position 9,453 of record QCKZ01000005.1, read on the forward strand.
CCTGAAGAAATCACAAGAGAGATTCCCAATATCTCTGAAGAAAGCTTGAATAATCTTGATGAAATGGGAATTATTAGGACTGGTGCTTTTGTCGAGAGTGGAGATATTCTTGTAGGAAAAGTTACTCCAAAAGGGGAATCAGACCAACCACCTGAAGAAAAACTTTTAAGAGCTATTTTCGGTGAAAAGGCTCGAGATGTTAGAGACAACTCTCTGAGGGTACCTAAGACTGAAAAGGGAAGGGTTTTGGATGTTCGAATTTATACTAGAGAACAAGGTGATGAATTACCTCCAGGTGCAAATATGGTGGTTAGAGTTTATGTCGCTCAGAGAAGGAAAATTCAAGTAGGCGACAAAATGGCGGGAAGGCATGGTAATAAAGGAATTATCAGCAGAATCTTACCAAGAGAAGATATGCCTTATTTGCCTGATGGAACACCTGTAGACATAGTTCTTAATCCTCTAGGAGTTCCAAGTAGGATGAATGTAGGGCAAGTTTTTGAATTATTGATGGGCTGGGCAGCTTCCAATTTAAATTGCAGGGTTAAAGTTGTCCCATTTGATGAAATGTATGGTGCTGAAAAATCACATCAGACTGTTCAAGCATTTTTAGAGGAGGCTTCAAAGCAGCCAGGTAAAGCATGGGTTTATAATCCTGAAGACCCTGGAAAGTTATTACTCAAAGATGGTAGAACAGGCGAACCTTTTGATCAGCCAGTTGCGGTTGGTTACTCTCACTTTCTTAAGTTAGTTCATTTGGTTGATGACAAAATTCATGCTAGATCTACTGGGCCTTACTCTTTGGTTACACAACAACCATTGGGTGGTAAAGCTCAGCAAGGTGGACAAAGGCTTGGAGAAATGGAAGTATGGGCTCTTGAAGCTTATGGAGCAGCATATACTCTTCAAGAACTATTAACAGTTAAATCTGATGATATGCAAGGCAGAAATGAAGCCCTAAATGCAATCGTCAAAGGTAAACCAATACCTAGACCTGGGACTCCAGAGTCATTTAAAGTTCTTATGAGAGAATTACAATCTCTAGGCTTAGATATTGGGGTTTATACAGACGAAGGAAAAGAGGTGGATTTAATGCAAGATATAAATCCAAGAAGGAATACTCCATCGAGACCCACTTACGAATCACTGGGAACCTCTGAATATGAAGAAGATTAAATATTCAATTAAAAACCTTTAATTTAAATTTCCCAACGATGACAAACAGCAACTTAAGAACTGAAAATCATTTTGATTATGTCAAAATTTCGATAGCTTCTCCACAACGAATAATGGATTGGGGACAGAGAACATTACCTAATGGACAAGTGGTGGGTGAAGTTACCAAACCTGAAACTATTAATTACAGGACACTTAAACCAGAAATGGATGGATTGTTTTGTGAAAAGATTTTTGGACCCTCTAAAGACTGGGAATGCCATTGTGGTAAGTACAAAAGAGTTAGACATAGAGGTATTGTTTGTGAGAGATGTGGTGTTGAAGTAACTGAAAGTAGAGTTAGAAGACATAGGATGGGTTATATAAAACTTGCTGCCCCAGTTTCCCATGTTTGGTATTTGAAAGGCATTCCTAGTTACGTTGCGATTCTATTGGATATTCCACTAAGAGATGTAGAACAAATAGTTTATTTTAATTGTTATGTTGTTTTAGACTCAGGTGATCATAAAGAACTCAAATATAAGCAATTACTTACTGAGGATGAATGGCTAGAAATTGAAGATGAAATCTATGCTGAAGATTCAACAATTGAGAATGAACCATTAGTTGGAATTGGTGCTGAGGCCCTGAAGCAATTACTTGAGGACCTTGATTTAAATCAAGTAGCTGAGGAACTAAGAGAAGAAATTACAAATAGTAAGGGGCAGAAAAGGGCAAAACTTATAAAAAGGATAAGAGTTATTGATAATTTCATCGCAACTAATGCAAAGCCAGAATGGATGGTCTTAGATGCGATTCCTGTTATACCTCCAGATCTTAGACCTATGGTTCAGCTTGATGGGGGAAGATTCGCAACTTCTGATTTAAATGATCTTTACAGAAGAGTTATAAATAGAAATAATAGACTAGCTAGGCTTCAAGAAATTTTAGCTCCTGAAATTATCGTAAGAAATGAAAAAAGAATGCTTCAGGAGGCCGTTGATGCTCTTATAGATAATGGTAGGAGGGGAAGAACTGTTGTTGGAGCAAACAATAGACCTCTTAAGTCTCTTAGTGACATCATTGAAGGAAAACAAGGAAGATTTAGACAGAATCTTCTCGGTAAGCGTGTTGATTATTCAGGAAGATCTGTAATAGTTGTGGGCCCCAAATTAAAAATGCATCAGTGTGGTCTCCCAAAGGAAATGGCGATTGAACTCTTCCAACCTTTTGTAATTCATAGATTAATACGCCAAAATATTGTGAATAATATTAAAGCTGCAAAAAAATTAATACAAAAAGCTGATGATGAAGTTATGCAGGTGCTTCAGGAAGTTATTGAAGGTCACCCAATTCTTTTAAATAGAGCACCTACGCTGCATCGGTTAGGAATTCAAGCTTTCGAACCAAAATTAGTTGGAGGTAGAGCAATACAACTTCATCCTTTAGTTTGTCCTGCATTTAATGCTGACTTTGATGGAGATCAAATGGCCGTTCATGTTCCTTTAGCTTTAGAGGCACAAACTGAAGCACGCATGCTCATGTTGGCTAGTAATAATATTCTTTCTCCTGCTACTGGGGAACCAATTGTTACTCCATCACAAGATATGGTTTTGGGATCTTATTATTTGACGGCTTTGCAGCCCAATTATCAGAAACCGGCTTTTGGGAATAATACAAAAACTTATGCTTCACTAGAAGATGTCATTATTGCTTTTGAAGATAAAAGACTCAGCTTACATGAATGGGTATGGGTCAGATTTAATGGAGAAGTTGAAGATGAAGACGAAATGAGTAATCCACAAAAAACAGAAGAGCTCGACGATGGCTCACGAATAGAACTTTGGAATTTAAGAAGAGACAGATTTGACTCTCAGAATAATTTAATAAGTAGATTTGTTTTGACAACTGTAGGGAGAGTAGTGATGAACTATACCATCATTGATTCTGTATCTATGACGTAATCTTTAAAAACTATTTTTCATTTATTTAAAAAACCATGACATCATCTAAACCAAAAAAAACTTCCAAAGGACGTAAAACCACTAAAAACTCAAAAAAAGATAATCCAGTTATAATGCCTGCTTTAGCTAAAACGCCGCCATCATTCAAGAATAAAGTTGTTGATAAGAAAGCCTTAAAAAATTTAGTCTCTTGGGCTTATAAAACTCATGGAACTGCTGTAACTGCAGCTATGGCAGATAACTTAAAGGACTTAGGATTTAAATATGCTACCCAAGCCGCTGTTTCTATTTCAGTAGATGACTTAAAAGTTCCTGAAGCTAAGCAGGATTTGATAGGACAAGCTGAAGAGCAGATATCTGCTACTGAAGAATGCTATAGACTTGGTGAAATTACAGAAGTTGAGAGACATACAAAAGTTATTGATACCTGGACTGAAACAAATGAGAGATTAGTTGATGCTGTTAAAAATAATTTCAATCAAAATGATCCTCTAAATTCCGTTTGGATGATGGCTAATTCAGGAGCACGGGGTAATATGTCTCAGGTGAGACAACTTGTTGGTATGAGAGGATTAATGGCTAATCCTCAAGGAGAAATTATTGACCTTCCGATAAGAACAAACTTTAGAGAGGGACTTACTGTTACTGAATATGTAATTTCTTCTTATGGAGCAAGAAAAGGTTTGGTTGATACTGCTTTAAGAACTGCAGATTCTGGCTATTTGACTCGAAGACTAGTTGATGTAGCTCAAGATGTAATTGTTAGAGAAGAAGATTGTGGAACAAAACGATCAATAGTTGTTGAAGCTGAAGATGGTAAATTTGGAGCAAGGCTGCTTGGCAGGCTAACCGCTGAGGATATTTTAGATTCTGAAGAAAACCTAATTATTCCTCAAAATACTGCAATAGATCCTTCATTGTCAAAAAAAATTGAGACAGCATCAATTACAAATGTAAAAATAAGATCACCATTAACATGTGAAGCGAATAGATCGGTTTGCAGGAGATGTTACGGATGGGCTTTGGCTCATAATCATCTGGTTGACTTGGGAGAAGCAGTAGGAATCATTGCTGCGCAATCTATTGGAGAACCAGGAACTCAATTGACAATGAGAACTTTCCATACTGGAGGTGTATCTACTGCTGAAAGTGGAGTAGTAAGATCAAAGATTGCTGGTAAAGTTGAATTTAGTTCAAAAGCAAAGATTAGAGGTTATAGAACTCCACATGGAGTAGAAGCTAAACAAGCTGAAGTTGATTTCATATTAAAAATAGTTCCTAAAGGAGGTAACTCTAACAAATCTCAAAAAATTGAAGTGTCGAGTGGATCGCTTTTATTCGTAGATGATGGTGAAGAAATAAATTCTGACATAACAGTTGCTCAGATAACTGCTGGAGCAGTGAAAAAGAGCGTTGAAAAAGCAACAAAGGATGTTATTTGTGATTTAGCTGGTCAAGTCATGTACGACAAGGTAATTCAACCAAAGGAGGTTACAGATAGGCAGGGAAATATTACTCTAAAAGCTCAAAGATTAGGCAGATTATGGGTTTTAGCTGGAGATGTTTATAACTTGCCACCTAATGCAAGACCAGTTATTTCATCTGGAAAATCTGTAGATGAAGGAACTGTTTTAGCAGAGGCAAGTCAATCTAGTGAGTTTGGCGGACAAGTTCGATTAAGAGACTCAATAGGAGATTCAAGGGAGGTTCAGATTGTTACTACTTCAATGTCTTTAAGCAATTTTAAATTAATTGAAGAATCTACGCACTCAGGTCAAGCATATCATTTGGAATCTAGCGATGGAACTTCTTATCGTTTGAACACTTCTCCAGGTAGTAAAATCAGTAATGGTGAAATTATAGCCGATTTAACGGATGAAAGGTTCCGTACAAAAACTGGTGGGTTAGTAAAATACTCACCGGGATTAAGTGTCAAAAAAGCAAGATCATCTAAAAATGGTTTTGAAGTTAGTCAAGGGGGAACATTGCTCTGGATTCCCCAAGAGACGCATGAAATAAACAAGGATATATCCCTGCTAATGATTGAAGATATGAAATGGATTGAAGCAGGAACAGAAGTTGTAAAAGATATTTTCAGTCAAACATCAGGAATTGTTACGGTGACTCAGAAGAATGATATTCTCCGTGAAATAACTGTAAGGAATGGCACTTTTCATGAGTGCGATGATGAAGAAGTCTTGAATAAATTTACAGAAGAAGGCAGTTTAGTAAATCCAGGCGAAAAGATTTTGGATGGTATTGATAATAAAGAACTTTTATTTGTTCAGAAATTAGAAACCCCCAAATGTAGAGGCTTATTATTAAGAACAGTAGAAGAATTTACTATCCCTGACCAAGCAGAATTACCCCAATTATCTCATGTTAAGCAGGAAAAAGGACCACATTTAGGCTTGAAAGCTGTCCAAAGGCTTACTTATAAAGATGGTGAATTGATAAAATCAGTTGAAGGAGTTGAATTGCTTAGAACACATTTAAGCATTGAAAGCTTTAACGCTACTCCTCAAATGACTATTGATGTAGAGTCTATTGAAGATAACAATGATTCATCAATAAATAGATTAAATTTAGTAATTTTAGAGTCTATTCTTGTAAGAAGAGATACTATATCTGATTCCAGTCATGGTTCAACACATACTGAGTTGCAAGTTAAGAATAATCAAATAGTTAAAGCAGGTGATGTAATAGCTACTACTCAAATTCTTTGTAAAGAACATGGATTGGTTCAATTGCCGAAAGTTAATGACGATGAGCCCATAAGAAGGTTAATTGTGGAAAGAGAAGAAGATAAAATTGTAATTAAGATCAGAAATAAAGCAGTCGTTAAAGTCGGTGATCGTGTAGTTGATGGTGATCTTATTAGTGAATCTGAAAAAGCTACTTCTTGTGGCGAAATCGAAGAAATTTCTAGTAGTTCAGTAACATTAAGACTTGGCAGGCCTTATATGGTTTCTCCTGATTCAGTTTTACATGTTAAAGACGGTGATTTGGTTCTCAGGGGAGATGGTTTAGCTTTACTTGTTTTTGAGAGGCAGAAAACTGGAGATATTGTTCAAGGATTGCCTCGAATCGAAGAGTTGTTAGAAGCTAGGAGACCCAGAGATTCTGCAATTTTATGTAAAAAATCTGGAATTGTTCAGATCAAACAAGGTAATGATGAAGACTCAGTTTCTTTATCAGTTATTGAAAAAGATGATTTAGTAAACGAATATCAACTTTTAATTGGAAAAAATATAATGGTTAGTGATGGACAACAAGTCACAGGTGGGGAAGTTTTAACTGATGGTCCAATTAATCCGCATGAATTATTAGATTGTTACTTCAACGATTTACTAGATCAAAAACCTCTATTAGATGCAGCTCGAGAATCTATATCAAAATTACAAAGAAGTATGGTAAATGAAGTCCAAAACGTCTATAAGTCCCAGGGTGTTGCAATTGATGATAAGCATATTGAGGTGATCGTCAGACAAATGACAAGTAAAGTCCGGATAGAAGATGCTGGAGATACTACTCTCTTGCCTGGTGAACTTATAGACTTGAGGCAAGTGGAAGATACAAATCAAGCAATGGCAATTACAGGAGGAGCTCCAGCAGAGTTTACTCCTGTTTTATTGGGTATAACTAAAGCCTCTCTCAATACAGATAGCTTTATATCAGCAGCTTCATTCCAAGAAACTACAAGGGTTCTTACAGAAGCTGCAATTGAAGGTAAATCTGATTGGTTAAGAGGTTTAAAAGAAAATGTTATTATCGGTAGACTCATACCTGCAGGTACTGGTTTTAGCGGATTTGTAGAGGAATTAGCCTCAGAGGCTGGCCCCCATCCTGATATCCTTGCTGAAGAATCTGGTGGTGGATACAGAAGAGCACAGAACTTAAGGCCAGACTATACAGTTGATATGCCTCAAGCACCTGCAGTAAGCTCCACTGCAATACTTGATGATCCTAGTGATGAAGATTTGGAGACTACGCGGAACCGACACGGAATCGATCCCTCATCTAGTAATTTTGCTGCCTTTGCAAGACCTAGTGCAGAAAATCAGTTTTCTGAAGATCAATTACCAGATCCTGCTGCATTGGAGGGATTACAAGAGGAGGGACTTCTTTCTGATGAATAAATATTATCTATTATCATTTTTAGTAACTATAATGGATTTTTTAATTTGTAAGTGATGATTAAACCAGAGATTATCCCTAAAAGAAAATTACCTCGTTATGGTTTTCATGTTTATAATGAAAGGCTTAATGGCAGAATGGCCATGATTGGATTTATTGCTCTAATTCTTACAGAGTTCTTACTAAAACATGGTTTGCTGTTATGGTAAAAATAGTTTCGAACTAAAGACATAGTAATTTGAAAATTCTTCTTGGAAGTAGTGTTAAAGAATTAGAAAATGTAGCTTTAAATTATGGTCAGGCTGCTTTTAGAGGTCGCCAAATTCACAATTGGATATACAACTATAAAAATAAGAAGAAAAATATCGATCAAATAGAAGCCTTACCTTTTGATTTTAGAAAAAAGTTAAAAGATGATGGTTTTAAAGTAAGTGAACTTAGTTTTCAAGAAAAAAACTTGGCTAGTGATGGAACTCTAAAGTTGTTACTTTCTACAGGTGATAATGAAAGTATTGAGTGCGTTGGAATACCAACTGAAAAAAGACTTACTGCATGTCTTTCTAGTCAAGTTGGATGCCCTATGGACTGCAAATTTTGCGCCACTGGTAAGGAGGGTTTGAAGAGATCTTTAAAAGCAAATGAAATATTAGATCAAATTTTATTTATTGAAAATGAAATGAATAGAAAAGTAACTAATATTGTTTTCATGGGAATGGGTGAGCCTTTATTGAATATTGATGACTTGCTTTTGTCAATTAGATCTATAAATGAGGACTTTCAGATTAGTCAGAGAAAGATAACTGTAAGTACAGTTGCAGTGCCAAAAATGATAAATAAATTATCAACAAAGTCTTTTCAAATTTTAGGTAAGTGTCAATTTACATTAGCAATAAGCCTACATGCTTCAAATCAAAAAATAAGAGAAATGATAATACCAAGTGCTAGAAACTATCATATCAAAAATATAATTGAAGATTGTAGGCAATTTGTAAGACATACTGGTCGCAGGGTAAGTTTTGAATATTTAATGCTAAGTGGAGTTAATGATAAATTAGAACATGCCAATGAATTGAGTAATTTGCTAAGAGGTTTTCAATGCCACGTAAATTTAATAAAGTACAACCAAATTGATGAGGTTGATTTTAAACAAGCCTCTCAAAAAAATCTTCAATTATTTCAATCTAGACTTTTTAATAATGGCATCGCTGTTAGCTTCCGAAAAAGCAGAGGACTAGATAAAAATGCTGCATGTGGTCAGTTAAGACAAAATGTAAGAAATAAATAATATTATCTAATAAAAAATTTTTTAAAATTCTCTTAAACAGGTTATCATTGACTTAATTCATATTGAATCTTTGAGTTTTATTAAGACAAAAATTTTACCTTTCGCTATAGTAGCACTTTTTGGTATTGCCTTCTTTGCAGTTAGCGCAAGAATTTGGTTGCCAGGAGATATGATGTCACCTGCACCCCTGAATTAATATGTTTAGTTTTTGAAATGAAAAAGAATAAGGATCCTAATAAAGAAAGCCTAGCTGAAATTGCTGTTGATCCAGATGTTTTAGCTAAAGAATTGGCTTTAGAGCTTGAAATAGATCCGTTAGAACAAATTGATGAGGATGCCTTTTTAAAAGGTTTAAACATAACTCAAGAATGCAATGAAGCTCTAAAAATGCTTAAAGGTAACAGAGAAGAGAGATTGCAAGGCTTAAGAATATTTTGTGAATATAGAGATCAAAGATCGGCCCCTTTTTTGTTACCATTACTTGATAAACCTTGTCCTGTTGAAAGAATGAGTGCTGTATATGCTTTGGGTCGTAATCCATGTCCTAGCGCTGTTCGGAAACTTGTGAGTCTTTTGGAGACTGATGATAATGCTTATGTCAGAAGAGCAACTGCATGGAGCTTAGCTAATTATGATAACCAAATTGTTTTAGAGCCATTAATAAATGCTTTGAAGAATGATGTAGCTGCAGTAAGATTATGGTCATCTAGTTCTTTAGCTGAAATTGGAAATGTTTCCTTGGAAAATGCTCAATTAGCAGCAGAACAACTTTTAATAAGTTTAAAGATAGATAATGAGTCAGGTGTTAGAAGTAATTGTATTTGGTCATTGTGTAGGTTGTACGAAAAAATAAATAATGCATTTCAAGAGAATTTTATTGATGAATGCACCAAAATAGCCCTCTTTGATAAAGAGCCCTCTGTTATGGAGGAAGCAAAAACCGCCTTGGATTCTATGGGCATGCAAGGTTTTTATAATTAGATTGCAAAATTTATTTATAAATAAGATCTCTTAGATCTTTAAAATAAGTTTTTTAGACAAATAATATAAAAAAATAAAAATTAATTAACTTGTACCAACTGAAACAATTATTTTTCGTTATCCTATATAAAGTATTAGTACTTAGTACTTGAATTTAATGCCTCAAAAAACATTAAGATTCAAAATTCATCAAGACGGAAGAGTTGAAGAGACTGTTGAAGGATTTATTGGTCATTCATGCAATGAAGCTACAAAAAATCTTGAACATGCTCTAGGTAAAGTAACAGTTAAGAATAAAACATCTGATGCTTTCATCTCTAATCAAAATGAAAACTTAAATCAACTTAACAACGAATCTAATGTCACATTTTAGTACGATTAAAACGCAACTCAAAGAAGCAGAGCCATTAATTAAGGCCTTAAATAACCTCGGTTATAATATTAATCAAGAAGAAAAGTTTATTAAAGGATATAGGGGTAAATTTACAGCTGTTGATATCAGCATGAATTTACCTTGTGATACTAAAGTTGGATTTAAATGGGACAATAATTCAAATGCATACGAATTAGTTACCGATCTTGATCTATGGAAGTTTGAGCTACCAGTTGAAAGATTTATTTCTAAAGTTACTCAAATGTATGCTTATCAAACAATTATTTCCAAAACTAAAGAGGATGGTTATCAAATTGTGGAACAAAAAAACAAAAATGATGGTTCCATCGAATTAGTTTTAACTAAATGGGAAAGCTAGTATTTGGATCATAATCCTGTTGAAAATTTTGATTATTTTGATCGGAATATTGACCTTACTGGCTATGAACCTGTGCTTGGTGGAGAATTATCTGAAAAAGCAATTTGGGTAGATGAGAGTATATGTATTGGATGTAGATATTGCGCACACGTTGCTACTAACACATTCATAGTTGATGAAGAATACGGTAGAAGTCGAGCAATTAGACAAGATGGTGATAGTCATGAAATCCTCCAAGAAGCGATTGATACATGTCCTGTAGATTGTATTCATTGGGTTAAATTTGAGGAATTGACAGATTTAGAAAAAAGCCTTGATAGAGATATGTTCCAGTCACTAGGAAAACCACCAAGAATGAATAAGCATTAATCTCAAAAAGATGCAATATCGTAGATTTGGTCGAACTAATCTGAAGATTCCTATTTTATCTTTGGGTGGTATGAGATTTCAAAAAAGTTGGGATCAATTAGATTTTTCTGAGATTTCATATAAAGAACAAAATAAAGTAGAAAATATATTAAATCTGGCGAACAAATATGGCATAAGTCATGTAGAAACTGCTAAATACTATGGAACTTCTGAGGTGCAATTGGGAATGGGTTTTAAAAATACTAAAAAAATCCCAAACATTATTCAAACAAAGATTCCTCCAAATAGTGATCCAGAAATCTTTGAGAGAGATGTTATGAAAAGTATTGAAAAATTGAAAGTTAGAAAAATTGATTTGTTAGCAATACATGGCATTAATACAGCTGAACATTTGAATCAGTCTGTTAGAGATGGAGGTTGTATTGATATTGTGAGGAATTTGCAAAAAGAAAATTTAATTGGATCTATTGGATTTTCGACCCATGGAAAATCTTCACTCATAGAGAAGGCAATATCAACAAACTTATTTGATTATGTAAATTTACACTGGTATTTCATCAATCAAGAAAATTCAAAGGTTATTGATTTAGCAAATAAGTATGATCTGGGGGTTTTCATAATAAGTCCCACTGATAAAGGGGGACATCTGCATACTCCCTCAACAAAAATGTTGGAACTTTGTGATCCACTTCATCCAATAGTTTTTAATGATCTTTTTTGCTTAAGGAACAAAAAAGTTCATACTCTTAGCGTTGGCATTTCAAAAGACGCAGATTTTGATCTGCATTTAGAAGCGGTATCTTTGTTATCAGAATCTGAGCAGTATATTCCAAACATAATAAAGAGATTAAGGCAGGAATCAATTAATACTTTAGGTTTAGAGTGGTATCAAAATTGGAATAGAAATTTACCAAGTTGGGAATATACGCCAGGAAATATTAATATCCCCGTTCTGCTTTGGCTTGCAAATTTAATTGATTGGTTAGATATGGAGGGATTTGCAAGAGCTCGATATCAATTGCTTGGTAATGGAAGTCACTGGTTCCCAGGAAGGAATGCTAATTTACTAGATGAGGATGTATCTGAAAGACAATTATTAAAAGTTTTAGAAGGTCATATAAATCCAAAAAAAGTTATAAAAAAACTTAGAAATTTAAAAGAAAAGTTTGGAGATAATGTTACTAAAAGATTGTCAAGAAATATAACCTCATAATGGATTTTTCTCTGGTTTGCCAACTTTTCTTGGATAAATTTCAGGGCAAAATCTTTTTGGTTCAATAAAAATAATATTTCGGGTACCTTTACTTCTTGGTAATAAAATCTTCTTTTTCTCTTTAAATTTTCCTTCTAATATTTCTAAAGTTTTATCTAGATTTTTACTTTCTTCATCAGTCCATTTTCCACAATATAAAACTCCTAAACCTTCTTTTTTTAGCATTGGTAGTATATATTCTGAAACTGTTGAGGGATTACTCACTGCTCTAGTGGTAGCTATATTGAAACTATTTCTCATTGAAGATTGATGAGCTAAGTTTTCAATACGATCATTGATTACATGAATATTGTTTTTGAAATTGATCTCTTTGATTAAAATTTTTAGTGCATCTGTTTTCTTTTTTGAAGAATCAATAAGGTATATCTCTGAACTAGGATGAGTTATGGCATAAGCTAAACCTGGGAAGCCACAGCCAGAACCGATATCTAAAAATTTTTTATTATCAAAATTAATATTAGGGAAAATTTTAAATGGCCAAATGCTGTCAAAAACTTGAGATACCCAATAATCATTCCCATCAATTAATCTAGTGAGATTGGTCTTATTATTTAATTCTTTAATTTTAATTTGCAATTCTTGAAACATAATTATTTCTTCTTCGGTTATAAAGGCAGAAATTTCTTCAGGAATGTTTTGTTTTTTCATTTCGTTAAAATATAAATTTTTACCACTCATTGAATACATTCTATTAAGTAAAAATTTATTAGAATTACAATATTAATAAAAGATTATTTTGAAATCGGAAACTTCCTATTACAAAATTTTAGGTGTAAGTGAAAATGCATCAAATCATGAATTAAGAAAAGCATTTTGTAAACTTTCCATTGAGTTGCATCCTGATACAACTTCATTAGAAATAGACGTTGCTAAAAGTAAATTCCAAAAAGTTTTAGAGGCTTATGAAAATTTAAATAATAGTAATTTGAGGAAAATATATGATGAGAAAATAAAAGAAAAATCTAGAATTAAAAATAATACTAATGTTTTAAATAATTTAATAATCGATTCTAATAATCAAAATTTCATAGGGAATAGAAGACCTTTTTCAAATGGAGAATTGTTTTCATTATTTCTTTTAATTAGCATTATTTCTATAAGTTTGATTTGTTCAGTTTTTATTGCGTCTTTTACTGGAAAAGAATTAGATACAATTCCCATTTGGTTAATTAAATAATTATTTAAAAAAGTCTGTGAATCCCTCAAAAAAACCTATCAATCAAAATTCACTTCAATCATTGGAATTGTGGCTAACTGATTTAGGTGCTGTTAAGGATATTAATAATCCATCAAAATGGTATCTTTTACTTTCAAATTGGAATGCAACTATTATTTTTGAACAAGAAGATTTAAGTGTTATCTGGGAAAGTGATGGACAAGAAACTAAGAGACTATTTTCATATTGTATTAATAGAGAAGATGTGGAAAATGCAATACTTCAGGGACCTTAAATTTGTATCTATAGATTGTCTAAGATTTGCCTAATTATCCAATAACTTTTTTCTAATTGATCATCTGTTATACAAAGAGGCGGCAAGAGGTAAATAACATTCCCGAGGGGCCTAATAAATAAACCTTGCTCCATCGCTAGACTCTTGATTTCTTTCCCAATATTATTAAAATAACCTCTTTTATTACCAATCTCTAAATCGAAGGCAGCAATCGTACCAGATACTCTTATTTTTTTTATATAAGGTAATTTTTTAAATTTAATTAAATGAGATAAATGTTTTTCTTCAAATGAAAGGTATTTGTGCGGTTCTTTTTCTAATAAATCAAGGCTAGCATTTGCCGCAGCACAACCTAAAGGATTAGCAGTAAAACTATGTCCATGCCAAAAAGTTTTTCTTGGGGAATCATCAATAAAGGATTGAAAAATTTTTTCTTTACATAAAGTTATTCCCATCGGTAAAAATCCACCAGTTAAGCCTTTTGAAATACTTATTAAATCAGGAATGATTTTTGCTTTTTGAAATGCAAAAAGGCTTCCACATCTTCCAAACCCAGTTAATACTTCATCGGCAATTAACAAAGAATTATTATCTTTTACAGTTTCAGAAACTTTTTTAATAAACTGAGGCCTAACCATATTCATTCCTCCTGCTCCTTGAACAATTGTCTCAAGGATAACTGCTACTGTAGGGGTTTTAAGAAGAGTTTCTAATTTTTGGATTGCTTCATTTTCTTTGCTTTTTACTTCATCATCATTCATCCAAGTTGAAGGCCATGGAACTCTCCTAACTGGGAACATAAGATTATCGAAATTTTCATTAAAAATATTTCTTTCACCTAATGCCATTGCTCCAAATGTATCGCCATGATATGCGCCATCAAAAGCTACTATTTGAGATCTTGTCTCTCCTCTATTTTGCCATGATTGGAAGGCAATTTTTAAAGCTACCTCCACTGCAGTAGAACCGTTATCAGAAAAGAATAATCGATCTAGTTTTGTTAATTTACTAAGCCTTTCTGCCAATTTTCTTGCCTGCGGATGTAAGAAATCAGCAAAGATAACTTGCTCAAGACTTTTTGCCTGATCGAAAATGGCATTCGCAATATATTCGTTACTATGGCCATGAAGAGTTACCCACCAACTACTTATTGCATCTATCAGCTCTTTTTTAGGTTCTTTAGTAAATAGGAGCGCATCTTTACCATGAGTTACTTCTATCTGCGGTTTGCTGGTATTGATTTGAGTAAAAGGAGGCCAAATATTTGGATGCCAATCTTGATTTGGAGTGTTTGAATCCAAAGATTTCATTTAACTTATTTTTGAGTTTAAAATGGAGACCAACTTATTTTTGATGTCGAGTTCTTTCCATAGTATATCGAAATTATTTGAGTCAATTTTTTTGATGTAAGGGAATTCAGTAATTAACGGGATTCCACTAAAATCAACAAGTGTTTTTGGATTATCTAGGTGTTTTTCGCCATTAACCACTAAACCTAAAATCTCAATATTTCTTCGTTTTAAGGCCTCAATACTAAGCAGAGTATGGTTTAGCGTCCCAAGTGAGCTCTTACATACCAGTATTACTGGAAGGTTCCATCGTTTTATTTGATCTATTTGCAAAAAATTGCGTGTTATTGGAACCATTAATCCACCTGCAGTTTCTACAATTAATGAGCCTTTTACTTTTGGCAATCTCAACATGTCAAAGTTAATAGTTTTTTGATCTATTTCAGCAGCCCAATGAGGAGATAGAGGTTTTGTAAATATATAAGCTTCTTTAATGATTTTCTCTTTACTTACTTGTGCAAGCTTTTCAACAGTTTGACTATCAGTTTGCGATTCAATACCACTTTGAATAGGCTTCCAATAAAAGGAATTTAATCCTTTAACGAAAAAAGAGCTTATTAAAGTTTTCCCAATATCAGTATCTGTTCCACAAATTATAAATTTGAAAATACTATCCTGACTACTCATAATTTCTTTATGATTTGAATCTCAATTTGCCATGAAAGGTTAACTGTATTATTGTAATTCTTTGGCCAAAACTTTTGAATTTTTTTTAACTCTTTCACTGTTTTGCGTTTACAATTTGTTGATTGTGCTCCTACATTTTTAATGCTTCTAAAAAGCTTATATACATCTTCAAAATTTTCAATATAATTAAACTTTTCTGAATAATGTATTTCAGTTAATTTGAAATCTTTTAATAATTCTTTAGAGCAAAGGAAATTAAGACCACTATATTCAATATCAATTTTTCCACAAGTATATTTCCATTCATGAAAAGAATCTTTTGTTGGATATGAAATGATTAAAAATCCTCCAGGTATTAATTTACTAAACCAATTTTTAATTATCTTTTCTGGGTTGTTTAACCAATGTATGCAAAAGTTAGATGCTAATAGAGAACAGTGATCAATTTCAGGAGGTAAATCATTATTCAAATCCCATATAATTTTTTTACTAGATAATTTATTCTCAAGAAGCATTTTTTTGCTGAAATCAATTCTGGATACTTTTTGGGAAGAAAAAATTTTTTCTATTTCATCAGCCAATAGTCCTGGTCCTGATCCTAGATCTATCCATTCACCTTTTTTTTGGGGATTTAATTCTTTGATAAATTGAACAATCTTTTCTGCAAAAAACTTCTGAATATTTGAGTACTCTAAATACCGATATGCAGCATCATTGAAATTATTTTTTATTTTCTCATTCCATTGTTTATTATCCATTTCAATCATTAAATGTATTAAGCAAGATCTCGTATAAATTTAAATTATTCAAGCAATGCCCTTGCTGAGCTAATTTAATTAAAATTGGCTTCCTATCAAGTGTTTTATTTAAGAAATCTAAAAAGTTATTATTTGATTCGTTGTCAAGAATCAAATCATTTTCTGATTTTATAAAAATAATTTTACAATCTTTTTTGAAAAATACTGGAAAATCTCTATTGATGTAGAGTTGTTTTAAATCACTTAGAAGAAGAGTTTTATTTACACTCTCTAAACTTTTATAAAAGATATTTTTAAAACTATTATTTATATCATTTGGCATAAATGATCTATGTATAAATTCTTTCAACATTTCCTTTGGTTCATCTTTTATGATTTTTGTTTCCATTCTTTTTAGAGACCTCAGAATAAAGTTTCTCTTATTACTCACAGGAAGAAAATTATTAAAAGAATTGATAAGAACAATATGAGTGGCTTCTTTAAAAATGTTTTTTTGCATTAAATGAAAACCATATGAATGGCATAAAGTCATTCTGATTTCTTTTTTAGAGTCGCTTTTAATCCATTTTGCTTGATAATTATTTGTCGAAAAATATCCTCTTTCATTATCTTGCCAATGCCAATTATTATTTAAAAAATCAACTTTATAATCATCCCAGAAATGTTTATTTAGTCCCCACCCATGTTGAGTAATAATTTGTTTCATTTAAACTCTTTTAATACTGTAATGAAATTCTTTAGCAGACTAAAATCTAAGTTTCTTCTTATTGTTATTCTGATTCTTGATTGCCCAACTGGAACAGTTGGCGGTCTTATTGCAATTGCTAAAAACCCATTTTTTTCGAGATATTTTTGTAGATAAATTGCTTTTTCTTCTTGGCCAATAATAATTGACAAAATGTGAGAATCTCCTTGAACTGGAAAACTAAAATTTTTAATAATTTCATCTTTCCATACCTTCGCAGAAGATAACAAATCATTCCCCCATTCTTTATTTTCTAAAATTTTTTTCAAACCTTCTAGTGCCCCAGCAGCTAAAGATGGAGCAAGCGCGGTTGTATACCTAAATGCACCACTTGTTTGGATAAGATATTCACCAATTTCTGAATTGGAAGCTATGAAAGCTCCACCGCTTCCAAATGCTTTTCCAAAAGTTCCAGTAATCATAGTTATATCCGAACGGTAATTAAAACTTAAACCCCTGCCTTCAGGGCCCAAGATCCCAATTGCATGAGCTTCGTCAACTAATAATTGAACACTATTTTTTTTGCAAATTTCTTTTATTTCTCTGAGCGGAGCAATTGATCCCTCCATGCTATAAAGAGATTCAACAACAACTAAAATGGAATTTTTTGTGGGGTTAGATTTAATAATTTTATCTTCTAAATCTTTTAAATTATTATGTGAAAATCGAACCAGTTTTGCTTGAGCAGCTTTGACTCCAACCAATAAAGAGTTATGGATCAATTTATCTGCTATTACGATACTATTTCTGTTTGCTAAAGATTGGATAGCGGCTATATTTGCTTGAAATCCGCTTGGGAAAAGTAATACTTTTTGTTGATCAAGCCACTCGGCAAGTTCTTTCTCTAATAATTTATGTATTGGTCTTGAACCAGTAATAAACCTAGAGCTTCCTGAACCAATACCTTCTAAAAGGCTTATTTCGTAAGCAGCTTTTATTAAATCCTTATCTCTACTTAATCCAAAATAATCATTACTGCATAAGTCTATAAGTTTTTTATTATGCGAATCTAAACTTAGAAGTTCGAATGATTTTTTCCCTAAAGAAAATGTTTTTAATTTACGGATTCTATTTTTTGGAATTTTTATTTTTTTCATTTTGGCAAAATAAAATATATTGGATTTAATTAAAAAGATTTAGATTTACTATTAAAGTTTGCAAGGTATTTTTTGTTTATTAATATCTATATAGATCATATATTAAGAAGTTAACTCATCCTCTCTTCAATCACAATTATTGCTTAATTTAGAGGAATATTTCCCCTTTCCGCTAGATGATTTCCAATTAGAAGCAATTCGAGCTATTAATAGCGGAAATTCTGTTGTTTTAACGGCACCAACAGGTTCGGGTAAAACATTGATAGGTGAATTTGCTATATATAGAGGCTTATCTCATGACAGTAGAGTTTTTTATACAACACCTTTAAAGGCCCTATCAAATCAAAAGTTTAGAGATTTTGCTAATCAATATGGTGAGAATAAAGTTGGTCTTTTAACTGGAGATATAAGTATAAATAGAGAAGCACCAATCTTAGTCATGACGACTGAGATTTTTAGGAATATGCTTTATGGCGAATTTGATGAATTTGATGATCCCTTAGAAAATTTAGAATCTGTGATTCTTGATGAATGCCATTATATGAATGACCCCCAAAGAGGTACAGTTTGGGAAGAAACTATAATCCATTGCCCTACTAGAACTCAAATAATAGCTTTATCAGCAACAATAGCCAATTCAGATCAACTACAAAATTGGATAGAAAAAGTTCATGGGCCCACAGTACTAATTAATAGTGATAAGAGACCAGTCCCACTTGATTTTATTTTTTGTAGTGTTAAAGGCCTCCATCCACTTTTAAATAATAAGGGTAATGGAATTCATCCAAACTGTAAGATTTGGAGAGCTCCTAAAGGGCAGAAAATGAGAGGAAAAGTGGGTAGGATAATGCAACCAAAGTCTCCCTCAATTGGCTTTGTGATCTCTAAACTAGCTGAACGAAATATGTTGCCAGCTATTTATTTTATTTTTAGTAGAAGAGGATGTGACAAGGCTATTGAGAATATAAAAGACTTAACTTTAGTAAGTTATTCAGAAGCGAATATGATATCCCAAAAATTAGATGTTTATCTTAAAAATAATCAAGAGGCAATTAAAGATAAATCTCAATGCGAGGCATTAAAACGAGGTATTGCATCTCACCATGCTGGATTATTGCCTGCATGGAAAGAATTGGTTGAGGAATTATTTCAGCAAGGTTTGATAAAAGTTGTTTTTGCAACTGAAACTCTTGCTGCAGGAATTAATATGCCCGCAAGAACCACTGTTATTTCTTCTTTATCAAAAAGGACAGAAGATGGGCATAGATTATTATTTAGCAGTGAATTTTTGCAAATGTCAGGAAGAGCTGGAAGAAGAGGAAAAGATACCCAAGGATATGTTGTTACATTACAAACAAGATTCGAAGGTGCCAAAGAAGCAAGTGCACTGGCTATTAGTAAACCAAATTCTTTAGAGAGTCAATTTACTCCTAGTTATGGAATGGTACTTAATCTTTTACAAAGTTATACTCTAGAGAAGTCTAAAGAATTAATTAAAAGAAGTTTTGGTAGTTTTTTATATTTAGGTGAATCCTCAGGTGAGAATATAATTCTTGAAAATTTAGATAAGGATTTAATTGAATTAAAAAAAATTACATCTAACGTTTCATGGAAAGATTTTGATGCCTACGAAAAGTTAAAAAATCGTCTTAAAGAAGAGAGAAGACTCTTGAAAATTTTAGAAAAACAAGCGGCAGAAAAATTATCAGAAGAGATCACTAATGCACTCCCATATATTAAAGATGGAAGCTTAATTTCAATCAAAGCTCCTCAAATTAAAAGAAAAATTGTTCCAGGATTTATATGTAAGAAAATATATGAATCCCAAAAAATTAAGAGTTTATTGTGTTTGACAATTGATAATTTATTTATTCTTATAAAACCCTCATACATAGTAAGTATTTTTAATGATTTGGATGCAAT
Organism: Prochlorococcus sp. AG-412-C21; assembly: GCA_003214975.1. Lineage (GTDB taxonomy): Bacteria > Cyanobacteriota > Cyanobacteriia > PCC-6307 > Cyanobiaceae > Prochlorococcus_A. Next base: position 29,319 of record QCKZ01000005.1, read on the forward strand.
TGATGTCTTAGGACTTGAAGTGCCAAAGATGTATTTTTCTGGAGAGGTATTTAGGGGAGATGATGTGTCGCAGTGTTATGCGGATCGAATTTTAGAAGTTTCTAAAAAAAATGATTTACAAACTCCACAATATGATTTGTCAAAGGAAGTTTTGGCACAACAGCAACAAATTAATAATTTAGAAGAAACAGTCAATGATCATCCCGCACATAGATTTGGAGACTCTAGGAAATTAAAGAAATATAGAAAAAGAATTGTAGATGTTGAACAAGAAATATATATGAGAAAACGACTTCTTGAGGATAAAGAAAATCATAACTGGCGAACTTTTACCGATTTGATTAAAATTTTGAATCATTTTGGTTGTTTAAATGATTTGGAATTGTCAGAAGTTGGACAAACAGTTGGTGCAATAAGAAGTGAAAATGAATTATGGATTGGTCTTGTTTTAGTTAGTGGTTATTTAGACGATTTAGATCCTCCTGAGTTAGCTGCAATTATTCAAGCTATATGTGTTGATATAAGGAGGCCTAATCTTTGGTGTAATTTCAAGCCTTCTTTAAAGGTAATAGATGTTTTTAATGAATTAGATGGTTTAAGAAAATTAGTCGCTTCTCAACAAAATAAGTTTCATATTGAAATTCCTATTTATTTAGAAACAGAGTTGACTGGAATTATTTCTGAATGGGCAAGGGGAAAAAAATGGAAAGATTTGGTTTTTAATACTTCATTAGACGAAGGTGATGTAGTGAGGATTATTAGAAGATCAATTGATGTTCTTTCTCAAGTTCAATACTGTATTGGTGTAAGTAATAAATTAAAAATCAAAGCAAAGCTAGCATTAAAAGCTATTAATCGTTTTCCTGTTTCTGAATCTAATGATCTTAAAAAAGTCTCTGAAGATATTAATCCTGCGACAAAAAGAATTGACAATGATTCATGAATTTTTTAATCAAATCATTGAATTAATATTCATCGATTCATCAAATTCATCTTCATTTAAATAACCTAATTTAAGTGTTGCCTCTTTTAAATTTAATGATTCTTTGAAGGCAAGGTTTGCAATTTCAGCTGCTTTTTCATAACCAACTTTTGGCACTATGGCTGTTACCAACATTAATGAATTTTCTAAATTAAACTTCATTTTCTTTTGATTAGGTTCCATTCCATCAACTAATTTTATTCTGAAGTTTTCTATTGCATTTTTAAGTAATTTTAAACTTGTAAGAATATTAAATCCAATCAGAGGCTTATATTCATTCATCTGCAAAGTGCCGCTAGAATTTGCCATTGAAACTGCATATTCAAGACCCATTATCTGAGTGCAAACCATTGATAAGGCTTCGCATTGAGTTGGATTCACTTTACCCGGCATGATAGAACTTCCAGGTTCATTTTGAGGGATAATTAATTCATATATTCCTGACCTTGGTCCTGAAGATAGAATTTTTATATCATTTGAAATTTTAAATAATGCACCTGCTAATATTTTGATCTGACTCATTACTTGAGCTAGACGATCATGTGAGGCCATGATAGAAAAATTATTTTTTGATTTATAAAACATTAGATTAGTATCATCGGAAATTGATTTTATAGACTCTTCACAAAATCCTTTTGGACAATTAATCCCTGTTCCAACTGCAGTCCCTCCCAGAGGTAAAAAATACAATTCATTCAGACTTATAATAATTGCATTCTCAGCATCTTTAAGTTGCTCTGACCATCCTGATATTTCTTGCCCAAAAGTAAGGGGCACTGCATCTTGAAAATGTGTTCTTCCTATCTTTATGAGGTCTTTCCATTGTTCACTTTTTTTATCAAGGATCTTAGTAAGTTCTTTTATCGTTGGAACTAAATTTTTGATTATTTCATTAACAACTGATATTTGAATAGCAGCAGGAAAAGTATCATTAGTTGACTGAGATTTATTTACATCATCATTCGGATGAATTGGTTGATGACTACCAAGCTCTGAATTTGTTTTTAATGCTGCAATATTTGAAATTACCTCATTAACATTCATATTTGTTTGCGTGCCACTACCTGTTTGCCAAACCTTCAAGGGAAACTGTGAATCATGAAGCCCATCAAGTATTTCTGTACATGCCTCTACAATCAAATCTTTTTTTCTTTTATCTATTAAACCTAAATTGAAATTCGCAATTGAAGCAGCTTTTTTTATGAGGGTGAGTGAATAAATTAACTCAATTGGAATTAATTCTTCTCCAATAGAAAAATTTATTAACGATCTTTGTGTTTGAGCGCCCCACAAAGCTTCAATGGGAACCTCTATTGTTCCCATACTATCTTTTTCAATCCTAAAGTTTTTTGTCATTATTCCTCTGAAAACACTGGTTTAACTTAGATAAGGTTTTCAGTAATCCTAGATACCTAACTTATCCCATATTACACTTAAATTATTGAGATGAATTGAAGGATTAAAACATTCTTCTAAGTCACTTTGATCAATTAAATCCATTATTTCATTATCTCTCTCTATATTTTGTTTGAAGTTCCCATTTTCAGTATTCCACGCCTGATGCGCATTTTTTTGTACTAAGCTATAAGCTTTTTCTCTAGAAAACCCCTTCTCTACAAGCAAAAGTAAAACTTTCTGACTAAAGATTACACCACCATATATATTTAAATTTTTGAGCATATTCTTTGGATAAACTTCCAAATTGCTTACTATATCTTTCATTTCCCTGAGCATAAAATGCAAACAGATTGATACGTCAGGTAACATGATACGTTCATTAGAACTATGGCTTATGTCTCTTTCGTGCCAAAGTGGAACATTTTCCAGTGCTGTTAAGACGTAACTCCTCAAAATTCTTGCTAAACCGCTTACTCTTTCACTTCGAATAGGATTTCTTTTATGAGGCATGGCAGAACTTCCTTTTTGCCCTTTTGTAAAGCCCTCCTCAACTTCTAAAACATCAGTTCTTTGTAAATTTCTTATTTCAGTTGCGAATCTATCTAGAGAAGCGCCAACTAGTGCAATAGTTTGAACATATTCTGCATGCCTGTCTCTAGATATGACCTGTGTACTTGCTGTATCTGGTTTTAAGCCGAGTAAATCACAAGTTATTTGTTCTACTTTGGGATTCGTATTAGCGTAAGTTCCCATTGCACCGCTTATTTGTCCAATTGCTATAGATTCTTTCAGTGTTAATAATCTTTTTTTGTTTCTTATTATTTCTGCTAACCATCCAGCAAGTTTAAAACCGAAGGAAATTGGCTCCCCATGAATTGCATGAGATCTACCAATCATTAATGTATTTTTATGCTTCCTTGCTAATAATCTGACTTCATTTTCTAGGTTCTCAATTTCTTCTAATAACAATTCGCAAGAATCTTTTAACTGAAGAGATAAGCCAGTATCAAGTACATCACTACTGGTCATACCAACATGTATATATCTTCCAGAATCTCCTACAAATTCATTAACGCTTGTAAGAAATGCTATGACATCATGTTTAACTTCTTTCTCAATTTCTGTAATTCTAGATTCATCAAACTTTGCATTTGAACGGATCTGTTTCATGGCATTCTCAGGAATTTTTCCCAAGGAAAAATTTGCTTCACATGCAGCTATTTCAACCTTAAGCCAACTCTGGAATTTTGCGCTATCAGTCCAGATTTTCCCCATATCGGGTAATGTGTAACGCTCGATCACAATTTTTATTAATTATCAATTTAAACTTTATAACCAAAATCGAATTATTGCTCTATACCTTAAAGATGTACTTGCCATTGAACATATTTCCCTGATTATTATTTTCTTATGTAACATTTTTCTCGCTAAATTAAGAAAGCTTAAATATAAAAATGTTTGCATTTATTCCTTTCGTTAATAATGGGTAATTTTTTAATTCTAATTTAAAATTGGAAGGTATTAAAGAATTTGGATCTTAATCTTGCAGAAGTTCATTATTCAGTCTTTTTTATTGATTAATAGATGATTAAAAAAAGTAGATTAGACCTTTATCTCCTAAATAATGGTTTATGTGAAACTCGTCAAAAAGCCCAAGGTTTAATTCTTGCGGGCAAGGTTAGAGATATCAATGGAAAAGTATGGGATAAACCTGGACAACAAGTATTAATTGGATCTGAATTTTTTATTGATTACGAACCTGTGTTTGTATCAAGGGGCGGCGAAAAATTATTGGAGGCATTTAAAAAACTTGAAATAAAAGTAAAAGATAAAATATGTATTGACGCAGGAATCTCTACTGGGGGATTTACTGATTGCTTATTGCAACAAGGAGCAAAGTTAGTTTATGGGATAGATGTTGGTTATGGACAGACTGCATGGAAGATTAGAAATAACCCAAAGGTCATACTTTTTGAACGAACCAATATTCGAAATTTAAAACCTAATGATCTTTTATCTAGAAGTAATGAATTACCAAATTTTGTGGTTGCTGATTTGTCTTTTATTTCATTAAAGTTAGTTTTTAAATCTATTAGTAATTTATTAGAAGGTGATTGTATTGAGGGAATATTTTTAATTAAACCCCAATTTGAGGTGGGTAAAGATAAAGTCAGTAAAGGTGGCGTAGTTCGTAATCCTAAATTCCATACTGAGGCTATAGAGTCTGTTATCTGTGCTGCTAAGAATTTCCAATGGAATATAAAGAATTTGATAGCTTCTCCACTAGTAGGTCCTGCTGGAAATCATGAATATCTAGCTTGGATGTCCTTAAAAAGTGAATCAAATCCAAGGATTAATAGTGAATATATACAAAATTTAGTAAAAGAAACTCTTTAAATTAAAGAGCTTCTTCATCTTTGTCACCAGTTCTAATTCTCACAACAGAATCAATTGATGTGATGAATATTTTACCGTCACCTATCTCTCCAGTTTTCGCTGCTTCAGCAATCGCATCTATGACTGAATTAACCTTTTTATCCTCTACAACAACTTCTACTTTGAGTTTCTGAAGGAATTCAACAGTAAATTCGGAACCTCTATATCTTTCAACTTGTCCTTTTTGTCTTCCAAAACCTCTGACTTCACTAACTGTCATTCCAACAATACCTGAGTTTACTAATGCAATTTTTACATCCTCCAGCTTAAATGGACGTATGATTGCTTCAATTTTCTTCATGATTAAAGATTGAATATTCTTATTTTAATTGTTTTTTTGGAAAACATCCAACATTGAAATATCAGAAAAACATTTAATATTAAGACCTGCATTCGTGGCGTCTTCAATTAATAATTGAGAATTTTCTTCAGAAATTATTACTGTACTATTTGACAACGCTTCCCACTGATCATTCTCAAAGTGTGTTTGAAGCCATAACATTCCAATTGCGCTTTTTGGTTGAAGGGTTTTATTTAAGTTGTTATCGATAGTTATCAAACAAATGTCCATTAATTTTTCATTCAACTAAACACATATAACCCTTTTAACCGACTCTATGAATGTTGTAATTGATACAAAAATAAGATTTAACAGCTTTTGACTTATTCAATTGTAATACTTAAGCTTGTTGGGATTTTTGCAGATTTTGATCTTTTTATATAGGTTTAGTAAATAAGTTCTACTAAAAATGAGTACAGCTAAATTAGATGATTCGACGCAAAGACCACTTTATGGTGAAAGAATTATTGAAGGATCAAAAATAATTTGTTTCGAGAATCCAAATAAGAAAAGAATTTATGAAATTTCTATCCAGTTACCTGAATTTACATGTAAGTGCCCCTTCTCTGGTTATCCAGATTTTGCAAAGCTAAATATTATTTATCAACCTAATTTGAAAGTCTATGAGTTGAAGTCTTTAAAGCTTTATATTAATAATTTTAGAGATATAAAAATATCACATGAGGAAGTTGTTAATAGAATTATGGATGATTTAGTGAATGAAGGCTCACCTCACTGGATACATTTAAATGCTGCATTTAACCCCAGAGGGAATGTTTCTATGCAGTTAGATATTTTTAGTGGACAGAAAAAAAATTAAAAATTTTTTATTTCTTCTGATATTTTTAAAAATTCTTTTTTAAAACCAACTAGATTTTTATTGCTAAGACCTCCAATGGATAACCTTTGTGATTCTTGATTTACAAGAATCCATAATTGGTTAGTTGGTATGAGACTTATTATTGTTCCAAAAATTATTAAAATAAAAGAAAAATAAATAAATGGTATAGACGGATCATTTTTAATGATTAATCCACTGCTGGGGATTATTTTTTTTAGTGATACTTTTGAAGAGTTAACTTCTAAAGGACTGTCATTGATATAGAGATTATTCCCGGAAAAATTTTCTATATTTGAAATTTTAAGTGGACCATTTTCATTATCTATTGTTAAAAGAAAATTTTTTTTTGTCTCCGATCCTAATTCAACTAAAACTCCCCAAACTTGATTGCCGATTTCGGGAATCTCCTTTAATTTTAATTGATAAAGGATATTGTCTATTTCTAAAACAACATTTGATATTGCCCAATCAGCTTGATAAATAGTTAATCCTTTAAATCTGATTGGGTTATTAACTTTGGCGGTTTTTATCTCATTTAAATTTAGATCTTCAGAAGAAAAATTTAATTTTGAAATAAACTGTTTGGGTACTCCATCACTTTCTCGTGCTATAGAAAAATCGACTAATTTTACATTGGCTTTTGAGTTTGTGCTCTCATTAATAAGATCCAAACTTTCTCCAGGCAGTAAATATTGTTCTTTTGATTGACTTGTAAAACTTCCATATGCTGAACCTATAAGTAAGACTATTAATCCAATATGTACAACTAAAGGACCAATTTTTCCAATTAAACCTCGTCTTGCAGAAATATGACTTTTAAATTTGTATGTTTTCCATCCTCTTTTTTTAAGTAGTAAATCAACTATTGATATAATGTCTCCGTCTTGATTGACTGGATGACTTGAAGTTAATTGCAGGTTGCTAAATTTTTTTTCGCTCTTGTATTCAACCCATTTTAATGAAGCTTTTAATGAAGGGATTTGCCTCCTGAAACTACAAGCTGCTAGGGAAGTGCAAAGAAGAATTAATGTAAATAAAAACCAAAAGCTTGTATATATATGATCCAATTGAAGTTTTAAGACTTTTTCTCCATCTAAAAATCCAAGAATGGGAGCACTATCGAAATTGTCAATATAGAATTTATTATTACTACCTTGAGGTATAAAAGTACCTATGCCACTGGCAATAGCTATGAAGATTATCAGTGATATGGCGAATCTTAAACTTGATATTTTTAAAATTAGATTCTTAAAAATAATCATTTAAATCCAGTTTGAAAATAAATTTAATAATCCCAGTGCTACTAAAAATATCCCACTTAAGGTAGGAATTATTTGACTAAATTTTCTAAGCTCTAAAAATTTTTTTAAGTTTTCTGCAGTTGCTCCCGCAATAATTAATGGAGTGACTTGGCCTATTCCAAAGAAAAATAAAAAAATAATTGAGATTATCGGGTTTTTAGCTTGCGATACCCAAGCTAGAAGAGTTGCTAAAACTGGAGTGATGCAAGGTGAAGAGGCTAGACCAAAAGTAGTTCCTATTGCAAAAGGTGCTATGAGGGATGGTATCTTTTTCTCTATTATTTTTAGATCAGGTCCATTCGGAAACTGAAACTTTAGAATTCCTAATAAATTAAAACCCATTATTATTGCTATGAGGGCAACAAATGAAGTGTAATAAGATGGAATTTGCCCATATATTTTACCTAAGAATCCACTCGCAGCTCCCAGTGCAACAAGCGAAAAAACTACTCCTCCTGAAAAACTAATAAGTTTAAATTTATTTTTCTCTGTTCCTCCTATATAAGCAATGGTTACTGGAAGTAATGATAATGAGCATGGCCCAAGACTTGTTAAAAGTCCTGCGCTGAAAACCAAAAATATAGTAAATGGACCAGGACTATTAAGACCATTCTGCATAAGCAGATTACCCTTTTGAGATAATTCTGAAATAACTAAATTAAATGATTCGATAGCTTGACTTAAATCCTTTAAATTCTAACTAATTAAGAGCCTTTCGTGCACTAATAATACCTATAAATCCTGTTGATTCTAATGAACATCTCAATAACATTCCTGCTATAAAAAAAGATGCGATTAATGAATTGCCACCATAACTAATAAAAGGTAATGGCAAGCCTGTAGTAGGCATTGAACCTGTTGCTACAGCAATATGCATTATTGATTGGCCTATCAACAATACACCACATCCAATAGCAACTAATTTTGTATAGTTATTCCTGCACTTAAGTGCAATTCTTAAACTTATATAAGAAAAAACTACTAAAAATCCTAAGAATAAAGTGCATCCTAATAAACCAAATTCTTCCGCAAAAATGGCAAAAATAAAATCTGTGTACATAAATGGTAGGTATTGTAATTTTTGTATGGAAAGTCCAAAACCTTGTCCGAATAGACCACCTGAACCTATTGCTAATAAACTCTGAACTAATTGAAATCCACTCTCCTGCTGATCTTTCCAAGGATTAATAAATGAAGTAACTCTAAGTTTCTGATATTCGTTACTGAGGATACTAATACATCCAGTAATGAACCCTAATGAGGCAAATGAGCAAAGAGAACTAAGTTTGACACCTCCACATAAACCCATAACCCACAAAAGAATTCCTGTTAATGATGCAGTACTTAAATTAGGCTGCTTAAGTATTAATAAGATTAATAACCCAAAGGAGATTATTGAAATTACTTTTTTTATCATTTTTAATTAGATCCCAATGTGCGAAGAGGTTAGAAGCCTCAAGAATTAGAAAAGGTTTTATTAATTCAGATGGTTGCAACCGTAAAATTCCTATTATTAACCATCTTGAAGATCCATTTACTGTAATTCCAGTAATATTAGTTAGGAAAATCAAAAAGAATAAAACATAAAAAATAATCCTTGAAAATTTCAAAAGATTTCTGATTTTTGTATTAAGAACGAAATAAAATAGACCAATGCCTGGAATTGTCCAAATAATTTGTTTTTTTAAAAAGTAAGCCCAGTTTCCCATTTCCCTACTAGCAACCCACCAACTTGATGATCCTAGAATACATATTCCTAGTATTGACCAAATTCCAATAAGGGTTATGAGGATTTTTGCCTCATAAGGCCATATCGTCCAAGGTAAAGGAAATATTGATTCTTTTAAATTGTTTGGATTTTTTTTGTAATTGGAACTAATGTTTTTTTTTCTCTTAGAAATTCTTTTATATTTAATTTTTTCTTGACTTATCTCCAATTGTTTGGATGTATATGTACTATTGAGACGTTAAATTGATATTTTGCCAAGTCTTTTATTAACTTTTTAAAGCTTAAATTAATTAAAAAGATGACCCTATATATTTTTAATTCATAAAAATAAAACAAAAACATGGTTGATAGACTCATCACAAATCTTAAGAATTAATTTTTTATAAAAAAAAACTAGCTAAAAGGCCCCTCTCCATGATAGATTCCGTGAGTTTATATACTTACTTCAAACCATTTAGAGGGGGGTTCTAAACTATGTTCACATCAGTGGACTCAAATAGAAAAAAAGTTGAACATCCTTCTAGTGAGAATGTTCAAATTTCACAATCCCTCGAAAATTCGATCATCAATGATAGTAAATCAGGCATTGCCAGTCAATTAGACAATTTGCTTTCTAAAAATGATGAATATACAAAATTACAATTAACAATTTTTGGAATTACTTTTATTGTTTCTATTTTCGTTGCATCAATAACTGGAATTTTTCTCGGATTTACTTTTGGTTTTAGTATTTTTATAGGTGCAATTGCTGGTATTTTTTACTTACGTTTGCTTGCTAAAAATGTAGGAAAACTTGGTAAAGAATCATCAGGTGTATCAAAATTGCAACTATTAGTTCCAGTTTGCCTCTTTATTTTTGCGAGCAAGCTAGGATCTTTGGATATTTTTCCTGCAATGATAGGTTTTTTCATCTATAAACCTTCACTCATTTTTTATTTTTCACGTTCCTAAGTAAATTTTTTTGTCTCAAAAATTTACCCATCTTTTATTCAAATCAAATGTTCTTTAATTCATTGCTCACAAATTTTGCAGCATTAGAAGTTGGCCAACATCTATATTGGCAAATTGGAAATATCAGACTTCATGGGCAGGTATTTTTGACATCTTGGATTTTATTAGGAGCTTTATTAGTTTTTATTTCTTTAGGAACTAAAAAAATGGAAAATGATCCTAAAGGACTTCAAAACTTGCTTGAGTTTCTTTGGGATTACATAAGAGATCTTGCTAGGACTCAAATAGGTGAAAAAGTTTATAGAGATTGGATGCCATTTATAGGTACTTTATTTTTATTTGTATTTGTAAGCAATTGGGGAGGTGCTTTAATTCCTTGGAGATTGATTAAGTTACCAAGTGGAGAGTTGGGAGCACCTACTGCAGATATTAATACAACAATAGCCTTGGCACTATTGGTTTCACTATCTTATTTCTATGCCGGTTTAAGTAATAAGGGTTGGAGATACTTTGAATACTATGTTCATCCAACTCCAATAATGCTTCCTTTTAAAATTCTAGAGGACTTTACTAAACCTTTATCACTATCTTTCAGGCTATTTGGAAATATTTTGGCTGATGAACTTGTTGTTGGTGTTTTAGTCTTTTTAGTACCTCTAATACTACCAATACCAGTTATGTTTCTAGGATTGTTTACTAGTGCAATTCAAGCATTAATTTTTGCAACTCTAGCCGCCTACTACATTGGAGAAGCTGTTGAAGAACATCACTAGCTTTCTTCTAATATATTTAGATACTTTTACAAAGGTTCTGTAATCTGGCAAAATATCTAATCGCGTAGGTCTGAAAATATCAGACCCATTCTTAATTAAAAGGATGTCCAAGCGTGTATGACAAAAAAGATTTATCACAAGTATTAAGCTCTTTATTTCAAAATTATGGATTCGATTACTTCCGCTGCATCAGTTGTAGCAGCTGGTTTAGCAGTTGGCCTAGGTGCTATTGGCCCAGGTCTTGGACAAGGTAACGCAGCTCAAGGCGCTGTTGAGGGTATAGCCCGTCAACCAGAAGCTGAAGGTAAAATCAGAGGAACTCTTCTTTTATCATTCGCTTTCATGGAGTCATTAACAATCTATGGATTAGTTGTGGCTTTAGTACTACTTTTTGCGAATCCTTTTTCCTAAAAGTTAATATTGCTTCTATTTCTTATTAGCAATATTTCAATTTAATTTTTTAACTTCAACTGAATCATATGTTGGCCTTTAATTTTTTTGGTGCTACAGAAGGTGGATTATTTGATATAAATGCCACTTTGCCGCTAATGGCGATCCAAGTAGTTGCTCTTACTTATATATTAAATTCTCTCTTTTTTAAGCCAGTTGGCAATGTTGTTGAAAAAAGAGAAAAGTTTGTAAGTAACAACATTATTGAGGCTAAAAATAAACTTTCAGAGGTTAAAAAATTAGAAGCTGATTTATTAACTCAGCTTCAAAGTGCTCGTTCTGAAGCTCAAAGAATTGTGAGCGAAGCGGAGAATGAGTCTGACAAGCTTTATAAAGAAGCACTAGAACTTGCTAACAATGAAGCAAATGCTTCAAAAGAAAAAGCAAGGCTAGAAATTGAAAATCAGACATCTGCTGCTCGTGATCAACTTTCTAAACAAGCTGATGATTTAAGCGAACTTATTGTTAATAGATTGATTCTAAAAAAATGAATTTAACTCTTTTAGCTACAGAAGGTTTTGGATTGAATTTGAATTTATTCGAAACTAATATCCTTAATTGGGCTGTAGTGGTCTTTGGCCTTTATAAATTTTTGCCTGGTTTTTTAGGTAAAATGCTTCAAAAAAGAAGAGAAGGAATTCTTCTTGAATTAAAAGATGCCGAAGATCGACTAGTGAATGCTACTAAAGCTCTAGAGAAAGCAAAAAAAGACTTATCTCTAGCAGAAGATAAAGCTAGTCAAATTAAAGCAGATTCCCTCAAAAGATCTGAATCAATCAGAATGGAAAGTGAGAAAAAAGCAATTGAAGAGATGGCACGAATTAAACAAAGTGCAATCTCTGATGAAAGCTCTGAAGCATCCAGAGCAATTTCCCAACTTCGAAAAGAGGCTGTTGAACTGGCAATTAAGAAAGCTTTAGATTCTCTCCCAAATCGACTTGATTCAACAACACAAGAAAATTTGGTAACTCAATCAATTAAAAATATTGAGGTTAATTAATGCCACTTTTAAATTCAGTTACTACTCCATATGCAGAGGCATTACTTCAAGTTGTAAATGAAAATTCGCAAACTGAAGAGATGGTTTTAGAGGTTAAACAACTTCTCGAATTATTAAATGATTCCCCTGAACTGGAGAAGGCACTATCCTCGCCAATTTTAGAAACAGAAGCTAAGAAGAAAATTATTATTGAAATTTTTTCAAATAAGGTTAATTCTTCATTACTAAATTTCTTAAAATTATTGGCTGATAGGCAAAGAATTGGAATTCTTACATCTATTCTTAATAGATTTTTAGAGATATACCGAGAAAATAGTAATATTGCTTTAGCAACTGTTACTTCTGCAGTCGAGCTTACTGATGAACAGAAAGGTTTAATTACCCAAAAGATCGTCAATATCGCTGGAACTGAAAAATTAGAACTTGTAACTAAAATCGACCCATCGCTTATTGGTGGTTTCGTCGCAAGTGTAGGATCTAAAGTAATTGATGCTTCTCTTGCTTCACAAATTAGAAAACTTGGTTTGTCACTATCCAAGTAACTTTTAAATCAACCTTAAATTCTTAAATCCATGGTATCTATACGCCCTGACGAAATCAGTTCAATCTTAAAACAACAAATAACTGATTATGACCAATCTGTAAGTGTTAGCAATGTAGGAACTGTTCTGCAAATAGGTGATGGCATTGCAAGAATATATGGCTTAGATCAGGTCATGGCTGGTGAATTATTGGAATTTGAGGATGGTACCGAAGGTATAGCTTTAAACCTTGAAGATGATAATGTTGGAGCCGTTTTAATGGGCGAAGCATTGGGCGTTCAAGAAGGAAGTAATGTAAAATCTACAGGTAAAATCGCATCTGTTCCTGTTGGCGAGGCAATGCAGGGAAGAGTAGTTAATCCTCTAGGTCAGCCAATAGATGGTAAGGGAGAAATTCCAACAAGTGATACAAGATTGATCGAGGAAATGGCTCCTGGAATTATCAAGAGAAGGTCAGTACATGAACCAATGCAAACCGGTATAACTTCTATTGATGCAATGATTCCTGTGGGAAGAGGTCAAAGGGAACTTATAATTGGTGATAGACAAACTGGAAAATCTGCAATTGCGATTGATACAATAATCAACCAAAAAGGTCAAGATGTAGTATGTGTTTATGTTGCTATTGGTCAGAAATCAGCGTCTGTAGCAAATGTGGTTGAGGTTTTAAGAGAAAAAGGAGCCCTTGATTATACCATTGTTGTTAGTGCAGGAGCTTCTGAAGCCGCAGCTTTACAATACTTGGCTCCATATACTGGTGCTGCAATAGCTGAGCACTTTATGTACCAAGGCAAAGCAACACTAGTTATTTATGATGATTTAACTAAGCAAGCTCAAGCTTATAGACAAATGTCTCTTCTTTTGAGAAGACCACCAGGAAGAGAAGCTTATCCTGGAGATGTTTTTTATTGTCATAGCAGATTACTTGAAAGGGCAGCAAAATTATCTGATGATATGGGTGGTGGTTCAATGACAGCATTACCAATTATTGAAACCCAAGCTGGTGATGTCTCTGCGTATATCCCAACAAATGTAATTTCAATTACGGATGGACAAATATTCTTGAGTGCAGATTTATTCAACTCAGGATTGAGACCAGCTATTAATGTTGGTATTTCAGTTAGTAGAGTTGGAGGAGCTGCTCAAACAAAGGCAATTAAAAAAATTGCTGGAACACTTAAATTAGAATTAGCTCAATTTGATGAATTAGCTGCATTTTCTCAATTCGCTTCTGATCTTGATGAGGCTACTCAACAACAACTAGAAAGAGGGAAAAGATTAAGAGAGTTGCTAAAACAAGCACAATTCTCACCATTAAATCTTGCTGAACAAGTTGCAGTTGTGTATGCAGGTGTTAAGGGTCTTATTGACGAAGTTCCAGTGGAAGATGTAACTAAATTTGCTGCTGAACTTAGAGAATATCTTAAGGTAAATAAATCAGAATTTATTGAAGAGATTCTTAAAGAGAAGAAATTAAATGATAGCTTAGAGGCAACACTCAATGAGGTGATAAAAGAAGTTAAGTCTTCAATGCTAGCCACAGTTTAAATTTACTTAAGGAATTATCATGGCAAATCTTAAAGAAATTAGAGATCGAATTGTTTCTGTTAAAAACACACGAAAAATAACAGAAGCCATGAGATTAGTTGCAGCTGCAAAAGTTAGGAGGGCACAAGATCAAGTTCTTAAGAGTAGACCTTTTGCAGATAAACTTGCTCGAGTTCTAGAAAATATTCAATCTAGAGTTCAGTTTGAAGCTGTAGACTCCCCTCTTTTATCAAAAAGAGATGTTAGAACAATTTCTTTGGTATGCATAACTGCTGATAGAGGATTATGTGGTGGATACAATACCAACATAATCAAGAAGGTAGAAATTAGGTATGCAGAGTTGATTAAACAAGGTTATGAACCAAATTTGATCTTAGTGGGTAAAAAGGCAATAGGGTACTTCCAAAATAGGAAAGATAGATACACCATTAAAAGCACCTTTAAAGAGCTAGAACAGGTGCCAACTGCAAAAGACTCTGAAGGGATAACTAGTGAAGTCTTAGCTGAATTTTTATCCGAAAATGCTGATAGGGTAGAGATTATTTATACTAAATTTATTACTCTTGTAAGCTGTGCACCAGTAGTTCAAACATTGTTACCTCTAGACCCTCAAGGTATTGCAGATGAAAATGATGAAATTTTTAGGTTAACAACTAAAGATAGTAAGTTACTCGTTGAAAAGTCAAATATTGAAAAAAGTGATTCAGAGAAGTTGCCCTCAGATATTGTCTTTGAACAAAGTCCTGATCAATTATTAGATTCGCTATTACCACTATATTTACAGAATCAGGTACTCAGAGCTCTTCAAGAGTCAGCAGCTTCAGAACTCGCATGCAGGATGACTGCCATGAATAATGCGAGTGATAATGCTAAAGAACTAGCAAGTACTTTGAATTTAACCTATAACAAAGCCAGACAAGCAGCTATTACCCAAGAAATATTAGAAGTTGTAGGGGGTTCAGCAGTTTAGCGAGAAGATTTAGAATATGTCTGAATACAATATCAAAGTTCAATTTCAGCAAAAGACTTTTAGTTTTTTCTGTTCTGAAGATCAAGATGTTATTTCAGCGGCAAAAATGAATGGAATAGATTTACCAAATAGTTGTTGTTCAGGAGTCTGTACAAGTTGTGCATCCATGATATTGGAAGGATCTGTAGAGCAAGAAGATGCTATGGGATTAAATGATGATTTGAAGGAAAAGGGCTTTGCACTTTTGTGTGTGGCATATCCTAAGTCAGATTTGCACGTTGTTATTGGTGATCAAGTTGAAGATGAATTATATAATGATCAATTTGGTAAGTATCAAAAATGAAATTAAGTTCAGTTGATTTTTATTTGGATTGGCCAGTTTCAATAAAATTAAAAAATTTGAGGGAATTTATCATTGCAAATTTAGAAAAAAAAGGTAATGTAATTCGATGGTCAATTGTTGATATTCAAAATTCTATTGGCTCTTATGGAACGAAAAAACTTAAAATTAAAGCCATCTTAGCTAATTAAAATAAGAATATAAATTGAAATATTTTTATTAATGGAAATTTCACCAACAATATTCATTGTTCCAACTGGTATAGGTTGCGAGATAGGAGGTTTTGCTGGCGATGCACTTCCTACCGCTAAATTATTAGCATCGGCAAGTGGATGTTTAATTACTCATCCAAATGTTATGAATGGTGGGACTCTTTCTGAAAAAGATCAAAATATTTTTTATGTTGAGGGTTATAGTTTAGACCGATTTGCTAAAGGAGAAATAGCTTTAAAAAGGGTAAAGGAACAGAAAATTGGGATAATTTTTGATTCAGGAATTAAAAGTGAAATGTTAGTAAGACATTTACAAGTTGCTGATGCGTGTGTATCTACGTTAGGAATTAACGTTCATTCTTATGTGGTTACAAAAAAACCATTAAACATAGTTATTGATTCTGATTCGTCAAAAATGAGTGGTGGCATAATTGAGAATCCTGATACTCTAATTGATGCTGGTAAATGTTTAATAGAAAAAGGAGTTACGGCAATAGCAATTGTGGCAAAATTTCCAGACGATTCAAATTCTCCAGCAACAAATATTTATCGAGAGGGAAAAGGGGTTGACCCTATTTCTGGAGTCGAAGCGGTTATCAGTCATCTAATCAGCAAATTCTTAAAAGTTCCATGTGCTCATTCACCAGCTTTAGATCCAATTGAGTTGAATATAAATTTAGATCCTCGCGCTGCTGGAGAAGAAATTGGATATACCTTTTTACCATCAGTATTGATTGGTTTAAGCAATGCGCCTGACATTGTTGAATTGCCTAATATAAATGAACTAATCTCATTACATCCTAATCAAATTGAATCTATTGTCGTTCCTAATGGAGCGTTAGGTGGAGAAGCAGTACTAGCAGGTATTGAAAAAGGTTTAAATATTATCTCTGTAAAAAATCAAAACACATTAAAAGTGACTAATGAGTTTTATGATTATCAAAATCTTTTTGAAGTGAATAATTATTTAGAAGCTGCAGGTATAATTCTTGCGATTAAAAAAGGTATTAACCTTAATTCAATTAAACGGCCTTTAAAAAAAATTCAAAAATGTTCTTATGGTGATTAATAAGATATTGCTATGGGAACTCTCCAGTCACTCCCTAATGATTGACTGCTTAGTTTTAGGATTGGAGGGGCCTGCTTTCTTTTGAATTCTGCTTTTTTTATGAGTGAGATTATTTTTACAACTAATTCTTTTTTATAACCATCTTCTTCAAGTTGTTTTAAATCTTTTTTCTCTTCAATAAT